>JBEDET010000028.1:0-30214 GCA_041175505.1 Pseudomonadota bacterium
GGAAGCTGGGGATTTTCTGCCCTGTAGCGGGCCATCTCATTGATTTGCATTGAGATGTTGGCGGAGACGGTGGGATTCGAACCCACGATAGAGTCACCCCTATACACACTTTCCAGGCGTGCGCCTTCGACCACTCGGCCACGTCTCCGCATTCCCCTAAGGGACGCACGCCCCTAGCCGCTCCTTTCCGCTTTCGCAAGGCACAGTGATTTGCCATAACCTTATTGATGAAAAGATATCTGCCCCTGCTCGCCAGCGCCGCGATCTGCGCCGCTCTTCCCGTCTCTGCGCAGGAGGCCAAAACCTATCCTGCGCCGTCGGAGATTGTGGCGGCAGCCAAAACGGACAACTGGGTCGCCATTGCGCCGTCGGATATATTGGTGATGGACCTTGCCCCCGATTCGAAAGGCAAGTCCCGCCGCGTCGTCATTCAATTGATGCCAGCGCCATTTAGCCAGGGTTGGGTTAACAATATCCGCAAACTCGCCGCCGCGCATTGGTGGGACGGCACCAGCATCAACCGCGTGCAGGACAATTATGTCGTGCAATGGGGCGATGCGACCGAGAAAAAGGCGCTGCCGGAGGGGTTGTCGGTCGTGGACGCGAAGAATTATGTCACCCCTGACTGGCCGACCAAGGATTGGATTTTGGCCCGGGCAGACGGAAGGCCAGACGCCTACGCAGGTGCCCATGGCTTCTATCTTGGCTGGCCGCTGGCACAAGGCCGTGAGGGGCTTTGGCCCGTGCACTGCTATGGCATGGTCGGCGTTGGCCGAAACCTGTCACCCGACACCGGCACGGGCGCGGAACTCTATACCGTTATCGGCCATGCACCGCGGCACTTGGATCGCAACATTGCGCTTGTGGGCCGCGTGATTGAGGGCATTGAACATATGTCTAGCCTACCGCGTGGTACCGGCGCGCTTGGTTTCTATGAGAAGGAAGAAGATCGCGTACCGATCCTGTCGGTGCGGCTTGGGAACGAAGCAAAGGACGTGCCTGCGTTCGAATATCTGTCGACAGATAGCAAAAGTTTTGCGGCCTATGCCGACGCGCGCGCCAATCGGCGGGATGCCTTTTTCAACATCCCTGCTGGCGGCGCAGATATTTGCAACATTCCGGTCCCGATACGGCGGAAAGGCAATTAGGGTCAAACGGGTAACTCAGGGGGTTGGAACGGGAACGTTCGACGGTCCGGTCTGAACCGGAGACGCGACGATTACGGGAACCGCTACGGGTTGAAGGATGGCGACCTGCTCAAGCCGGTCGAGCGCTTTGCGCGCATCGCTGAGGCGTTTGGCCCGAACCATCCATGATTGCGCGATGGATGCGCCGGGCAAAGCCGCAACTTCCTGCGCAGCAAGATCAAGCTTGCCTGCATCGACCAGCGCTTCGGCGCGGATCAGCCGTTCATTTGGCGCGAGTGATGGTCCGTTTTCTTTGCGCAGCACAAACAGCTCCGACAATTCCCGCTTCACGGTCGCCCACGTGCTGTCGTCTCGATTGCCCGTCAAAAGCACCGGTGCAAGTCCGCGCAATTCGGTTTTCAGGGCATCAATCGTGACCGGCGCTTGCCCAGCCGATAGCACCGCGGCAACGGATTGCGGCTGGGTGGCGCCAAAACGCAGGCGCAACTGTTCAGCAAGAGCGCCCAGCGGCGCACCCTTATCTACCGCACGGCGCACCGCGTAAGTGAGTAACAACCCATCGGCGCGCGCGGCTTCGGGCGAGAGCATATTGGGTGATGGGAAAGTTGGAACCATTTGGTCCGTAACCGGCTGTGCTATAACGCTAGCATCGGTGGTGGCCACATTGCCCGCTGGCCCAGTCGATGACTCAACCGCCACGGGGGCATCAGATGGTGTCAGAAAACCATATTTGTCGGCGATCACATAGGCAACAATCGCGCCGCCGACGAAGGCACACAAAATAAGCAGCATGATGTGCTTGAATGTGAATCCACGGCGTGAAGTGGCGGTCGCTGTTTGAAAATCGGTCATGTTGCTCCTTCAATAGCGGCATTCGGCGGCAGGGCGCAATCTATCCTTGTAAAATGCTGCCCTATTGCGTCCATTAACGCAGCGTCATTTGGTGAGGTGGCGACAATTATCTGTGCCCAGCCGTCGCCAGCGCTTTCTGCGATAGCGTTCGAAAACGTCGCGAGCGTGATTTTGCTCCGCGTTAGGCCGCCCGCATCGCACAGACCAGCAAAGTGCGCCGCCGCGCGTGACGAATGCAGGATGACTGCATCGCATACTGCAACCTGCGCGGCGAATTGCGCTGGTGTTTCCAGCACCGCGCTTCGGTACACGATAGCGATATCAATGTGGACGCCAGCAATCTGCGGAACAGTGCTGTGGTCTTCGCCCGCAAGCCATAAGAGCTTTTTGTGGCCGTCTGCAGCCGCAACGCCGACAAGCGCTTCCACGCCATTGGATCCGGTCGCAGCAACCGGCAAAGCCAAATGGGCCAGCGCGCTGGCGGTCGCACTGCCGACCGCATAGATCGGGGTGTGTCGCGCGCTTTCCAAAAATCCGCATGCGGCGCGCGCAGCATTCCCGCTGGTCAACAAAATGGCACCATATCCGTCAACCGACACCGATAGCGGCGGCAGATGTTCAATGGCGAACAATGGCATAAGCACTGGCGCATATCCTGCGGCTGTAAAGCGGCGGGCGGTGGCATCTGCCCCTGGTTGCGGCCGGATAATCAGCACCTTCACGAGGCGAACATGCTCCGCAGTTCATCGCTGGCATTTGCCAGCAATTGATCTGCCAATTGTGCCGGACCATCGCCCCGCGCGTCATAAACGATCTCGCCCGCGTGCATTTCCCGGCCATCCGCGGTGAAAACTTCACCTTTCAAGCGAATCTGGGCACCTTCGACCTGCGCCAACGCGGCGATGGGTGAATGGCAATTGCCGCCCAATGCCTCAAGCAAGGCCCGCTCGGCATTCACGGCAACGAAAGTGTCCGCATCGTTAATGGCCGCCAAAAACGGGACGAGCTCTTTGCGGCTGGTCAACCGGTCAATGCCCACAGCACCTTGCGATGCCGCCGGCAAAAACTGGCTCAGCGGCAAGGGCGCGCCGACATTGCCCATGTCCAACCGGTCCAACCCGGCCGCAGCCAAAAGTGTCGCATCCGCGTCACCATTTTCAATATGCGCCAAACGGGTTGCGACATTGCCGCGCAAGGGGACGATCCGCAAATCAGCACGGGCACGCAGCAGCTGCGCCGCGCGGCGTGGGCTCGATGTCCCGACCCGCGCACCATGCTTCAGATCATCCAGCGACGCGGCACCAATCAATCGGTCGCGCACATCCGCACGCGGCAGCATGGCGGCGATGTCAAAAATGTCTGCACGCACGGTCTCGACATCTTTCATCGAATGCACCGCGATATCGATCTGGTCATCGATCAGCGCACGTTCCAACTCTTTGGTCCACAGTGCCTTGCCGCCGATTTCGGCAAGCGGCCGGTCCTGAATCTTGTCACCTGTGGCGAGCATCGGGACCAAGACGACGGCATCATCGGGCAGATTATGCGCCGCTTTGATAGCAGCCATGGTCATCTCCGCCTGCGCCAAAGCGAGCGGAGACCGGCGTGTTCCGATGCGTAACGGACGGTCGGAGGAAAACGTTATCATTGTCATGCGACTTGTTCATAGCGCCACGTCCACCTATGGGAAAGCGCAATGGCAATCATCCTTGGTCTTGAATCCAGCTGCGACGAAACCGCAGCGGCAATTGTGCGTTCCGACCGGACGATTTTGAGCCATGCCTTGGCTGGCCAGGAAGATCATCACCGTGCATTCGGTGGCGTCGTGCCCGAAATCGCCGCGCGCGCGCATGCCGAGCTGATGACCCCCTTGGTGGAAACCGCGCTCGCGGATGCAGGCATGACGTTAGATGATGTCGATGCCATTGCCGCAACCGCTGGCCCCGGCCTCATTGGCGGTGTCATGGTTGGGCTTGTGACGGCAAAGGCGCTTGCCATGGCGTCCGGAAAGCCGCTGATTGCCGTCAACCATCTTGAAGGCCACGCGCTTTCGCCGCGGCTGGTCGATGCCGATCTTTCATTTCCCTATCTGCTTCTGCTGGTGTCTGGCGGCCATTGTCAGTTGCTGCGGGTCAATAACGTCGGCGACTATAACCGGCTGGCCACCACCATCGACGATGCGGTTGGCGAAGCGTTCGACAAAACGGCGAAGATTTTGGGCCTGGGCTTTCCCGGTGGGCCAGCCGTCGAACGCGCAGCCGCGTTAGGCAACGCGAAAAACGTACCATTACCCCGCCCGTTAAAAGGCGCTGATGAACCGCATTTTTCCTTTGCTGGCCTCAAAAGCGCCGTGCTGCGCGCGCATGAGACGGGCCAGTATAAAGTCGAGGATATTGCCGCATCATTTCAGCAAGCCGTTATCGACTGCCTGTACGACCGGATACGCTATACGCTGGATCGTATTGATGCACCGGCTGCACTGGTTGTCGCGGGCGGCGTCGCGGCAAATGTGCCCATCCGCAATATGCTCGAGCAGCTTGCCGTAAGCCGCGGCATGCGTTTTGTCGCGCCGCCATTGTGGCTGTGCACCGACAATGGCGTGATGATCGCATGGGCTGGTGCGGAGAGATTTGCGATGGGTCTGACCGATGGCCTTGATTTTATTGCACGGCCGCGCTGGCCGCTGGATCCCAACGCAGCACCCGCACGCGGTGCGGGCGTGAAAGCATGAGCCAAATGCAATATCCGGTTGGTATCATTGGTGGCGGCGCATGGGGGACCGCGCTGGCCGCCGTCATGGCGCAAATCCACGATAACGTCCTCATCTGGGCCCGCGAAGAAGAGGCCGTGCAAAGCATAAACAACCAGCACGAAAACAGCCTGTTTTTGCCGGGCACGTCATTGTCGCCAAAAATTGAGGCGACAGCTGACCTCGCCCGCATGATCGCCTGTGAAAATTTGCTCATCGTCACCCCGGCCCAGCATGTGCGCGCCACGCTGTCGGCGCTGCCGGATACACAGGCGCCGCTGATCCTGTGCGCGAAAGGCATTGAGGCCGATACCCAAATGCTGGTGTCCGATGTTGCCGCGACAACGCGCCCGGGCAATCCGATTGCTGTTTTGTCAGGCCCCACATTTGCGCATGAGGTTGCTGCCGGAAAGCCCACGGCGGTCACGCTCGCAACGGCCGATCAGGCTCTGGGTTCGGCGTTAATGCGCCGCATCGCCACACCGTCTTTCCGTCCCTATTGGTCTGATGATGTTGTCGGCGCGGAAATTGGCGGCGCAGTCAAAAACGTACTCGCAATTGCGTGCGGTGTCGTCGACGGCGCGGGCCTTGGTCTCAACGCGCGTGCGGCGTTGATTGCGCGCGGTTTTGCCGAGATGCAGCGATACGGCCTTGCGCGCGGCGCAAAAGCCGAAACTCTGGCGGGCTTGTCCGGATTGGGCGATCTGGTTTTGACGTGCAGCTCTGAAAATTCGCGTAACTTTTCATTGGGCCGCGGCCTTGGACAAGGCCAATCATCCGAAAGCCTGCTGACAGACCGCAAGACGGTGGCCGAAGGCGCATATACCGCGCCGGTCCTGCTAAAGTCGGCAGCGTCGCTTAATGTCGAAATGCCTATCGTGAGCGCCGTATGCGCATTGCTGTCGGGATCAGCGACCGTCGGTGCCGTCGTCACCGAATTGCTGGCACGTCCGCTCAAGTCCGAAAGCTGGTAACGGCGGACCTAATCCGCTAGCGTACCAAAAGAGGCGATCCATTGACTGCAGCCAGAACCGACGAAGAAGATATTCAGGCACTCGCCAAGGGCGGGCGGACGAATGTGTTTGGTTTCGTTTTGCGGCTGGCCGCCCGCATACCTTTTTTGTTTATCGCGGGCAGACTTTATGGTCCGGAAGCGCTTGGCCGCTTTGCCTATGCCATATTGATTATCGAATTTGCCGCGCAGCTTGCCTCACTTGGCCTGCGCCGCGGGTTAGCGGAATTGCTTGCGAAAGACGACCGCCCACATGCCCATATGATTGCGGATGCGATTTTCGCGGCGATGGCGGCATCAGCGGTCGGCGCTGCATTTTTGATCATGCTGCCCGAGCTGATGTTTCCCAATAGCGGCATTAACGGGCTCGACCGGTTTCTGCCGCTCGCCATTTTTGCCATTGTCGCAACGGACATTGCCTTGTCCGCTTTGGCCTATAAATTCGATATCGCATCGACCGTGCGGGCGCGCGCAATCGTTGAACCCTGGACAATCAGCATCGCGGCAGGCGCGCTCTATTTCTATTCCGCGCGTGATGGGTTGATCCTGTCCTACGTCGCTTCGCTGGCAGCTGCATTGTTATTTGCAATATGGCCTTTGTGGCGCAGCTATGGCTTTGCGCGCGGATGGCGGCCAAGTGTGAAGCGTTCTTTGGTGATTGCCCAACGCAACCTGCCATTGGCAGCAGCGGACGCCGCAGAATGGGGCAGCAGACGGCTTGACCTTGCGATATTGGGCCTGTTTGCATCGCCCGCAGTGGTGGGTATCTATTATGTCGCCCAACAGGTGGCGAGCCTGCCACAAAAGCTTAAAACCAGCTTTGACCCGATATTGGGCCCCGTCATCACGCGCAATTTACAGACCCGCAATTATGCCGAAATCGCCAAACAGGTCGGCCAGGTCGGTTTCTGGATTATCGCAGCACAGGCCGGAATTGCACTGGCGCTTGGTATCCCCGGCGAGGCAGTCATGGGATTGATGGGCCCCGAATTTGTCGGCGGTGCAGCGGCGCTTGCATTTTTGCTGGCGGCCGAAGTCGCGGCGGCCACGGCGGTCGTCAGTGAATCCGCTTTGGTATATATGGCCCGCCACCGGAACCTGCTGATTTCAATTGGGATGTTGGCCGTGCAAACTTTGGTGAGCGTCGGCCTTCTGATGCTGGTTGATGATATCCCCGTTAAGCGCGAATATGTTGGCCTGTATCAGGCGGCAGCCGTTGCCTGCGGGCTGATGATATCACTTGCTATTGGCTCGCTCATCAAATCGCGATTGCTGTCTCGGCTACTGGGACAGCCCATCCGCGTGTGGCGTTGGGCCTTGCTGGTTGCTGTCGCTGCGGCAGCATTGCTCGGCATGGCCATCGTCAGCGTCCCTGCCCGATTGGAATGGGTGGAACTGGCGATTGGCGTGCCTGCAGTCCTTGGCCTTTATGGCTGGATTATCTGGCGCTGGGGCTTTGGCCCGGAAGACCGGGTGCTGTTCCGCAAGAAAAAGGATTAAGCCAGACGCTTGGCAACAAGCGCTGCGATATCCGCTTCTGGCCGCGCGCCATAATGCGAAATAATTTCAGCAGCGCAAACTGCGCCCATGACAAGGCATTCGGCCATCGGGCGGCCCTGCGCTATCCCTGCAAACACACCTGATGCGAACAAGTCACCTGCACCTGTTGTGTCGACCAATTGGGCGACAGGCTCTGCGCCGACTTCGGTGCGCACGCCGTTTTCAATGGCGATTGCGCCATGTTCGCCGCGCGTGCAGACCAATAATGGAACCTTCGCCGCGATGGCCGCGACCGATGCTTCGAAATCATCACTGTTGTTGAGCGCGCAAATTTCGACTTCATTCGAAAACAATATGTCGATGCGGCCAGCATCCATTTCGGCCAAAAAGTCGGGTCCATGGCGCGAAATGACGAATGCGTCGGACAATGTCAGTGCAACCTTGCGACCGGCGGCACGCGCGATATCGATGGCGGTGCGCATCGCGGCACGTGGTTCCTCAGGATCCCACAAATAGCCTTCAAGATACAATATGGCCGCGCTTTCAATGAGCGACTTGTCGACCAGTGTGGCAGGCAAATATTGCGACGCGCCCAAAAAGGTGTTCATCGTGCGCTGCGCGTCTGGCGTGACGAGAATATAGCAACGTGCGGTCGAAGGTGCGCCATCACGTGCAGGAATGTCGAAATGGATACCGCCCGCACGAATGTCATGTGCGAACACTTGGCCAAGCTGATCATTGGCCACTTGCCCGATAAATGCTGTTTTATGTCCAAGCCGCGCAAGGCCGGCCAAGGTATTTGCGGCAGAGCCACCGCTGATTTCACGGGCAGGCCCCATGTGCGCATATAATGCCTGTGCACGCTCCTCATCAATCAGCTGCATGCTGCCTTTGGTCAGGCCTTCGCTGTCGATAAAAGCATCGTCGGTGTTGGCAATGATATCAACAATTGCATTGCCAATGGCGAGGACGTCGAAGCGGCTTTCAGTCATGAATTTTCCTATAATTAAGCTCGCCGCGCCCTACTGGGGTTGGACATTTCGGGC
The DNA here is from genome assembly GCA_041175505.1 of Pseudomonadota bacterium. Lineage (GTDB taxonomy): Bacteria > Pseudomonadota > Alphaproteobacteria > Sphingomonadales > Sphingomonadaceae > Sphingorhabdus_B. The sequence continues at coordinate 8,308 of JBEDET010000028.1, forward strand.
AAGCGCTTTAGAAGCGCGACATGATACAAGCGCTCCAGCTTTCGTTCCAAAGCCTTTCGGACAGGCGCGTGGCAATGCTGCTCATCAAAGTGGTGTTGTGCACCTTTGTCAGCTTCCTTTTATTGGGCGTCGGCATGTGGTTTGCGCTCGATTGGCTTTTTGCATGGCTCAACATTCAAAACGGCGCCTATCTGTCGGCTTTCCTGTCGCTGGCCATCATCCCGATTTCGGCGTTTCTGCTTTTCCGGGTGGTTGCCATCGCAATCACATGGATCTTTGCCGACGATATTATCGATGCGGTCGAAGACCGTTACTATCCCCAGAAAGCCGCGTTTGGAAAGCGTCCGGGCGTAGGCGCTGGCATGCATATGGCGCTGCGATCAATCGCGCGGGTGGTGGGTTACAACCTCCTCGCCTTGCCGCTGTATATTGTTTTGCTGGTGACGGGCGTTGGCACGGCTATCGCTTTCATGCTTATCAATGCGCTCCTTTTGGGCAAGGATTTGGAAGACATGCTGATTGCCCGCCATGGCGCATCGCAAGGCCGCATCCAGAAACTGCCGCGCCTCTTGCTTGGCTTCATTGGCACCGTTGGCATGCTGATCCCGCTTTTCAACTTGCTGGTGCCCGTGCTCGCTACGGCAATGGCCGTGCACCTGGTCCATTCGGGAAGCAGAGCGATATGAAACAAGCCGTAAACGCATGCGCGATCGCGTTGATTTTGGCAGGCTATGTCTCTTTGCCGCCTGCACGCGCGCAAACACGCCAGCCAGCACCCGTACAGCGCACTGCACCGGCCATTCCCGTTCGCCCTGCCATGGCACCAAGGGGCCTAGAGGCAGTCATGGGCAAGGATGTCGCCACGTTGAAACGCCTTTTTGGCGAACCGCGGCTTGATGTGGTTGAGGTTCATGGCCGCAAGCTGCAATTTGTTGGCAAAGCCTGCATCCTTGATGTGTTCCTCTATCCCGACGGCAAGGGCCGGACAGAAATCGTCACCTATGTAGACGCGCGACGCAGTGATGGCGCTGCGGTGGACCGCGCATCCTGCATTGATGCCTTGCAACGCCGCTGACTAGGGTCAGGACCTAGCTCAGCGCCCACTCGGCACGAACCGACGGGTCCAGTTCGCCCGCAAACCGCGCCTGCTTTTCACGTTGAAATATCTCCGGCGACAGCCGCGACATCGCCCAGATCGCGGCACCACGGACGACGGGTGAGGTGTCACCCATGAGCATCTCGACCAAAGGTAACACGCCGAGGTCATGGCCGTTGCCAGCCGCAATCAACACATTGCGCACAAAGCGGTCGCGGCCAATGCGCTTGATGGGTGATCCCGAAAACAGCTGACGAAATTGCGCATCATCCAAAGCCAAAAGGTCCGCAATGCGCGGCGCGACCAACGCTTCGCGAGGCAAAAATGCCTTATGTGCTGCAGCAGTCTCGGCAAATTTGTTCCACGGGCACACGGCCAGACAATCATCGCAGCCGTAAATGTGATTGCCCATCAATGGGCGCAGTTCGCGGTCAATTGGTCCCTTATGTTCAATGGTGAGATAGGAAATGCATCGGCGGGCATCGACTTGGTAAGGCGCCGGAAAGGCATTGGTTGGGCAGATGTCTTGGCATGCCCGGCACGAACCGCATGTGTCGGTCGCCGGCAGTGAAGGCGCGAGCTCTGCCGTCGTATAAATCGCGCCAAGGAACAGCCAGCTGCCATGTTCTTTGCTGACGATATTGCTGTGCTTGCCTTGCCAACCAAGTCCCGCCACCTCAGCCAGCGCCTTTTCCATAACGGGCGCGGTATCGACGAACACTTTGACCCCGACCTCTGCGGAATGGGCCAGCCAGCTAGCGAGCCGCTTGAGCGCGCCTTTGACGACATCATGATAGTCGCGCCCTTGCGCATAGACCGATATCCGCGCCTTTGTGTCATCGTCGGCAAGCGCCATAGGGTCATGCGGCGGTGCGTAGCTCATGCCCAGCATGATCACGGATTTTACTTCGGGCCATAAAATATCGGGGTTGGCGCGCTCATCGACGCGGCTTTCCATCCACAACATGTCGCCATGGCGGCCTTCATCAATCCATTGCCGCAGCCGCAGCCCCGCGCGCGGCGCGAGGTGACCCGGCGCAATCCCAAAGGCGACAAAGCCCTCACTCTGCGCCTTGGCCTGCAATTCGTTAACTATATTTGTGTTGTTTCTTTTCACGCGCCAACCTTATTCAGCACCGACCATCTCTCCGGGGCAATTTCATATGTACGCAATAGAGGCAAAGGGACTCGTAAAGCAATTCGACGGTTTTCGTGCCGTCGATGGGGTCGACCTGAAAATTCCGGAGGGCAGTATTTTTGGCATTTTGGGCCCAAATGGCGCCGGCAAGACGACCATGTTGCGCACTTTGCTTGGCATCATCGATCCGGATGCCGGAACCCGTAGCCTGCTGGGTTCGGACCGCCCGATAACGCAGTCCCGCAATGTCGGATATTTGCCCGAAGAACGCGGCCTGTATCAATCAATGCGCGCGGTCGACACGATTGCGTTCATGGGCGCGCTGCGCGGGATATCGTTGAAAGAGGGCGCGGAAAAAGGGCGGGCCTTGCTGGAAGAAGCTGGCCTTGGATATGCCGCGGACCGCCAGATCAGGCAGCTTTCCAAGGGGATGGCCCAAACGGTGCAACTGATGGGGACAATCGTCCACGACCCAAAGCTGATCGTATTGGACGAACCGTTTTCGGGGCTGGATGCGCTCAATCAAGCCAAGCTTGAAAAGATGATCCACGCGCAAGCCGCCAAGGGTGTGACGGTGATTTTCTCTACCCATGTCATCGCGCATGCCGAACGGTTGTGTGAACGCATCGCCATTATCGCCAAGGGCAAAATCAGTTTCGACGGGCTGGTTTCCGAAGCACGTGACCGCTTGCGGCCGCAGGTGCATCTGGAAACCGAAACGTTGGACGGGCCATGGCGATCGGCGTTGCCCGCCGAAACCAAAGCAGAAGGGCATTGGTGGCATTTCACCTTGCCCGAAACCGGGGTGGAACCGCTGCTGACGGCGCTGGTCGAGGGCAAGGCTGGCGTCAAATCGCTGTCGATTGAAAGGCCGGGGCTGCACGATGCGTTCGTGGCCATCGCGGGTGAAGCCGTAGCCGCGGAAATGGATGACGCGCATGTGGGAGAAGCGAAATGAAGGAAATTATCCGCGCCGCCTTCGTCATTGCCCGCCGGGATTTTACGGCGATCATCTATTCCAAGGCCTTTATCTTCTTCTTGCTTGGCCCATTCTTCCCTGTGCTTGTCGGATTTGCCGCGGGCAATTTGGGTGGGCAGATCGCCAAAGACGTGTCGCAACCCGTTGTTGGCATTGCCTTGGCCAAAGAGGAGGCCGCAAAAATCCTGTCCGCCCGCGAGTCGCTTTCGAAGACATTGGGAGACCGCTATTTTGCCCGCATGGTCGTCGTCGGCGATCCTGCTGCGGATCAAAAATCGCCGCAAAGCTATCTTGCAAAAAAGACAGACAATCTCAGCGTTGTCGTCACCGGCACGCTGGCGGAACCCGTGATAACGGGCACAGCCAACGCCATAAAACGCGAACGCGCCGACATTGACCTGTTGGCAGGCTATGCCCAGAGCGGCGGCACAATGACGCTGCCGCGTTCCACACCCGACATTGTCGTCGAGTCGGCTAACAACGACAAGAAGCTGCGCACCGTGACTGCGCAGGGTGGGCAGTTTTTCATTTTCTTCCTGACAATTTTGCTGGCGGGCATGGTGCTGTCCAATCTGGTGGAGGAGAAATCGAACAAGATTATCGAAATTCTCGCCGCCTCCATTCCGATGGAATCGGTGTTCTTGGGCAAATTGTTTGCAATGCTCGGCATGGCCTTGCTGGGCATAGTGGTTTGGACAACCGTTGGGCTGATTGGTTTTGCCGCGATCGGACCGGATTTGCCAAATTTCCCAACGCCGGCGGTTGGCTGGCCCATGTTCATTGGCCTGTGCTTCACCTATTTCATCATGACCTATCTCATGCTCGGCGCGCTTTTCCTTGGGATTGGGGCAATGGCGGCTACGGTGCGTGAGGTGCAAACCATTTCCATGCCTGTCACCATGGCACAGCTGATCAATTTCTTCTTCGCCTCTTACGCCCTGACCAAAACAGGTGAGCCGATCGAGCAATTTGCTGCCATTTTCCCATTCAGTTCGCCCTTTGCGATGATTGGGCGCGCCGCGCTTGAACCGGTTTTGTGGCATCATGCCGTCGCGATTATTGGCCAGGCCTTGTTTGCGATATTGTTGCTGCGACTGGGTGTGTATCTTTTCAAGAAAAACGTCATGAAATCAGGAAGTGCCGGCCGTGCCAAGGATGACGGTGCGCGCCGGTTGTTCGGCTTCATCAAAATGCCAGGGTGAACGCATAATCACCTTTAATAGGTTGCGGTTCGAAACTGGATTGACATTTCTGTCAGTAGTGGCAGTTTCGGTGCTGAGAGGAGTCGATAATAATGGCAACTGCCCCCCTAATTGAGAGCGATTCGCTGCCTTGGGAAGTGAACAAGGCACCACATCATTGGGACGTCACCAAGCCCAATATTTATGCGGAGGATCGCTGGCATCCCATCTTTAAAGAGATGCGCGAAAAAGCGCCGATCAACAAGATTGAGGATTCCGATTTCGGCAGCTATTGGAATGTTACGACGCTCAAAGCCATTCAACATGTCGAAGCGCTTCCCGACATTTATTCATCGTCATTTGAACATGGCGGCATCACCTTAATCGACGACAATGCGCTCGCCGAGCCAATCCCCGAAGATCAAAGAATCATCATGCCGATGTTCATTGCGATGGACCGGCCTAAGCACACCGAAGAACGCCGCGTCATCGCACCGGCGTTCACACCGGGCGAAATGGACCGCATGTCGGGCGATATCCGCCGCCGCACGGGCGAGCTTTTGGACTCGCTTCCAGTTGGCAAAACCTTTGACTGGGTCGACCTGGTATCCATCGAACTGACCACGCAAATGTTGGCGTTGCTTTTCGATTTCCCGTGGGAAGACCGCCGCAAGTTGACCGAATGGTCCGATTGGGCGGGCGACATCGAACTCGTTCGTTCCGAAGACACACGTCAGGCGCGACTTGCCAAAATGTTTGAAATGGGCGCCTATTTCCAGAATCTGTGGGAAGAACGCAAAAATCGGGGCGAAGCGCCCGACCTTATCAGCCGCATGATCCATTCGCCGATGAAGGACATGAGCCAGTTTGAATATATGGGTAACCTCATTCTGCTCATCGTGGGCGGAAACGACACGACACGCAATTCGATGTCCGGTTACGCTTATGGACTGAACAGCTTCCCCGACGAGCGCGAAAAGCTGGAGAAAAATCCCCAATTCATCACCAACGCCGTCAGCGAAATCATTCGTTGGCAGACGCCTTTGGCGCATATGCGGCGCACCGCCCTGCAGGACCATGACCTGTTCGGCGCGCCCATCAAGGCTGGTGACAAGATTGGCATGTGGTACCTATCTGCCAACCGTGATGAGACGGTGTTCGATAATCCCGATAAGTTGATTGTCGATCGTGAGAACGCGCGTCGCCATTTGGCCTTCGGATATGGCATCCACCGTTGCGTCGGCGCGCGATTGGCCGAATTGCAGATCCGCATTTTGCTTGAAGAAATGGCGCTGCGCCGCCTGCGACCAAATGTTGTGGGTGAACCCGACCGCGTGGCGGGCTGCTTCGTCCATGGCTATCGCAAGATGGATGTCGAACTGTCGCGCTATTGATATGAAAGCTTTTGGACGTTTCCGGTATATGCATAGCCGGAGCGTCCAAAGGAACATGTCATGCAGTTAAGCAAACGCAAATTTCTGTCACTCGCAGGTGCAGGGGCAGCGGTGCTGGTTTTTGGCTGCGGCAAAAGTGCGACCGCCAAAACGCGTTATGCGGTGACATATAGCGACGCTGAATGGAAGAAGCGCTTGTCGCCTGCTGCCTATCGCGTGTTACGCCGCGAAGATACCGAACGGCCTTATACGAGCCCGCTCAATGACGAAAAGCGCAAGGGCACATTTGTCTGCGCTGGCTGTAACCAGCGGCTGTTTGCGTCGGCTACCAAGTTTGAAAGCGGAACAGGCTGGCCAAGTTTCTATGCGCCACTGGCCGGCGGCATAGGCACCAAAACCGACTATAAAATCGGCATGCCACGCACCGAAGTGCATTGCGCGCGCTGCGGCGGGCACCTTGGCCATGTATTTAACGATGGTCCAAAGCCAACGGGCAAACGCTATTGCATGAATGGCGTCGCGATGAAGTTTATCCCCGGCTAATCCGCCTTGCGCGCGGCGCGCCGACGGACCTTATTTCGGTTCAGCTATGCCCGAAAAGTCCAGCTCGGCAGGTTTCTTCGCGGCATCGGTTTTGCCGTTATTTTCGATGATCGCAACAATGGCGTTCGCCCGTCCGTCCTGAAGCGCATAATCGCGCGCAGAATATCCCGCCCGGCTATCCTTCTTGTCCGGATTTGCACCTGCTTTCAAAAGCACACGCACCGCTTCTGCATTGCGCAGTTGCACTGCCAGAATCAGCGCGGTTTCTCCAGCGCGATTTGTTTGGTCAATCTGCGCCTTTTTCCGGGACAGCCAATCAATGCCATCAATGAAGCCCAATTGCGTGGCGAGCATCAAAGGCGTTGTACCCTTTTTATCGGCCAAATTGGGGTTTGCACCTTTTTGTAAAAGATACCCAAGCCAGGACGCGTCACGGCGTTGAATGACAATGTGCAGCGCGGTTTCGCCGGTTGAATTGTCGCGCGTGTTGATAATCACGGTGCCGGGCTGTGCCAGAAACTTTTCCGCTTCTTCGCCCTTACGATCGCGCACGGCTTTCAAAAAATTATAGCTGTCTGAAAACTGGGCTTGTGCGGCAGGCGCAACAACGCCCGCGCCTACCGGCAAAATCAGCCCTGCGGCCAAGGCGAGAAAAAATGGCTTTTTCAACTGACGATGCCCCATTTAAATATCCAACATACTTGATAACTGGTCTTTAGCAGACCATGTCTGGCCCCGCTATGAACAAAAAACTGATTTTCACGCTCTCCGCCGCGCTTTTGCTGTCGGCATGTGATTCACCCCCCGCACAACCGCCGTTGAGCGAAGCCCCGCTGGCCGGTGCAACCATTGGCGGTGACTTTGCGCTGACCGATCAAAATGGCAAAAAGCGGACCTTCAAGGAATTCGACGGCGCATATCGTATCGTCTATTTCGGATACACCAACTGCCCCGATATCTGCACGCCCGATATGCAGAACCTGATGGCAGGGTTAAAGGCCTATGAGAAAAGCCATCCCGAGCTTGGCGCAAAGATCCAGCCGATTTTCATCACCGTAGATCCCCTGCGCGACACGCCAGAGGTGCTGAAGCAGTTCGTTAGTGCATTTCATCCGCGCGCGATTGGACTCACCGGAACAGAGGCCGAAATCGCAGACGCGGCAAAGAAATTTGCGATTTACACCAGCCGTGTCGAAGGGTCCTCACCCGAAAGCTATCTGATGAGCCACAGCCAGACACCTTATTTGATGGGCCCCGATGGCAAGCCTTTGGCGCTTATGCCCGCCGACGTTCCCAATACCGACGCCAATGAAGGCGCGCCAAATTTGGTTGAGGCGGAATTGGCAAAGTGGGTGCGCTGATTTGAACGAAGCGCCTTTTTGGGAAGCTCCGATAGAGAGCCTCGACCGCGCACAATGGGAGGCATTGTGCGATGGCTGCGGGAAATGCTGTCTCAACAAGGTGGAAGACGAAGATACCGGCCGCATTTACCCCACCAATGTCGCCTGCAAATTGCTGGATCTGCAGACATGCCAATGTGCGGACTATCGCGGACGCCGGGCGATTGTGCCCGAATGTCTTCGGCTGACCGCGGACAAGATTGAAGACTATGTCTGGCTGCCCTCGACCTGCGCCTATGTCCTGCGCGCGGCGGGCAAGCCGCTTCCCGAATGGCATTATCTGGTAAGCGGAAGCCGCCAGACGATTCATGACGCTGGCATGTCGGTCAAAGGTCGGGCTATATCGGAACTGCATGCTGGGCCGCTTGAAAACCATATTGTCGAACAGCCTCTCTGATCCTGAAGTGGTCATAGAAGGGGAAAGCGTACCCGTGCGCATTCGCCGCAACCCGCGGGCAAAGCGCATTTCGATGCGCGCCGATGCCATAAAACGCGAAATCCGCATAACGATGCCGCATTATACGCCGACAAATGTGGCGCTCGATTTTGTCGAAAAGAAACGGGAATGGATCGCCACGCGGTTAAACAGCGCGCCTGACATTGCCCCCATTGCCCCTGGCAGCGAAATCGCTGTTGAAGGTGAAAGCCACCTGATTGAATGGCGCGAAGAATGGCCGCGCAGCATTCGCTGCGGCGAAGGCATGCTGCGTTTGGGTGGTCCAAGGGAGTCGGTCGAAGCCCGCATCTTACGATGGCTCAAGGGCGAAGCACGGCGGGTTTTCACCAAAGAAATCGCGCATTATTGCGACAAAGCCGGGGAACCCGTCCCACGCTTGTCGCTGGGCGATCCCCGCAGCCGGTGGGGCAGTTGTTCCAGCCGGGGGACCATTTCGCTCAGCTGGCGGCTCATCATGGCACCTGCGTCTGTGCGCCGTTCCGTCATCGCACATGAGGTCGCGCATATGCGGCATATGAACCACAGTCCCGACTTCTACGCGTGGCTCGATGTCCTCTTTGAAGGGAACCGCAAGGCTGCGGACCAGTGGTTGAAAATGCACGGCACGGGTTTGCAACGGGTTGGGCGATAGGGAAGATAAAATGCTAGAAATGCGGGACGCATGCGAACGATGCACATCGCCACTGCCGATGGACAGCGGCGACGCCATGATTTGCAGCTATGAATGCACCTTTTGCGCACCCTGCGTGAATGGCCCGCTGAATGGCCGCTGCCCCAATTGTGGCGGCGACCTTCAGCCAAGGCCAAAACGCATTAAGAAATAATCAGGTCAGCCTTTGGCGGCGTCGCCACCCAGCGCGCCATATTTCTTTTCGAAACCGGCGACATCGCCCGCCTCGAGATATTTGGCCTGATCAATCCAGTTGTCGCGGCTGATGCGGCCCGCAAATGCGCCAAGCTTGCCATCAATTTCCGCAACATCCGCAGCCGTCCAACTCGCGACTTGGGCAAAGCTGGTTACGCCCAATCCCTTGAGCATAGCATTCACTTTCGGACCAAGGCCCTTCAACAATTCGAGATTGTCAGGGACTGATACCTTAGCCTTGGCTGCTGGTTTGGCGACCTTGGGCTTGGGTGCGGCTTCAACTTTCACCTTCGCCGCTGCAACCTTCGGCGCGGATTTGGGCGCAGGTGCGGCCTTTGCTTTTGCGGCGACAGGCTTTGCTGCTGGCTTTGCTACTGGCTTTGCTGCGGCCTTGGGTGCGGCCTTGGGTGCGGCCTTGGTTGCTGGCTTGGGTGCTGCGACCTTGGCGACTGCAGCCTTCGGTTTAGCAGCCTTAGGTGCAGCAGGCTTCGGCGTTGCAGCTTTGGCGGCAGCTTTAGAGGCCGCTTTAGGGGCTGCTTTAGAGGCCGCTTTTGGTGCAGGCACCTTCGCCGTTTTCGCCTTTGCCGCAACGGGCTTGGCAACAGCTGCTGGCGCGGCCTTCGTTGCTGCAGCTTTCGCTGGCGCCTTGACCTTGGCTTTCGCGGTTTTCTTCGCTGCCAACTTAGGCGCAGCAGGCGCCTTCGCAACAGGTGCCGAAGCTGCTGACGAAGCGACGTCTTTCGGCTGCACAGCTGTCTTCTTCGCACCGTTACGCGCGAGCAACCACAAACATAAAATGGCAATAATGGCCACCGCAATAATGATAATCAGTAGATTGTTGGACATAAAATTCCTCCCAGAAATTCCCTCAATATCGCCAACGGGTTACGCAATTTTTGCGGGGCGTGAAAGCGTTAATCCACAGCGCCAGTATTTGCGCGATTTGCTTAGGTCCCTGCTTCGCGCGCAACCTCACGCCAGCCAATGTCGCGGCGGCAAAAGCCATCGGGAAAAATCACCTGATCCACCGCTGCATATGCCTTTGCCTGCGCGTCGGTGACGTTCGCACCTGTTGCAGTGACGTTTAACACACGTCCGCCCGCTGCCACCAATTGCCCATCCACTTCGGCGGTGCCTGCATGAAATACCTTCGCGCCGGACACATCTGCCAGATCAATCGCACCGCCCTTTTGGGGTACATCGGGATAGCCGTTCGCCGCCATGACGACCGTCAATGCCGTGTCGGGTGAAAAGCTTGGCGCCGCCGCTTCAGAGAGCTTGCCCGTCGCAACTGCCAACATCAAAGCCGCAAGATCGCCGTCAAAACGTGTCATCAGCACCTGGCATTCGGGATCACCAAAGCGCGCATTATATTCGATGAGCTTCGGCCCCTCATCGGTCAGCATGAGGCCCGCGAACAGCACGCCTGAATAGGGCATGTCGTGCGCGGCCATATAGTCGACTGTCGGCTTAATGATGCGTTCCATGACTTCGGCCTGCAACGCAGGCGTCAGAACAATAGCGGGTGAATATGCGCCCATGCCGCCGGTGTTGGGGCCAACATCACCATCGCCGACGCGCTTATGATCCTGCGCCGACCCGAATGCGACCACATCGCGGCCATCGGTCAGTGCGAAAAAGCTGGCTTCTTCTCCGGTCATAAACTCTTCAATGACAACGGAAGCGCCAGCGTCGCCAAAACCGCCGCCGAACATATCTTCAATCGCGGCCTCAGCATCGGCGCGGGTTTCTGCAATAATCACGCCTTTGCCCGCGGCAAGGCCGTCTGCTTTAATGACATAAGGTGCTTGGAATGCATCGAGGCCCGCCAACGCCGACGCTTTACTATCATGCCGGAAATAGCCTGCTGTAGGGATGCCCGCTGCTGCACATATATCTTTGGTAAAGCCCTTGGACCCTTCCAATTGTGCAGCCTTTTGATTGGGCCCGAAAACGGGAATGCCTGCGTCTCGCAAGCTATCGCCCAAGCCGGCAACAAGCGGTGCTTCTGGACCGACCACGACCAACCCGACATCATGCCCTGCGCAAAAGGATATGACCGCTGCATGGTCGGATATGTTCAATGCAACCAGATCCGCCTCTTCCGCAATCCCGGGATTGCCCGGCGTGGCAAAGAGTGTATCGCAATTTGGCGATTGCGCGAGCTTCCACGCCAGCGCATGTTCGCGTCCACCCGATCCGATGAGCAAGATATTCATGTCCGCAAATGACCCCTTTGAAAATGCTGACCCGCAAGTTGCCCGCCTGTTAGCCGAGGAGCGGCCCGGCGACAATGCCCAGGCCATGAGTGTTTCGGAGTTATCGCTGGCGTTAAAGCGTACTGTTGAGGACCGGTTCGGCCATGTCCGCGTGCGCGGGGAGATTTCGGGCTTTAAGCGCGCGGCGTCGGGCCATATTTATTTCTCGCTAAAAGACGAAAATGCGCGGCTGGACGCGGTGATGTGGAAAGGTGGGGCGGCGCGCCTGCCCTTCGCCCCTGAAGACGGGCTGGAGGTTGTCGCCACGGGCAAATTGACAACCTATGCGGGCCGGTCGAACTATCAAATCGTCGTCGAAAGTCTGGAAGTCGCAGGCGAAGGCGCAATGATGCTTTTGTTTGAAAAGCTAAAAGCACGGCTCGCCGCCGAAGGTTTATTTGCGCCTGAACGCAAAAAAAAGCTGCCGTCACTGCCGCGTACAATTGGCGTCGTAACCTCGCCCACCGGCGCAGTCATCCGTGACATCCTGCACCGTCTTGCCGATCGCTTTCCAAGCCATGTGATCGTCTGGCCCGTATTGGTTCAAGGGGAAGGCGCCGCCGCCCAAATCGCGCGTGCGGTTAATGGATTTTCCGCAATGCCCCATGACGGCCCCACGCGCCGCCCCGACCTGGTCATCGTGGCGCGCGGTGGTGGGTCTATTGAGGATCTGTGGGCCTTTAATGATGAGGCCGTCGTCCGTGCCGTCGCCGATTGTTCGATACCCATCATATCGGCAGTCGGGCATGAAACCGATACAACGCTGTGCGACTTTGCCGCAGACTTGCGTGCGCCGACGCCTACTGCAGCAGCCGAGATTGCTGTTCCCGTGCGCAGCGATTTGCTGCAACGCGTGGGGCAATTCGGGCTGCGCATGTCCAACATGATACGCAAAAAAGTCGACCTTGCGGCTGAACGGCTTGAGGCGCAGCGCCGTCTGATGCCGCGTCTGTCAGACCTTGCCGCCCCGCATCAGCAGCGCACAGACGACCTGTCCGAACGGCTTCGCCAATCGCTTCGGACCAGAGTGGGCAAGGCTGAAGTTGCTTTTTCCGCGCCGGCAATGATGCTGCACCCGCGTCTTTTGACAAGGCGTGCCGAGCAGGGGCAGCAGCGCCTTGATGCGTTGACGCGGCTGGTGAGCACATTGCATCCCGAAGCCCCGCTTAAGCGCGGCTTTGCGCGCGTGACCGATGCGCATGGCAAAACCATTATGACACGGGAAGCCGCGGTGAAAGCGGGTGACGTGACGTTGCGGTTTGTCGATGGCGAAGTCGGCGGCCAAGTAAGTGGCGGACCTGCACCGCGAATGTCCCCGGCGAAGCCACCAAAAGCGGCTGTCGATCAAGGCAATTTGTTTGACGGGTAAAGCCGTGCATTGCCCATTCAGTATCGATGCGCCATAATGTCCAAATGTTGATGTCTTCCAAGAATAAAGTCGCCCGCCTGCATTATATGGCAAATAGTTTTCGTATGCTGACCGCAGGCGACCATGTCCTGTGCGCCGAAACGGGGCAGCCCATTCCGTTGGAAGAATTGCGCTATTGGAGCGTCGTGAAACAGGAGCCCTATGTCAGCGCGGATGCATCCGTTCGCGCGACGATGAAAAAGGGCTGATTGATTGCAGCATTCCGGCTGGATTTTCTTAGCCGCGCTCGCGGGGATCGCCGCGCAGCCATGGAGCGTAGCGGCTGCACCACCCGCAAATACCCAACAGCCATCTGTTCTCACCGACTTCTGGATGTCTATGCCAGCGATACAGGGGGGTCTGGTCATCGCGCGTGCGCCGCGCGGTGCACTGTCCGTCACGCTTAACGGCGTTGCCCTGCCGCTGACAGCCGACGGCCTTTTCCTGATGGGTTTTGACCGCGATGCAGAAAACAGCGCGACCCTGACCGCGACATTCGCCGACGGTCGAACGCTGGATCGCACTTTGGCCATAACACCGGGCAACTGGCGGATTGAAAATGTTTCTGCCAACCCGACGGGCGGCGCAAAAACAACGGCAGAGTTTGAAGCAAGACGCGGCGCGGAGCTCGATCGCATCAATGCAGCGCGCGCCAAAACCACGCTTGGCAATGGCTGGCGGCAGGCATTTATGCGCCCAGTGTCTGGACGGACGTCTGGCTTATTTGGGGCGCAGCGTATCTATAACGGGATACCCGGTAGCTACCATAGCGGCATGGACATTGCCGCGCCAAATGGGACATATTTTGTCGCGCCTGCGGACGGTGTCGTCACGCTTGCGGCCACGGATGCCTTCACGCTGGAGGGGCATTTGCTGATGATTGATCATGGCATGGGCTTAAACAGCGCATTTTTACACTGCTCCGAACTTCTTGTAAAAGAAGGCGATTATGTGAAGCAGGGGCAAGTCATCGGGCGTGTTGGCGCGACCGGAAGGGCGAGTGGCCCACATCTGCATTGGGGCATGAAATGGAACAGTGCGCGCATTGATCCAAAGCTATTGATACCCGCAATATAAACAGCCTTAGACGGGCAGACTGAACCACAGCAGATGCGTGACGGGAAGAATGGCGTGCGCGCAAGCTAAGCCAGCGGTAACGAGGATTTGATCTTGCATGTCGTCCGCACAAAGAAAAACACCCCAGCCATAAGCCGGGGTGTTTAGGGTGCCGGTCTAATGGTGGGGGGGGGAGACCGGCGGGGTAAACTGTTTTACGCGAACCTTCGCGCGCGATTATGTCGTTTAGATCAAGAAAACGTCGATTTATAAACTTTGTTCCCGAAAAACTATGCTGCTTCGGAATTTATATCGATTTCACGATGCATCAGCAGCGCCTGGCCGATGGTTGCAATGACCGTCGCGGGCTCAAACGGCTTTGTAATCAGATATGTCGGTTCTGGGCGCTCGCCAGTAAGCAGCCTTTCCGGGAACGCTGTAATGAAGATCACTGGCACGGTCTGTTCGGCCAGAATATCCTTTACGGCGTCGATACCGCTTGAGCCGTCCGCAAGGCTGATGTCAGCCAAAATCAGTTCAGGCCGTTCATCGCGGGCCATTGCAACGGCTTCTGCGCGTGTCCGGACGATTGCGATCGCTTCATGCCCCAGATTTTCGACGATCTGTTTGATATGCAATGCAATGATCGTTTCATCTTCAATAATGAGTACGCGCGCACAAAGCGCATCTTCAATGGCGCTTCGGGCAGCGACAACATGGCTGTTTACGTCGGATTCCGAAATGCCCAATATTGTGGCCACTTCATGTGCCTTAAACCCTTCAACCGTGGACAAAAGCAGGCTCTGGCGGCGCTTTACCGGAAATTCGGCGATAACACCGCTGCGGCCGCGCGATTGGAGCGGCACGATCATGTCGCTACGCCAAATGCGGTGAAATGTTCTGAACAGCTCCGTCTTTACCGGTGCCGCCTCATCCCACTCTTCGGGTGCTTCCAACAACGCTTCGAGTGTCTCCCGTACTGCTGCATCTCCCAATGTCTGTGATCCCGTCAGAGCACGTGCGTAACGCCGTAGGTATGGCAATTGCGTTGCCAGTTGTTGCCTAAATGACATGATCACTCCCTTTGTTGTCCAATGCTATACGTTTGAAACGCTTTTTTGTTCCCTGCGATGGAACATTATCCCGCGTCGTGGCTTTATCGCACATGAAAATGCATCAGTTTCAGCTCCGTCCATGGTATTAAACCATGGGAATTCCTTCAGGCCATGGTCACCCGGAGGCGGTCAGATTTTCCGATGCAGCAAGCACCTGGGAGGGTCAATTAGTGAGCAGTAATAAAGGCAAGCAACCGCTTGGCGCGATTGGTGAAGATATGGATTTTGAATTCGACCCCTTGACCGCTGCACTGCGTCAAATGCACGACAGCGTTGCCAATGAACCTATCCCTGACGATTTTTTGAACCTGCTAGATATGATTGACGCAAAGATGTCAGCGTCGAAGAAGTTCCAGTGAGTAGTTCCGCGACGGAACCGATCCCTAAGTCCGAAAAGTCGGATGCATCCCCCGATTTTCGCGCACAAATGATCGCGATCATTCCGTCGTTACGTGCGTTTGCGCGTGGCCTGTGCGGAAATCGGGAGCTTGCCGATGATCTTGCCCAAGAGGCCATGATGCGGGCGTGGGCCGCGCATGCAAGCTTCACACCTGGCACCAACTTTCGCGCTTGGATGTTCATGATATTGCGCAACCAGTTTTACACGACGATGCGCAAAAACGCGCGCATGACGAGTTGGGATCCCGAGGCCGCGGAACGGCTGTTGGTCGAGGCTCCGCCGCAACAGCACCATATCCATATGCAGGATGTTGAAAAGGCGCTGCAAAAATTGCCCGCGGAGCAGCGCGAAATCCTGATGATCGTTGGCGCAGGTGGTGCAAGCTACGAAGAGGCAGCCGAAATCACGGGCTGCGCTATTGGAACGGTAAAAAGCCGGCTTGCGCGTGGCCGCGTGGCTTTGACCGCGCTCATCAATGGGCCTGATGAGCCACTGCGCGTGAAAGCAGCGCCACGCAAACGCGCGAAGGAAGCGGCAAAAGATATTCCACAACCCAAGCCAAGCATATCACCATAAATCGCCTTTGCTGAGCGCTTCATAGGCACTTAACCGACCTTTGACATGCGGCGGCAATAAAATGGCCCGCCAGTTTCCCGGCGAGCCCTTTTGTTCGACGAAGAGACGGTTTTATTTGTCTTGCCTGTCGGCAGCATCTTCCATCGCGTCAGCCTTTGCGTCGCCCTTTTCACGGACTGCTTGTGCATCGGCTTCCATTTTGTTTTCAGTGGCCGTATCCATGCCGTCGACTTTCGTGTCAGTCGCATCGGCTTTTTCTTCCATAGCGTCTGCTTGGACTTCCGCGTTCTCACGAACGGCATCAGCCTGATCTTCTTGTGCATTTTCCTTTGCTCCATCGCATGCGCCAAGTGTGGCGAGCGACAAAGACGCGGCGAGAATCATAATGGACTTTTTCATAGATATTTCCCTCTGTTCAAAATTAACGGACGCTGCCGCGACGTAAGAGATTAACGATCGCCAATAAAACGACCGCACCAAGGAACGATGCGATCAACGACCGGATGTCGAAGGCACCGCTGGTCACGGGCGCGCCGCCAATAAGTGGTGTGATGATGAATCCTGCAAGGAAGGCACCTACAATGCCGACGATGATGTTCAGGAAAATGCCTTGTTGACCGTCGGTACGCATTACGATGCTGGCAAGCCAACCCAAGATACCGCCGACAACCAAGAGAATAATGATGTTCATGTTCGTTCTCCCTTTCAGAGTGCGGGGAAAACAGTGCTCGTGCCGATTGGTTCCAGCTTTACGTCCAAATCGTTCAATCGCCCTTAATGGAAGGTGTAGCGCGGAACGATGCCTCTGCCGAGTTGTTAACATTCATTGAGCAAACCCAAGTCACCAGGAAAGCGAACATCATGGCCAATTCAGATACGCAGAAGAAATCGATGAACAATAGTAACAACGGATCCGCGCAAGGCACGGCAACCCATAAAAGTAAGCCGAGCCAAGCGTCGCGTCCCAAGACCGCAGCCAAATCCGCCAAAAGCCGAGGGGGTCGCCCAAAAGGTCAACGCACATCGCGGTTGCCATCTTGGTTCGGCACCGTTGCCTCGGTAGTAGGCGCAGTCGTCGCCGTTGGCGCAGGCCTATATGCCACCCGTAATCAATGGTTACCGAAGGCTGAAGAGTGGAAGAATGAATTTTCCGCAGCGTTCGCAAATGACGAAACCGACCGAGAAAATTTCGATCAAACGCGCCCCGCTGGGGCCAAATTCATGCGGGATAATCCCGGTGACGATTGGGGCGATGTTGATGACATGTCAGATGCATCCTTCCCCGCCAGCGACCCGCCATCGTTTAATCCGGGAACGGCAGGCTGAAACGCGCTAAAAGTCCAAGCAGGGCTGTTCGGTTCATCCGCGCAGCCCTACTTGGTTTTTGCCGTCCTAATTTGGATCGGTAACCGGGGCTTCCAACGGGCTTTCGTCCGGAATGCTCCCCGGAAAATCAATATCACCTTGGCCCGGGGTGACTTCATAGGGCGAAGTACCCGGCACCTCATTTGGTGGACTATATGGCTTCGGATCGGGGTCAGCGGGATTTTTCATATCGGTTACATAACTCTCAAATAAGCGATCATCGTCGCGACGACCGCAAGGATCGGCGTGACGGCCAGATTGCATCGCTGAAACATAACCACTGACCCCTTGATTTGTTCAACGAGAACTCGTCAAAGTAATCCCCCGCAAAGGTCTAACATCAATATCCTTGCCCGAAGGCACAAAGCGCGGCACATCATGGCTATAGTCTTCAGGAGTATGTCATGAAATTCCAAGCCCTGTCTTTGATGAGCAGCGTTGCGCTCTTGACGCTTTCAACGCCTGCCTTTGCCCAGCTTTCACAACCGGAAGCCAAGATGGCCGCAACCGTTGACGCGGAATATGAACGCTCGGTTGCCTTGCTTGAACGGATGGTCAACCAAAATTCGGGAACGATGAACTTCGCAGGCGTCAAAACCGTCGGCGATATGATGCGCGCTGAACTAGAGCCGCTTGGCTTCAAGGTGGCATGGCTGGATATGGCAAAGGCTGGGCGCTCGGGGCATCTGGTCGCAACAAAGACAGGCAAGAAGGGCACAAAGAAGCTTTTACTGATCGCGCATCTCGACACCGTTTTTGAAGCCGATAGCCCTTTCCAGAAATTCGTCCGCAACGGTGATGAAGCCGTTGGCCCGGGCGCAGGTGACGACAAGGGCGGCATGGTTGTCATCGTGTCTGCTTTGCGCGCCATGCAAGCGGCAGGTACGTTGAAGGACGCGCATATCGAAATACACATGACAGGTGATGAAGAGGACGCAGGCGACCCAATCGAGATTACCCGCGCGCCGTTGATTGCCGCCGGCAAGACCGCAGATGTCGCGCTCGATTTCGAAGGACTTTCGATTGAGGATGGCAAGGACATGGGCGTTATCGCCCGCCGGTCGTCGAACAGTTGGAAGTTAGAGGTTTGCGGCGTCACAGGACATAGTTCGCTGATCTTTGATTCGACGTATGGCGACGGCGCAGCGTTTGAACTGGCGCGCATCATTCATCAATTCCGCACAGAGCTGCCTGAACCAAATCTGACATTCAACGTCGGTTTGATTGCCGCGGGGCAAGAGGCGGGCTTCGACAGTGATGGCGTCCGTGCAAGTGCCAAGGGGAAGACCAACATCATTCCCGGCATAGCCATAGCGCGCGGTGACTTCCGGACCTTATCCGAAGACCAAAGTGCGCGGGTCCGGCAGAAGATGCAGGCCATCGTTTCGGCATCTGCACCAAAGACCAGTGCTAAGATTAGCTTTGACCCCGGCGGCTATCCGGCCATGGCGCCGACGGAGGGCAACAAGGCGTTGTTGGCGCAACTGAATGTTGTGAATCAGGATTTGGGGCTGGGCGCCCAGCCCCCGCTTGATCCGTTGAAACGTGGCGCAGGGGACATCAGCTTCGTCGCCAATGACGTCGACGGCCTCGTTGGCCTTGGCGTCTATAGCAAAGGCGACCACGCCCCCGGGGAGACAGTCGACCTTGCCAGCATCAAGCGTCAGGCAAAGCGCGCAGCCATCTTGATGAGCCGGCTGTCGCGCGAAAAGGCGATGTGACTGGGAACTGCAGTTTGATTATCTGAGCAGTCGTCATCCTGAACTTGTTTCAGGATAATGTTCTACGCTGGTTTGTTATCCTGAAACAAGTTCAGGATGACGAGCGGCTTGGAGTTCGGGTTATACGCGCACCACTCGCGGTTTCAGCAGACAATAAAAAAGGCGGCGCATTTCTGCACCGCCTTTTTCAATGTCGATTTAACGGAAGGTTCGGAAACTACCGACCCTCACGCGCAGCCTTGCCGAAGACGCGGTATTGTTCGTTACCGACAAAACCGAATTTCGTGATGCCACTGCGCTTTACAGAAACCAGTGCCTTATCAACGGTGTCATATGGCGCCGTTGGGGCTGGTTGGAACTGAAGCTCAGGCTCCGGATTCATTGACGTCGTCCGGACCAGATACTGTTCCATCTGCTGAATCGAAACCGGCGTGCCGTTCCACTGAATTGTGCTGTTTGGAAGAATGATGATCTTGTTAATAACAGGATCGATCGGAACTTCCGGTGGTGGCGCATTTGGATCATTGACCGGAAGGTCAATGTTTACGGCGTGCGAAACCGGGGGGATGGTGATCATCAGCATGATGAGGAGAACGAGCATAACGTCGATTAACGGCGTTGTGTTCATTTCCATCATCGGCTGGCCATCATCGTTACCGCCACTCATTGCCATGATGATTGCTCCTTAAATTACTTACTGCACGTTCGCGTTTTCGAACGGCGATGAAATGAAGCCAACACGCGCAAAACCTGCCATCTGCATGGTGTAAATTGCACCACCGACGCAACGATAAGGCGTGTTGATATCACCACGAATGTGCGCCTCTGGCAGCATCTCAGGCTCGATCAGACCAGCAGCAGCGGCTTCTGGGCCACCCAGCTTTTCAAATTCTGCCTTCAAATGCTTCGCTGCACGGTCCACCAACTCGGTCGAGTCGACGGGCGTTACGTTCCAGTAAATACGGCACTCGCCATTCGGGTTTGCACCCTCATAAGCGGGGTCACCGGGATCACGACCGCCGGCATCAGTTGTTGTCACCGACAGAAGAACGTTTTCACGCTTTGCCTTCGTTGGTTCAAACTTGATGACCGGAATGTCCATCTTCACTGTTTGGATAGCGACCGGAATTGCGATGAGGAATACGATGAGGAGCACCAGCATGACGTCGACGAGCGGCGTCGTGTTGATGTCAGACATTGGCGCATCATTGCCGCCGCCTCCTGAACTGATTGCCATTGGCCAATCCTCTCTAAATAAATTGGGTCAAAAATCGAGCGCCAGCGGTTGCTGGCGGATGGGCCGCGCCGAAACGCAGCCCTTACCCAATATTACTTCTTAACTGCAGCAGGCGCTGGCTTGCCAGCTGGTGCAGCGGCAGGAACAGCAGGCTTAACGCGGCCGCCCGAAGAGATGTAACCAAGCACATCGTTCGAGAAGGTTGCGAGGCTACGTGCGATTGTCTTGTTACGTGCCTGAAGCCAGTTGTACGCAAGAACAGCAGGAACAGCAACGAACAGACCAATCGCGGTCATGATCAGTGCTTCACCAACTGGACCAGCGATCTTGCCGATGTCAGCCTGACCAGCGATACCGATTTTGATCAGCGCCGAGTAGATGCCGATAACCGTACCCAGAAGACCAACGAAAGGAGCCGTTGCACCAACCGTTGCGAGGAACGGAAGGCCGCTTCCAAGCTTGTTGTTAATGGCATCTTCCGAACGCGCCATCGCGCCGTGCAGCCAGTCATGTGCTTCGACTGGATCAGTCAAAAGGCTATGCTGCTTTTTAGCTTCGATGCCATCGTCAACGACCTGACGATATGCACTGTTCTTTTCGAGCTTTGCTGCGCCTTCTTCAAGCGAAGCTGCGCGCCAGAATTGCGCACGAACGTCTTTATACTGGTTCAGAACCTTCTGCTGTTCAAAAAGCTTTGTGAACATGATGTAGAACGAGAAAACCGACATGATGACCATCACGGAGAAAATCGCGATGGAGATTGGTCCGCCTTCTTTAAGCGCAGGGATAAGACCGAATTGTGCGGCGGCCTCAGGTGCGGCACCGGCCGCGGTCAGAAACAAAATCGACATTTTAACTACCTCTCAAAAAATATTACTTGCTAGCAAATGAGGCCCGGAACCAAGGCTCCCCCCATACCGGGCCAGAAAAATTATTTCGGTATCTGCCACCGTACGCGGTTTGAATACGAACCTTGAACCTTTTCGCCATTACGAACGGCGGGTTCAAAGCGCGCACGGCGCTTCACGTTGGTGCAGGTTGCCGCATCAAGATCAGCGTGGCCGCTGGACTGCGTAACTTGGCAATCAATGACACGACCATCAACACCGATAGTAACGCGGAAGCCAGTTGTACCCTCACGTTCCTGCTGCAAAGCACGCGACGGATAGTCATTCGTGTTTGCCCAGTTGCCTGGGTTACCCCGTGGCTTCGCTTCAGCAGAAGGACCTGCTGGCGGCGGCGGCGGCGCTGGTGGCGCGGCTGTCGGCACGATTGGAGCCGCAGGTGGCGGCGTATCAACCGTACGAACCGTTGGTGGCGGAGCCACCGTAACCACCATTGGCGGGGGCGAAACGACCGGAGGATCGATTTGCTTCTCTGGCTCTGGTGGTGGCTCTTCTTCTTCGGGTGGTTCTTCTTCTTTCACGTCGACCACGGTCATCTTTTCCTTGATCGCGACGACCGCATCATATGCGAGGCCAGTCACCAAGGCATAACCGAGGAAAGCGTGAAGAAGGAGTACAATGACGACAGAAACCAAACGGTTTGTGCTCATCCCATCTTGATCAGCATATGCCATGCGGAAACAACTCTCCTACCTTCAAAACAAAATAATACATTAAGGACGCATGTTTTAATATGCCTCCCACGTACCCTCGCGATATCGAAAACTATCTTTTTTTTTGCTCGATTCATCGATCCATTAGCCAACCCTAACA
>JBEDET010000029.1:0-30035 GCA_041175505.1 Pseudomonadota bacterium
CGACCGACACATAATATAGGAAGCCAGATGCGCCATTTAGGACGGCGGGCAAGCGCGCGGTGTCTGTGGTGGGCGTTGCGAGACGAATGAGGTCAATGCCCGCGCTGCGCAACGCAGGGCCAAGCTCGGGGTCTTCCTCAGGCGGAATGTCGACGCAGATGACGCCATCGACACCGGCTTTGTTGCATTCGGATGCGAACCAGTCACCGCCACGGATTGTCATCGGGTTGGCATAACCCATCAGCACCAAGGGGGTGTCGGGATGGCGTTTGCGGAAGGCAGACGCGAGCAAGAAGATGTCCGCTGTCGTGGTGCCAGCGTTCAGACTGCGGATATTCGCTTCCTGAATAACAGGGCCATCGGCCATCGGGTCCGTGAACGGCATGCCGAGTTCAATGACATCCGCGCCGCCCGCGACGAGCGCGTCGAGATTGGCCGTGGTGTCGCCGTCACCCGCAGTGATGAAGGCGACCAGCGCGGGGTGCGATTTGGAAAAGGCGTTGGAAAGGCGGGTCATTTTGCTTTCAAACCCCAAAACCACCTACTCCAAGTTAACGCAGAAACAATTAAAAGCACGGTCACAAAATCGTCTGCCCCAAAGATCGGAAGCTCACCCATGAAGTAGTTAAATGCGGAAAAAATAAAAACTCCGATTAAGATGTCGCAGATATATCCGATAATAAAGGCTTTCATATCGAAGTCCCCAAAGCCTCAGCGACGGTGAAAATATCCTTGTCGCCACGCCCGCATAGGTTGGCGAGGATAATCTGGTCACGGTCCATTTTCTTGGCTTCGCGTTCGACGGCGGCAATCGCGTGGGCAGGCTCCAGCGCGGGAATGATGCCTTCTGTCCGGCAAAGCAATTGGAATGCGGCAAGCGCTTCCGTGTCGGTGACGCTGTCGTAACGGACGCGACCAATTTCCTTGAGCCAGCTATGCTCTGGGCCAATGCCGGGATAATCGAGGCCAGCCGAAATCGAATGCGCTTCGGCGATCTGGCCATCTTCGTCTTGCAGCAGGTACGTCTTGTTGCCGTGCAAGATGCCGGGGCGACCGCCCGCAAGGCTGGCGGCATGTTCCTTCTCAAGCCCATGGCCCGCTGCCTCAATACCAAGCATTTCGACGTCTTGGTCGTCCAAAAACGGGTGGAACAGGCCAATGGCGTTTGATCCGCCGCCAATGGCTGCCACCAACAAATCGGGTAGGCGGTTGATGCGGCTCAGCATCTGCGCGCGCGCTTCCTTGCCGATCACGCTTTGGAAATCGCGGACCAACTCAGGGTACGGATGCGGTCCGGCTGCGGTGCCGATGATGTAGAATGTGTCGT
This sequence comes from Pseudomonadota bacterium, assembly GCA_041175505.1. Classification (GTDB taxonomy): domain Bacteria; phylum Pseudomonadota; class Alphaproteobacteria; order Sphingomonadales; family Sphingomonadaceae; genus Sphingorhabdus_B. Next base: position 1,328 of record JBEDET010000029.1, read on the forward strand.
GGACATTGGCGACCCAGTCGCGAAGTCCTTCGTTCATCGCGTCTTTCAACGTGCCAGCGCCGCTGGTGACCGGAATGACCTCCGCGCCCAATAAGCGCATGCGGAACACATTGGGCTGCTGCCGTTCAATGTCCTTGGCGCCCATATAGATGAAGCAAGGCAAGCCAAAACGTGCGCAGACGGTTGCCGTGGCAACGCCATGCTGGCCAGCGCCGGTTTCTGCGATAATTCGCGTCTTACCCATGCGGATGGCGAGCAGTATCTGGCCAATGCAATTGTTGATCTTGTGCGCGCCGGTGTGGTTCAGCTCGTCGCGCTTGAACCAGATTTGCGCGCCTTTGCCTGCGGGTGCGCTCTTACGGACTTCCTCGGTGAGGCGCTCGGCATAATATAATGGCGACGGACGGCCGACATAATGCTCCAGCAAATCATCAAACTGGGCCGCAAAGGCCGGGTCCTGTTTTGCGGCGCGATATTCGCGTTCCAGGTCGAGCACGAGCGGCATGAGCGTTTCGGCGACATAGCGCCCGCCGAACTGGCCGAAATGGCCGCGATCGTCGGGTTGGTTGCGGAATGAGTTTGGTGTGAGTTCAGCTGTTGTCATGGTTGCGCACCGCTTGGCAGAAGGCCGCAATCTTGTCCATATCCTTGATGCCCGGCGCGGATTCAACGCCAGACGAGGTATCGACCAATATCGCAAGTGTTTGCCGCAGGGCTTCGCCTACATTGTCGGGGTTCAGACCGCCGGCAAGCCCCCAAGGCAGCTTGTGCTTATGTTGGTTGAGCAACGACCAGTCGAACCGCGTACCCGTGCCGCCGGGCAATGCTTGGGCAGGCGCATCAAACAGGATGAGGTCAGCTGCGCCTTCATATTGGTCAGCGTTTTTAAGCGTTGCTGCATCTTTCACGCCAAAGGCTTTCCAGATTTCGATGTCGACGGCGCTTTTTAAAATGCGCAAATATTGATGCGTTTCCGATCCGTGAAATTGCACGATGTCGGGCTTAACCACTTCGATAGCCTTGGCGGTAAAGCCGGGCTCGGCGTTCACCAGCAGCAGGACGACCTTTATACCGGCGGGCGCGCGCATCCGCAACGCGGCGGCTTGGTCAAGCGCGACATGGCGCGGGCTTTTTTCGAAATGGACAAGGCCAATATGCGTGGCGCCAGCTTTTGCCGCTGCATCAATGCTTGCTTCGTCTTTCAGGCCACAGATTTTGATTTGCGTTTGCATGCTGGCTAACTAGCGAACCCGAAGGCTTCCGTCATGCTGAACTTGCGCAACCTCGGGTCATTTTATGCCAGAGTCGTGCTTTACAACGTACCCATAATGGCCCGTGCTGCATCTTCGGGGCTTTCGGCCTTGGTAATGGGTCGCCCGATAACCAATATGCTTGCGCCGTCGTCGCGTGCCTGACGCGGGGTAACTGTGCGTTTTTGATCTGCGCTAGTGCCGCCGGCGGGGCGAAGACCCGGAACAACGAAAAACCCGTCCTTCCAATTCTTTTTAACCGCCTTCACTTCATGGCCCGAACATACAATGCCGTCGAGTCCGGCTTCCTGCGCCAAGGCAGCCAGTCGGGCGACCTGAAGATCTGCGCTGTCGGACACGCCGACGCGGTTAAGGTCATGGTCGTCGAGGCTGGTCAAAACGGTAACAGCGACGACTTTGGTATGGGCACCGGCCGCCGCCTTGGCATCTTCCATCATTGCGCGGCCACCGGCGGCGTGGATGGTGACAATGGCTGGCTCCAAGGTGTTGATCGCCTGCATCGCCTTGGCAACGGTATTGGGAATGTCGTGCAGTTTCAGATCAAGAAAAATCGGCAGGCCGAGCTTTTGAACTTCATGCACGCCATGATGTCCGTTGGCACAGAAAAATTCGAGGCCAAGCTTAATTCCGCCGACTTGGCCCTTAATGCGCCGCGTCAATTCCAGCGCGTCATCCAGATAGGGTGTGTCGATTGCGACGAAAATCGGGTTGGTCATATCATATCCACAGCGGCGTAGGCAGGGGGAGGGGAGGCTGGCGGCGGCAGGGCCGAGCCGCGTTGGTTCGCCTCAAGCGTTGTTATGCGCTTTTTCAGGCGCCATACCTGCGTAAGGTGCACGAAATACAGCGGTAAAAAACCAATGAGAAACGCCGCAATGACCAACGCCGGCAATTTGGTGTCTAGGCGAAGGCCACCCCACAGGCTGACCGACACCGGCACCCAATTGTTGGTCGCGAACACGATAAGTCCGATGATGATGGTTACCCAAATGAGTATCTTCAAAAATCGCATCGGTCCGCCGCTCCTTCTTCTCTTGCTACCTTATGACAAGATTTTGCCTTTGGGTAGCGCTATCCACTAGCTTTGCCGCCGCGCGTGTTGGCAGCGGCTAAGGCTTAGCCAAATACGCGTTCGAAAATGGTGTCGATATGTTTGAAGTGGTAATCAAGATTGAAGCGGTCTTCGATTTCTTCGGCGGACATTTTTGCAGAAACATCTGCATCGGCCTTCAAAAGCTCCATGAGTGATTCTGCGCCGTCGGATTCCCAAACCTTCATCGCGTTGCGTTGAACGATGCGGTAGCTGTCCTCTCGGCTGATGCCAGCCTGGGTCAGTGCCAGCAGCACGCGCTGTGAATGAACAAGGCCGCCCATGCGGTCGAGATTCTTCTGCATCCGCTCAGGATAGATCAGCAGCTTATCAATCACGCCCGTCAGTCGGCCAAGTGCGAAATCGAGTGTGATTGTCGCGTCCGGCCCGATATAGCGTTCGACGCTTGAGTGACTGATGTCACGTTCATGCCACAAAGCGACATTTTCGAGAGCAGGTGTCACATAGCCACGGACCATACGGGCAAGGCCTGTCAGGTTTTCCGTTAAAACAGGGTTACGCTTGTGCGGCATGGCCGAGCTGCCCTTTTGACCCGGCGAGAAATATTCTTCCGCCTCAAGGACCTCGGTCCGCTGCAAATGGCGCACTTCGGTCGCGAGGCGTTCAATGGACGAGGCGATGACGCCAAGCGTTGCAAAATACATGGCGTGGCGATCACGCGGAATGACCTGTGTGGATACAGGCTCAATAGCGAGGCCAAGCTTTGCCGCAACATGCGCTTCAACGCCGGGATCGATATTGGCAAAGGTGCCGACCGCGCCCGAAATGGCGCATGTCGCGATTTCCGCGCGGGCAGCCACAAGGCGCTCACGGCCACGTGCGAACTCGGCATAGGCTTGCGCAAGCTTCATACCGAAGGTGACGGGTTCTGCATGAATGCCGTGGCTGCGGCCGATGGTCGGCGTAAATTTGTGCTCCATGGCGCGCGTCTTAATCGCAGCGAGCAAAGCATCCATGTCGGCGAGTAAAAGATCGGTCGCTTGCGTGAGTTGAACCGCAAGACAGGTGTCGAGCACATCGGAGGATGTCATCCCCTGATGCATGAAACGGGCTTCATCGCCCACTTGCTCTGCGACCCATGTCAGGAACGCGATGACATCATGCTTTGTGACGGCCTCAATCGCGTCAATTGCGGCAACATCGATAGCTGGATTGGTGTCCCACCATTTCCAAAGCGCTTGCGCGGCAGATGCGGGAACAACGCCGCGTTCGGCCAACGCATCGGTGGCATGTGCTTCAATTTCGAACCAAATGCGAAAGCGGTTTTCAGGCTCCCAGATCTTCACCATGTCGGGGCGGGAATAACGTGAGATCATATTGTTCGCTTTCTGCTGCTATCGGGAGTCGTCGCCCCGTTAGCAGGCGCACCGCAAGGCGTCAAAAATGACGCGCCTGAAGCGCAAAAAAAGAAGGGCGCGGGTTTTACGCCGCGCCCTTGCTTTTCAAAAAGGCGTCAATTTAGAAGTCGATAGACACACGACCATAAACAAACCGTCCGCTGAAGCCGAATGGCGACTGCGAGCTGTAAGGCAGGAATGAGTTGTTCAAACCATAGTTTACGCCATCAACCGTTCCGAATGGAAGGCGATCTGGATACACATCCAACACGTTGTTTGCGCCAAATGCAATTGAGACGGACTCAACTGGTTTGAAACGGAACTCAAGGTCGGTAATCCATTTTGGCGACAGGAATATATCGCCTGGGACATCACCTGGAGCGAGTGCAATGTTGTTATTGTTTGCTGATGTCGAAAAGCCGCTTGGCAAGAATACTTCGCCGTAACGGTTCGTGCGCAGCGTCATGCCAAGATTGTTATAATCCCAATCGAGCGTGGCGTTCAGCTTGTTCTTGGGTTGTCCGTCGGTCAGGCGATAGCTTTCCTGCCGCGCAAACAAACGCTGTGCTGTGAAGCCCGAAAATACGCGGCGGTCGGTAATTTTGGTATTGTTCAAATTATACCCGACGCTGACGCGGAATTTGCCGAGGCCGAATTCTGGCACACGGTAGCTGGCAACGATATCAAGACCTGTCGTGCGTGTATCAATGCCGTTGATGAAAAAGCGCGCCGAGCTTACGCCTGTCACACCGGCTGAGGTCAGCAACGCCAGCACGTCTGTACCAGTAAGGTTTTCGGTCAAGGTGATGCGGTCGTTGATTTTGATATTGTAGTAATCCGCAGTGATGCTGAGCCCGCTAATCGGCGTGAATGTAACGCCGCCGCCAAGGTTCACCGATTTTTCTGGCGTGAGTGCCTGTGCACCCAGCGCAACGGCCACCGGCGATGAAACCGGGAATGTCCCGACTTCGATTAGCACGCCACCGACGTTGTTGGTCGATGTGGTTGCAAATGATTGCTGGGCGAGGCTTGGCGCGCGGAAGCCGGTTGAAATCGAACCGCGCAAAGCGACGCCATCAACGATTTCATATCGTGCTGCGGCTTTACCATTGATGGTGTCGCCAAAGTCACTGAAATGTTCGTAGCGTCCCGCCAATTGCATCGTCAAGCTGTCGGAGAGATCGGCATCGAGTTCGATATAACCCGCAAAGCTATCGCGCGACACGTCAGTCGCGTTTGCAGGGCGGAAGCCCGGAAACACCTGCGCGCCACCGGCGGCATTGAACGGCGCAGCCGAGAAAGGCCCGTTGACGTAGCTTTGAAGCTCACCTGGGACGATTTTGTAGTTTTCGTTGCGATATTCGCCACCGACGGCAAGCGAGACGCTTTGGCCAATGCCGATGTCCAAATCGCGGCGCATATCAAGGTTCATCGACGTCTGGCCTGAACGCAGGCCGCCGGCGTCAAATTGCCGCGCACTTACGGCACCGCCCAAGGATGTGTTGACCGTATTTTCGATGTTATAATCCAGACGGTTGGACCCATAGACCACAGACAGGTCGTAATCCCATCCGCTCATGGCACCACGAAGACCCGCCGCCGCAGAGATGTCGACGATTTCGCTGGCAATAAGCGGAAGGAAGCCGTCTGCGTAAATGGGCACAAAGGTCGTCGTAGACGCGGCCCAATCGCGGTTGCGGACGTCCGCGGAACGGCGATAGAAACCAGCGCCATTACCTTTACGGATGCCGTAGCTGCCGAAGGTGTAGAATTCTGCGGAGTCAGAAAATTCAATCCCGCCGTTGACGAAGAAGTTCAGATCCTGCGACACGCCGTCACCGTAACGGTGCGCATAACGGTTGAAGGTCGCTTCGAGCGGATCACCTGCGTTGAAATAATTGCGGCGGATGTCTGGGCCCGAACGGTTGGTGGGTGAACGGTCCTTATATTCCGCTGTAAGGTTCACATAACCACTGTCGCCCAAGGGTAGACCAAAGTTTGATGCGAAGGTGTATGTGTCACCATCGCGGCGTTTGCGGTCTTCGCCGGTGTATGTGATGACGGGGTTGTCCGAAAGGCCAGTGGTCAAGGAAACGGTATCAACCTCGCCGACATCTTCCATCTCGGTTATATATTTGCCGAACGTTGCCTGCGCACGTCCGCCAATGCCCTTTTTCAGCTGAATGTTGATCACGCCTGCAATTGCATCGGAACCATATTGCGATGCCGCGCCGTCGCGCAGGACTTCGAGGCGTTCGATGGCGAGCGGCGGAATGGTGTTCAAATCGACCGCGGTTGACCCACGACCGACTGAACCGTTTAGGTTGACCAACGCAGACTGGTGACGACGCTTGCCGTTGACGAGCACGAGCACTTGGTCTGGCGCAAGTCCGCGCAACGTCGCCGGACGAAGCGAGTCGGTGCCATCGGTCAAAGATGGCTGCGGAAAGTTGAATGATGGAACGAGCTGGTTCAGCAACTTGTTGGTTTCGGTTGTGCCGCTGTTCAGCAGCGCTTCGCCAGAGATGACATCAACGGGCACCGTGCTGTCGGCAACGGTGCGGTCGGTCCGGCGTGTGCCGGTCACGATAATGGCATTTATACCAGTTGCCTCTTCGGCCTCGGCTGCCTGCGCAGATGTATCTTGCTGTGCAAATGCCGGATTGGCTGCTGCCACGAAGAGTGCGGTGGACGAAACCGTCACTGCAAGTGCAGAAATTAACTTATATGTTTTCATGATCATCCCCAGTTTTGTAGGTATATTTCTACTAACGCGCATGACGCTGGCACTTTGTTACGCCAAATTCTAGCAAACTCGTGATTTATTACAATTTTGCGCCTGAAATGTGTCTTTATTGCAACGCAACATATTGCGCCGAGCGCATTAAGCTGTGGATTGCTGAAATCGTTGCTTTGCGACGGCGGGTTCGCTCGCTATCGGGGCAGATATGTCTGACATAGTTGATGCTCCAGCAGAAGATCCATTTGACGCGATTGTCGATGCGCCGTTTGATGCGGCTTTGTCGGAACGTTACCTGATCTACGCGATGTCAACCATCACCGCGCGGTCGCTTCCTGATCTGCGCGACGGATTGAAGCCTGTGCATCGGCGTCTGTTATGGGCAATGCGTTTGCTCAAGCTTGATCCAGCGAGCGGGTATAAGAAATGTGCCCGTGTTGTCGGCGATGTTATCGGTAAATATCACCCGCATGGCGACCAGTCCGTTTACGACGCAATGGTCCGGCTCGCGCAGACCTTCTCGCTGCGGTATCCGCTGGTGGACGGGCAGGGCAACTTTGGCAACATCGACGGCGATAATGCGGCTGCGTATCGATATACCGAAGCGCGTCTGACGCGCACAGCCATTGAGCTCATGAACGGGCTTGATGAGAACGCAACGGACTTTCGCCCTACCTACAATGGTGAAGACGAAGAGCCTGAGGTTATGCCCGGTCTGTTCCCCAATTTGCTGGCAAATGGTGCAAGCGGCATCGCCGTCGGCATGGCGACCAGCATTCCGTCGCATAACGCGGCCGAGATTATCGATGCTGCCATGCTGCTCATTGATGAGCCACAGGCGCGGCACGACCAGTTGATGGAAATCGTCAAGGGACCCGATTTCGCAACAGGCGGTGTGTTGGTAGACAGCCCCGCGGTCATAAGCGCAGCCTATGCGAGCGGTCGCGGTGCCATGCGCGTGCGTGCGCGCTTTTCAAACGGTTGGCAGGACAGCGAGAAATGTTGGGAGCCCACCGGCGTTGAAAAACTGCCCGGCGGCACGTGGCAGCTTGTTGTGTCGGAAATTCCGTATCAGGTGCAAAAGGGCAAGTTGATTGAGCAAATCGCTCAACTGATTGCCGATAAGAAGCTGCCTATTTTGGACGACATCCGCGATGAAAGCGACGAACGCGTTCGTATCGTGCTTGTACCCAAAAGCCGCAATGTCGATCCCGAAGATCTGAAAAACGCTTTGTTCCGCCTCACGGACCTTGAAACACGTTTTTCGTTGAACATGAACGTGCTCGATGCCGACCGGACGCCAAAAGTCATGGGCTTGGGCGAAGTTCTGCTGCGTTGGTTGACGCACCAGATCGAAGTGCTGGTGCGCAAATCGCAACATCGGCTGGAAAAGATCGATAGCCGCCTTGAATTGCTTCAGGGTTATATCATTGCGTTCCTGAATCTTGATCGCATCATTGAAATCATCCGTAACGAAGATGAGCCAAAGCCGGTTATGATGGCCGAGTTCCAGTTGAATGATCGGCAAGCCGAAGCTATTCTTAACATGCGTTTGCGTTCGCTCCGCCGGCTGGAAGAAATGGAGCTTCGGCGCGAGCTTGAGGGCTTGGAAGCGGAACGCGAAGAGCTGGTGAAGCTGATCGAAAGCCCAGCGCGGCAGAAGACGCGGTTGAAAAAAGACCTGACTGCGCTGCGCAAAAATTACGGTGAAGATACCGAACTTGGCCGGCGCCGCACAAGCTTGGAAGAAGCAGGGCAAGCGCGCGAGATTTCGCTCGAGGCCTTTGTCGAACGCGAACCCGTCACGGTTATCATGTCAAAACGTGGCTGGATTAAAGCCATGAAGGGCCATGCGGACCTGTCTGCGCGCGCTGATTTCAAGTTTAAGGAAGGGGATGGCCCCGCCTTTGCATTCCATGCGCAGACGACTGACAAGATCCTGATCGCAACAGCAAATGGCCGTTTTTACACCTTGGGTGCCGATAAGCTCCCCGGTGCCCGCGGTTTCGGTGAACCTGTTGGCACAATGATCGACATCGAAACCGGGAATGATATCGTTGCGGCGTTCCCCGCAGTCGCAGACGGGCGGATGTTGCTGGCTGCTTCAACGGGCAAGGGCTTTATCGCGCGGATGAGCGACATTATCGCCGAAACCCGCAAGGGACGAGGCGTCGTTACGTTGAAACCGGGTGCGAAGCTTTCGGTGGTTCGCCTTGCTCCGGCAGAGACCACGGACGAAGCGACGTTGAAGGATCAATATGTTGCCGTAGTGGGGGACAACCGCAAATTGGTGGTCTTCCCGCTCAGTGAAATTCCCGAAATGGCCAAGGGGCAGGGCGTTACCTTGCAGCGTTATAAGGATGGCGGCCTTGCAGATGCCGTCTGCTTTAAGATGAGCGAAGGGCTCAGCTGGGCGATGGGCGGCGATAGCGGCCGGATGCGCACGGAAAACGATATGTCCTTGTGGCGCGTAGCACGGGGCGCGGCGGGTCGACTTCCGCCGCAAGGTTTCCCAAGGAATAACCGCTTCGATTAGGTTTAATGAAAATTAACCACGCACGGGGTGAACATATTTTACAATCGGTGTGCATAACGCCGCGTAATGAACAGTGCCAGCTCGCCCGTTTTAAACGAAAAACACCCTGATAACAGGGCGATCTTAGCCATCGGCGGGGCCGAGTTTAATTGGCTGTCCTCACTGCCCATCGCGGGCGCTATATTTCGCACCGCTCAAAATGAAGTTCAATTGGTGCGTAGTAACAGGAAGTTTGACGACCTGATGTTTGGCTTTGGGGGGCAAGCAAAACCGGACATGGCATTGCTGGGTGACCGGGCAATGGCCATGCTTGACGCAGGCCGTGAGACACATTTCGAATGCTGGCGGTCGGACGACGCCGTTGATCCGCGCGAGTTGGAAATCAGCATTGCCCGTTTTGGCGGTGGTGATGACATGTTCCTGCTGTCGATCGTTGACCGCACGGCCGAAGCCATCAGCCGGGTTAACCTGCGCCGCGAAATGATGAGCGATAGCCTGACCGGATTTTGCAACCGCATCGGCTTTGAAGAACAGGTGGACGCCGCGGTTGGCGCGATACGGGAATCGGGTTCGTCACACAATTATGCCATCATTCTGCTCGACTTGGCGCGTTTCAGTCGCGTGAATGAATCCGTAGGGGCGATTGCGGGTGACGAGCTGCTCATTACCGCCGCCCACCGCCTGAATGCGCGTATCCGCAGCAGTGAAATTCTGGGGCGGCTTGGCGGCAATGAGTTTGCCCTGTTTGCGCAGATAGATGCAGGTTCAGTCGACGTCGCGGCCATTGCCCAACGTCTGGGTGACGCATTCAACGATCCATGCCAGCTTTCGGATTTGGAGATTCAGGTTGAATGCGCGCTCGCTGCGGCGACCGGTGGTGTGGGCGATGATCCAACGGATACGTTACGCCATGCCCAAATTGCGCTGAAACGCGCCAAATCTTCGAAGCGCTTCGAACTATATGTGGCGGGGTCGGTCGATACCGCACGGCGCCGGTTCAGCCTTGAGACCGACTTGCGGCACGCGTTGAAACGCGGCGAACTTGCTCTGCATTATCAGCCCTTGGTGGACCTCGAGTGTGGCTCATTAAGCGGCTTTGAAGCACTTGCGCGTTGGGACCATCCCGACCTTGGCCCCATATCGCCGGTCGACTTTATTCCTGTGGCGGAGGAAAGCGGCTTAATTGTGCCGCTTGGCCGCTGGGCACTTGAGGAAGCGGCGAAGACGATTTCGCGATGGGATAGCAGATCGGGCGGGCAAAAGGATTTCCGGGTTTCCGTGAACATGTCCGCCGTGCAGATGCAGCGCGATGATGTGGTGGATGCCGTGTCTTCGGCGCTGAAGGGCGCAAATGTTGATGGCAACCGGATGACAATTGAGCTGACCGAGAGTGCCTTTATCAATGATCCGGCTGGCGCGCAGGCGTTGCTTGATGCCTTGAAGGGGCTGGATACCAACCTTGCGATGGACGATTTTGGTACAGGCTATTCCAATCTGGCCTATCTTCAGCAGCTGCCGATTGATGTTCTGAAAATCGACCGCAGCTTTGTATCCGAGATGCTGGTCAACAAAGATAAGCGGGCCATTGTGCGCACCGTGCTGTCGCTGGCGCGGGCATTGGGTATGAAGACAACGGCGGAAGGCATTGAAACCGTCGAGATTTCACAGTTGCTCCGCCGCCTTGGCTGTTCCGTTGGGCAGGGCTATTATTATGCGCGCCCTTTGCCTGAAGATGCTGCTTATGCCTTTTTGGCCGCTGACATGGCGGTCTCGACAAGCTGAAGCGCCAATTCGGACTGGCGGTCCGAAACCGGGAAATCCTCGGCAACCCAGTTGGCTTCCAGCTCTTGCAAGGTTTTTGCCACCAGTGGACCAGCGGGCAATCCCATTTTGATCAGATCGCCGCCTTTGATATGCATGATGGGGTTATCCCAATTGTCCAGGCGCGCCAGGCAAAGCGGCAGGGCATTGTCGTCGGCAAACAACATGGCCACATCGCGCGCGGTGTCGATATCAAAACGATAAGCGATGGCGCGGATATTGCCTTCCGACGGCATGCCAGCGTTCAAACGGTTGGCGAGATTCTCCCGCATTTTGTTCGACAGCTTTAGCCGTGCTGCCACTTTGTCGACCGCGACCGGGTCCGTCACCAATATGCTGAGAAACCGGGCAGGGAGCGAGAGGGATTGATTGAACAATTGCTCGCGTTCCACAAGCCGCTGCAATCGATCATGCGCATCGCTGCAAAGTTCAGGAAGAAATGGCGCGAAAATGCCATTGTCGATCATGAGACCGACAGACGCGGCTGGGTTTTTGAGCGACAGCAACCGGGCAAGTTCTTGCGCAATGCGTTCGCGTGAGAGCGCCGTCAGCCCATGCGCACCTCGTGCGCAGGCATGGATTGCGTCTGCATCCACCGGACCGCTGCCAAATCGGGCAAGGAAACGGAAATACCGCAATATCCGCAGGAAATCCTCGGTGATCCGCTGCGCCGCGTCGCCGATGAAGCGCAGGCAGCCGTTTTCGAGATCGGTTAGACCGCCGAAATAATCGAAAACTTCACCGGTTTGTGGGTCGGCATAGAGCGCGTTGATCGTGAAATCCCGCCGTGCGGCATCTTCCCGCCAATCGGTTGCGAAAGCCACCGTCGCCCGCCGACCATCGGTGGAGACATCGCGGCGTAATGTGGTGATTTCGTAATTCTTGCCGTCCACGACCGCCGTAATCGTGCCATGGTCCAGTCCCGTCGGAACGGCTTTGACGCCGCCAGCTTCCAATCGGTCCATGACCGTTTCGGGCAACAATGCTGTGGCAATATCAACATCCGAAACGGGCAGCCCCAACAATGTGTCGCGCACAGCGCCGCCGACATATCGGGGGCCACCATAAGAATCGGCCAGCAGCGCCAGCACCTTTTGTAGGCCCGCGGCCTGTTGCCATTCGGCGTGAGGAAGCTGTGCCGCAATCATGCCAGCCGCCGTACCAGATTGGCGATTATCCCCGCCGTTACGCCCCATATCCGCCGTTCGCCCCATTGCATGTCGTAATAGCTTCGCTGCTGCCCATTCCAGTTTGCCTCTTTCTTGATGGAATTGGCAGGATCAAGCAGAAACGCAAGCGGGACTTCAAACCAGTCTTCAACCTCTTGCGGGTTGGGCTGAAGCTCAAGGTCAGGCGGAATGATGCCAACAACGGGGGCGATGCTGTACCCGCTGCCTGAATAATAAGTGTCGGCCACACCGATGACCTCGACACGGGCTGGCGGTATGTTCAGTTCCTCTTCCGCCTCACGCAATGCCGCAAAGATCGAACTTTCGTCGCTGTCATCAACCTTGCCGCCGGGAAATGCGACTTGGCCTGCATGGCTGCGCAGCCATGTCGGGCGCTGGGTGAGAATAACGCCCGGTTCGGCGCGGTCGGTTATCGGGATGAGCACCGCAGCGGCTCGGTGTTGAACCGTGTCACCCAAGTACCGCTCATCCTCAATCTCGATATCCAGCGCGGGGTCTAGCGCCTGATGTATCCGATGCCGCCAACTCATGCAGGCGCCATCAAGCTGAATTGCGCACCTTTGCTGCAGACGGTGACACCTTCGGGGTCTTCGGCAAGCGCAAGGTTGGCAAGTTCATAATAAACGGGCCGTGCGAGCTTTGCCCAAAGTCCGCCGCGCACATGCAAATAGGGCAGGCCATTGCGCATTTCGATGGCGTGGTCGGCATCTGCAAAGACCAGATCGTCGCTGTTCAATCGGAACGCGAGGGTCCTATCTTTGCCTTCGCCTTCACTTTGCAGTTCAACCGCAATGAACGGCGCATCATCGACCGCGATGGTCAGCTTTTGTTGCGGTGTGACAAGCCAGTGCTTTCCATCGGCGTCACATAATAACAAACTCGAAAAAGCCCGGACCATTGCGGGACGCTTGATCTCACCGCCCTGATGATACCATTTGCCATCGGCAGCGATACGCATTTCGCTGTCGCCTGTTTGTTCAGGCGTCCAGCTTTCGACGGGTGGCAGTTTTCGTGCCGCCACAAGCTCGGCAATGTCCGACAGGCTCAGGTTCGCAAGATCAGGGGCTTCGTAAGGCATAGACTGGCGATACGGCTAAAGCGGACGGTCGTCAAAGCTTAGTCGGCTGGACCGAGCACGCCATGTTCCGGCAAGGCCAGCATTGCCGGGTTGCGCAGCAAAAGTCGGCGCGGTTCCCAAGGGCCGGGCAAAGTCCAACCCGATGTGCCTTCAGCGGTAAATCCAAATCGCCCATAATATTCAGGGTCGCCAATCATCACCATCGGTGCATCGTCCGGTTGGATTGCGTCGAGCATCAGCTGCATCAGCCGCGTTCCAATGCCGGCGTTCTGACGGTGACTTGCGACCGCGACCGGACCGACCAATATCAAGGCCGCGTCGCCGACACGTATCGGCCAACATTGAATGCTTCCGACAAGTTCATCGCCGTCCAAGATGCCGAGCGACAAATGGCCAATGGCGGACATGCCCTTACGCAGCAGATAGGCAGTGCGTTGATGGCGGTCGAGGCCAAAGGCATCATCCAGCAACGCGTCAACAACGCCATCGGCAAGGTTTGAGAGTGCCGTTGCGTGCATGATTAATCGCACGAGAGGGATGTTGGACGAAACATATGCGGGCCCACTGTCATTGCAGCCAGCATTTGTCCAATCGATTATCGATGATTCTGTTATGTAATCTTGGAAAATTGCGTTTGTCTGGAACATCGTTTAGCCTGCGCCAGTTACAAAATGCAGGGCAGGAGACAATATGGTGAACGAGCAAGATACCCCTCATGAGACCATGAATGCGCAAGCATCTTCGGCGTCCCCGCAGCAGGCTGAGCCTGTTCTTAAGAAGACCGACTATTGGGGTTATGTTGTCCTAGCCGCAGGCGTTGGCGCGCTCGTTTGGGGGCTTGTCTCGGCCGTTGGAACCGGTTGGGGGTTTTGGGAATATACATCTGGATTGAAGGGCGTGGCTGGGGCGTTTTTGTTGGGTCTTGGCGCGATATTGATCGGCGCAGTGCAAGGCTGGCGCACGCGTAAAGCTGTCAATCCGCCGCCGCGTGTGCGTCGATGGGTCGGTATGGGTGTTGCGCTTGCATATGTTGCGTGGGTTGGAACATTTTTGATGGCGGCCTTAACCGTGCCAGCGATCCATGATGTCTCAACGGATTTGGCGGACCCGCCGGCATTTCAGACCTTGGCATTGCGTGCCGACAACCTCGACAATATTCCGGGCGCTGATGATAAAGATATGAGGGGCCTCACACCGCTGCAACGTTGGGCGGTTGTGCATCAAAAAGCTTATGGCGATATTCGCTCGGTACGCAGCATTGAACCGGTTCCCATGGTCATCGCCAAGGCGGAACGCCTTGCCAAAGCGCGTGGTTGGGAGGTTGCAGTGTCCTTACCTGAAGAAGGGCGCTTTGAGGCAACCGAGACCAGCGCGTTCTTTCAGTTTAAGGATGATGTGGTGCTGCGCGTTCGTCCATCTGAAACCGGCGAGGGCAGCATCGTCGATATGCGATCGGTTAGTCGGGTTGGCATAAGCGATCTGGGTATGAATGCGAAGCGCGTTCGGTCGTTTCTTGCGGACCTAACAGGAACGGTAACGGCGGCGCCTTAAGCGCCGCCGCACGGTTTATTTCTTTGGGGTCAGCTTCAGCAGGCGGCCCTGCGATCCGGCACGCTCGTCCTCAAGCAGCCAGATGGCGCCGTCTGGACCCTGTTCGACTTCACGAATGCGGGCGCCCATATTCCATTGGTCAGCCTTGGTTGCGTTTTCGCCGTCCAATTTTACGCGGACCAACGCTTTTGCGCCAAGGCCACCGATAAATGCGCTGCCCTTCCATTCCTTGAACATATTGCCCGAATAAATCATCAGGCCGCCGGGCGAAATCGCAGGGTTCCAGGATAGCTTCGGCGCTTCAAAACCATCACCCGCAGAATGGTCGGGTATGTCGCGGCCGTCATAATGATTGCCGTTGGACACGGTGGGATAGCCATAATTGGCGGCTTTCCTGACAAGGTTTAGCTCGTCGCCACCGGCAGGGCCCATTTCTTGGTTCCACAAACGTCCCTGCGCATCAAAAGCGATGCCCAGCGGATTGCGGTGGCCATAGGACCAGATTTGCGATTTTACCCGCCCTTGGTCGTAAAAGGGATTGTCCGATGGCACCATGCCGCCATCGGTTAGACGGACGATCTTGCCAAGATTTTGGTTCAGATCTTGGGCAGGGTCGAATTTCTGGCGGTCACCGCTGCTGATGTACAGCATCCCGTCATGTCCAAATGCCAAACGGTGTCCAAAGTGGCCTTGGCCCGAAACCTTTGGTTCCTGACGCCAGATGACTTGAACGTCAGATAATGTCGGGGTGTCACCTGAAAGATCGAGCTTGCCGCGCGCGACAGCCGCGCCGAACCCGCCTTCGCCTGCTTCAGCAAAGCTGAGATAAACAAATTTGTTATTCGCAAAGTCGGGATGGAGAATGACATCACCAAGGCCGCCTTGTCCGCCATAGGCGACTGCGGGCACGCCCGTGACGTCGACAGCTGCGCTGTCCTTTTTCCAAAGCTTCAGCTTGCCCTTCTTCTCCGTCACGATTGCATATGGCGTGCCGGGAACGAACGTCATAGCCCAAGGCTCTTCAAAGTCCGCCATCACCGCGACATCGAACGGTTGCGCTGCATTATCGGTGGGCGCTGCATCACTCACGGATGGCTGGCAGGCCGCTGCCAAAAAAGACGCGCCAATTAGGAATGATAATTTCGACATGTGTAAGTGCTCCTCAATTATCCGCTTAACGCAGTTGGGTACTGACCGGTGGTTATGCAAGAGGCTTGCATATAACAGAGTTCCGCGCTATACGGCTGTCATCCTTACATTGTGAGAACTTGGAAGGGCTAGCGCCACTCGGTGCTGGCAGCCAGAAGCTTTGCATGCCGTATAAGAAAGACTGATTTTGCCTGACCTCAATACACTGACCGCGTTGATCGCACCCGAAGCAGAAGCGCTCGGCTTTGCGCTGGTGCGTGTCGCGTGGTTTGAAACCGGCGGGCAGGGTAGCGACGAGCCAACCTTGCAGGTAATGGCCGAGCGTCCCGATACGCGGCAGCTTGGTATCGATGACTGTGCGGCGTTGTCGCATCGTATATCCGACAAATTTGACGAGCTTGACCCAATTGTCGAAGCGTACAGACTTGAAGTTAGCTCTCCCGGTATTGACCGGCCATTGACCCGCCTTGCCGATTTTACCGATTGGGCAGGCCATGAGGTGAAGGTTGAGCTGGCCGAGCCAATGGACGGCCGCAAGAATATCCGTGGTGATATCGTTGGCGTTGACGGTGACAATGTTCATGTCGATGACCGCAAATCCGGACGACTGACATTCGCCTTTTCCAATATGGGCAGCGCCAAGCTGCTCTTGACAGACCGCCTTATTGCGTCGACTGCCCCCATCAACAGCGATGGTGCCGACGAAGTTGAGGCAGACCCCATTCACGACGAAGCACAGGAAGACTAAGAACATGGCTAACACGATTGCCGCGAACAAGGCTGAATTGCTTGCAATTGCCAATGCGGTTGCTGCCGAAAAGATGATCGACAAGGCTATTGTCATTGAGGCGTTGGAAGAAGCCATCCAGCGCGCTGCCCGTGCACGTTATGGCGCAGAAAATGACATTCGCGCGAAACTTGATACGCAGACTGGCGATCTTCGCCTGTGGCGCGTTGTGGAAGTTGTTGAAGACGTCGAAGATTACTTCAAGCAAGTCGACCTGAAGCAAGCAGACAAGTTGCAAAAGGGCGCCGTTGTTGGCGACTTCATTGTCGATCCGCTGCCAGCGGTTGATCTGGGCCGTATCGATGCGCAGTCCGCAAAGCAGGTTATCTTCCAAAAGGTGCGCGATGCAGAGCGCGAGCGCCAGTTTGAAGAGTTTAAGGACCGCACCGGTGAAATCATCACTGGTGTCGTAAAGTCGGTTGAGTTCGGCCATGTTGTTGTCGACCTCGGCCGCGCTGAAGGCGTTATCCGCCGTGACCAGCAAATTCCGCGCGAAGTTGTCCGTGGTGGCGACCGCGTTCGGGCGCTGATCATGAAAGTGCAGCGCGAAAATCGTGGCCCGCAGATCCTGTTGAGCCGTGCGCATCCTGACTTCATGAAGAAGCTTTTTGCACAGGAAGTCCCTGAAATCTACGACGGCGTCATCGAAATCAAGGCCGCCGCGCGTGACCCCGGTAGCCGCGCCAAAATTGGTGTTATCAGCCACGACAGCAGCATCGATCCTGTAGGCGCATGCGTCGGTATGAAGGGCAGCCGCGTTCAGGCCGTCGTTCAGGAAATGCAGGGCGAGAAAATCGACATCATTCCATGGTCGGAAGATACTGCGACGTTCATCGTAAACGCGCTGCAGCCTGCGACCGTGAGCCGCGTTGTCATTGACGAAGAAGAAGGCCGCATCGAAGTTGTCGTTCCTGACGATCAGTTGAGCCTTGCCATTGGCCGTCGTGGCCAGAACGTCCGTTTGGCTTCGCAGCTGACCGGTCGTGGTATCGACATCATGACCGAAGCGGAATCGAACGAAAAGCGTCAGAAAGAATTCGTCGAGCGTTCGGAAATGTTCCAGCAAGAGCTGGATGTGGACGAAACCTTGGCACAGCTTCTGGTCGCTGAAGGCTTTAGCGAGCTTGAAGAAGTTGCGTATGTCGATCCGTCTGAAATCGCTGCCATCGAAGGCTTTGACGAAGGTCTGGCGGAAGAGCTTCAGAGCCGCGCACAAGAAGCGCTTGATCGCCGTGAGGAAGCCAACCGGACCGAACGTCGTGAATTGGGTGTTGAAGACGCACTGGCGGAGCTGCCCATTCTGACCGAAGCGATGCTTGTTGTTCTGGGTAAGGCCGGCATCAAGACACTTGATGATCTCGCTGACTTGGCGACCGACGAACTGATCCAGAAGGCACGCGAGCCGCGCCGCAACGAACGTAGCGACCGCGAAATGCGTCGTAATCGTACGGAAGATAAGGCTGGCGTCTTGGCGGTGTTTGGATTGTCCGAAGAACAGGGCAATGAAATCATCATGGCCGCACGCGCACACTGGTTCGACGACGAAGACAGCGCGCCAGCTTCGGATATCATAGAGGAGGACGCGGTTGCAGCGGACGACTCCCAATGAGAACCGACACTCCCCAATAAGGAAGTGCATATTGTCAGGTGAGCATGGGACTCGGGCCCAGCTCATCCGGCTTGCCCTCGGCCCCGATGGAAGCATCGCGCCTGATTTGTTCGCCAAGGCCCCGGGCCGTGGCGCGTGGATTGGCGTATCCGGCGCGGAACTGACAAAGGCGCAGGAAAAGGGCAAGCTTGCCGGATTGCTGCGCCGTGCCTTCAAAACCGACAAGATTGACATCATTGATGACCTGAGCGGCCGCATTGATCGCGGCCTTGAAAAGGCTTTTCTAGACCGGCTTGGGTTGGAAGCGCGTGCAGGGCACCTTATCTTAGGTGCCGAGAAGATCGACTCTGCATCACGCAGCGGGCAGGTCCGTTTGCTTTTACATGCTTCCGATGCCAGCGCCGACGGCAGTGGCAAGCGCGATCAGGCTTGGCGCGTTGGTGAAGATGCCGAAGGGACGGGCAAGGGTGGTTTGAAGCTGCCTGTCGACCGTGACGCATTGTCTGGAGCGCTTGGACGGTCAAATGCCGTTCATGTCGCATTGATTGACCAAAAAGCGGCAGATAGGGTGATGCATCATCTTGGACGCTGGCTAAATTTCAAAGGATGCAGTAATGCGCCCCTCGATTCCGCAGCTTCGGTTGCGGACGTGCGGGGCCATATTTCTGACGTCTCCGCAATTGACTGAGTAAGGACGGGTTCTGTTTCGATGAGTGATGATACCAACAATAAACCGACATTAACGCGCAAGCCGCTCACTTTGAGCCGCTCGCTCGAGTCCGGTGAAGTCAAACAGACCTTTAGCCATGGCCGCACAAATAAAGTTGTTGTCGAGGTTAAGCGCAAGAAGCTTGTCGGTAAGCCCGGTTATGCGCCTGAGGCTGAAGTAGCCGCGCCACCACCACCTCCGCCACCACCCGCTGCGCCTGTAGCGGCCGCTCCTGCGCCGGCCCCGGCTGCACCAGCACCACGTCCAACGGGCAATGACATGCTGAGCCGTCAGGAGCGTCAGGCAAAGCTGCTTCGCGAAGCCGAAGAAGCGCGTTTGGCCATGCTGGAAGAAAGCAGCCGCCGGGAAGCCGAGCAGCGTGCACAGCGTGCCGAAGAGGAACGCCAACGCGCGCAAGCCAATCGTGAGGAAGCAGCGGCTCCACCACCGCCGCCAGCTGCAGCAGCGCCTGCCGAGCCTGAAACATTTGAACCGGTCGCTGAAGAAGCCAGCCCTGATGCCGCAGCACCTGCGCCGCGTCGCTTTACACCCGTTGAAGCGCCGAAGCGCCCTGAGCGCGAGCGTGAAGAAGTCAAAAAAGCTCCGCACCGCCCAACGCGCGGTGCAGCGGATGATCGCCGCCAGTCGGGCAAGCTTACCGTTACCCGCGCGCTTGAGGGTGATGATGGTGCGCGTGCGCGTTCACTCGCTGCGCTGAAGCGTGCGCGTGAAAAGGAAAAGCGTTTGCATGGCGGTGGTAACCGTCAGGCACAGGTCAAGCAGACCCGTGACGTCGTTGTCCCTGAAACAATTACCGTTCAGGAACTGGCCAACCGTATGGCCGAAAAGGGCAGTGACCTGGTCAAGGCACTGTTCAAAATGGGCATGCCCGTCACGATCAACGAGACAATCGACCAAGATACGGCGGAATTGTTGGTTGAAGAGTTTGGCCACAACATCACCCGCGTTTCCGACGCTGACGTTGACATCGTTCATGACGAAGATGTTGATGCCCCAGAAACGCTGAAGGCGCGTCCGCCTGTCGTGACGGTCATGGGCCATGTCGACCATGGTAAGACATCGCTGCTTGACGCCTTGCGCGGCGCAAATGTCGTTTCGGGTGAAGCCGGCGGTATTACGCAGCACATCGGTGCGTATCAGGTGAAGACAAAGGATGGCTCGCTCATCACCTTCCTCGATACTCCGGGCCATGAAGCGTTCACGCAAATGCGCCAACGCGGTGCTTCGGTTACCGATATCGTTATTCTGGTGGTTGCAGCCGACGACGGCCTTATGCCGCAGACAATTGAAGCCATTAAGCATGCCAAGGCAGCCAATGTGCCGATGATCGTTGCGATCAACAAGATCGATAAAGAAGGCGCAAACCCACAGAAGGTGCGTGAGCGTCTGCTTGAACATGAAGTCGTTGTCGAAGCGATGGGCGGTGATGTGCAGGACGTGGAAGTCTCCGCGCTCAAGAAAACCGGCTTGGACGATTTGCTCGACAAGTTGGCGCTTCAGGCTGAAGTCATGGAGCTCAAGTCCAATCCTGATCGTGCGGCGGAAGCCGTTGTGGTCGAGGCACAGCTGGATAAGGGCCGCGGAGCGGTTGCGACCGTGCTGGTAAAACGCGGCACGTTGAAGCGTGGCGATATCTTCGTTGTTGGCGCAGAAAGCGGCAAGGTCCGCGCACTGATTAATGACAAGGGCCAACAGGTATCCGAAGCAGGCCCCGCAACGCCGGTCGAAGTGCTCGGCCTGACGGGTGTGCCATCTGCTGGTGACGTTTTGACCGTCGTGGAAAACGAAGCACGTGCCCGCGAAGTTGCCCTGTACCGCAAGGAACAGTCAACGAAGGTGCGTACGGCGCAAGTTACGCCAAATCTTGAAAACCTGTTCGATAATTTGTCCGCCACGCGGGCGAAGGAATATCCTGTCGTCATCAAGGGCGATGTGCAGGGTTCAGTCGAAGCAATTGTGACCGCGCTCAACAATATCTCCACAGACGAGATCAAGGTGCGCGTTCTGTTGGCTGGCGTTGGCGGTATCACGGAATCGGATATGCTGCTTGCTGCCGCGTCCAATGCGCCGCTGATCGGCTTTAACGTGCGTCCGAACAGCAAGGCTGCGGCGCTTGCGAAACGTGACCGCGTCCGGTTGAAATATTTCGATGTGATTTATCACCTGACTGCTGACATCGCCAAGGAAATGGCGGGCGAGCTTGGTCCGGAAATCATCGAAACCGTCGTCGGACGTGCAGAGGTCAAGGACGTGTTCAAGTCCGGCAAGCGCGACAAGGCCGCTGGTTTGCTGGTCACCGAAGGCATCATCAAAAAGGGCCTTCATGCACGTCTTACCCGCGAAGACGTCATCGTGTCGAAAACCACTATTGCTTCGCTTCGCCGGTTCAAGGACAATATCGACGAAGTTCGTGCTGGTCTCGAATGTGGTGTCGTGTTGGCGGATACCAACGACGTCAAGGCAGGCGATATGCTCGAGGTCTTTGAAGTCGAGGAACGTGAACGGACGTTGTGAGCTTAGCTCGAACCTGAAAGGGGAGCTGTATGGCCAAACATAACGACACTGGTACCGAGGGCCGTTCCGTGCGGTTGCTGCGCGTAGGCGAACAATTCCGGCACATATTGTCGGAACTGCTCGCGCGCGGCGAAGTGCATGACGATGTGCTTAACAGCCACAGCGTCAGCGTGACCGAAGTGCGGATGTCCCCGGATTTGCGCCATGCAACGGCATTCATTAAGCCGCTGTTGGGGGCAAATGAAGAAAAGGTGCTGAAGGCACTGCGCACCAATACGGCGTTCTTCCAAAAGGAAGTCGCCTCGCGCGTGAGTATGAAATATGCGGCGAAGCTGAAATTTCTGGCCGATGATAGCTTCGACCAAGCCACGCATATTGAAGGCTTATTGGCGCAGCCCAAGGTCCAACAAGATTTGACCGATGATGCGGACGGCGACGACGCAGAATAATGGCCAAGCTCTATTTCTATTACGCGTCGATGAACGCTGGCAAATCGACGACATTGCTGCAGGCGGCGTTCAATTATGGCGAGCGCGGCATGCAAGTAATGCTGTGGACCGCCGCTATTGATGACCGCCCGGGTTTCGGCGCCATCAGCTCGCGCATTGGCCTCGCCGGTGATGCCAGCCGCTTTGAAAGCGACACGGACATCGAAAACGCTGTCCTCAATAAGCATGCAGAGACACCGCTCGCGTGCGTTTTGATCGACGAAGCGCAGTTTTTGACCAAAGAGCAGGTTTGGCAGGCTGCAAGCTTAGCTGACAAGGCCGGAATTCCAGTCGTTTGCTATGGCTTGCGCACGGATTTTCAGGGCGAACTTTTCCCCGGCTCCGCTGCATTGCTCGGCATCGCGGACAGCCTGGTTGAATTAAAAGGCGTGTGTGACTGCGGCCGTAAAGCGACGATGAATTTGCGCGTTGATGAGACCGGCAAAGCCGTTGTCGATGGCGCACAAACCGAAATCGGCGGCGATGATCGTTACGTCGCGATGTGCCGGAAGCATTTTAACGAGGCGCGCGGCTTAGGCTGACTTTTCATTTGCCGTTCATCCAGAAAGGCATATCGTCGTGCCTATGATGAAAAAAACCATGCTCTCATTGTTGGTCGCAGCGGCAATCGCGGCGCCCGTGCACTCAAAAAGGCCGGAGCCCTATGTGTGGCCCGAAGTCGGCGTGGAAACCAAGATCAATTTCCCGAACCAAGGCGCGATCCGCAATTTCGAAGCCGATGGCAATGACGGCCTATGGCTGGAGGACCGGCAACGGCGCTGGTATTATGCGGAGTTGCATGGCGGATGTCAGGAACTTGATTTCGCGCAAGCGATCGGGTTTGATACGCGCGGTTCGGCGACCTTCGACAGGTTCAGCACACTCATTGTTGCTGGCGACAAATGCCAATTGGCCAGCCTTGTGACCGCCAATAAGCCTTTGCCGCGCAAAGAGCGCCTAAAGCTGCGCAAGCAGGTATTGGCCGCAGGCAAGGACGCCGCGGCGCCTTCAAATTGACTTGATGCTACACCGCGCCCTAAAGGGCGGGCATGCATGGCTGGATCATCCTCGATAAACCGCTTGGTCTGGGTTCAACGCAGGCCGTTGCAGCCGTAAAGCGCAACTTGCGTTCTGCTGGCTTTGGCAAGGTCAAGGTTGGGCATGGCGGCACGCTTGATCCGCTCGCCACCGGTGTTCTCCCCATCGCATTGGGTGAGGCGACCAAATTATGTGGCCGGATGCTCGATGCGTCCAAGACATATGATTTTACCATATCCTTTGGGACAGAGACCAGCGGCCTAGATGCCGAGGGCGAGGTTGTTGCAACTTCGGACGTGCGGCCCACGTTGGAACAGGTGCAGCAAGCACTAGCGCAGTTCACAGGGCCAATTGAACAGATTCCGCCGGCATATTCCGCGATCAAAATCGATGGCAAGCGCGCCTATGATCTGGCGCGGGCAGGGGAAGTGGTCGAGATGAAGTCGCGGGCCGTGACGGTCTATCAACTGACCATCTGTCATGCTGAACTTGTTTCAGCATCTTACTTTGACCGGGATGAAAGTAAGACCCTGAAACAAGTTCAGGGTGACGCCCCCCTAAAGTCAATCACCCTGACTGCCGACGTTTCCAAAGGTACGTACATCCGCAGCTTGGCGCGAGATATTGCATATGCTTTGGGTACTGTCGGCCATATCTCTATGCTGCGGCGCGTGCGTGCGGGGCCGTTTGCCCTGAATGGCGCGATTTCGCTGGACAAACTGAATGCATTCGGCCAAGGGGCAGCCCAAGAAGACATTATCTTGCCGATAGAGGCAGGGCTGGTCGACATCCCGGCTCTTGATCTCTCCCCGGAACAGGCAAGGGCGATTCAACAGGGTCGCGTCTTGACCGGGATTGCCATGAAAGATGGGCTACATTGGGCGAGGGACGCAGATTTGCGGCCTATTGCACTGGTGGAGAACATCGACGGTGCTTTGAAAACCGTCCGTGGCTTTAACCTAACTCCATGATGTTCGAAGGAAAAATATGTCAATTACTGCAGAACGTAAAGCACAGGTCATCAAAGAGCACGCACGCGAGCCAAATGATACCGGATCACCAGAAGTGCAGGTTGCAATCCTGACTGACCGTATCAATACGCTGACCAGCCACTTTAAAGACCACCACAAGGACAATCATTCGCGTCGTGGTCTTCTTCAGATGGTCAACAAGCGTCGTTCGCTTTTGGATTACCTGAAAAAAATCGATGGCGACCGTTACGCGGCACTCATCGCGAAGCTCGGCCTTCGTAAGTAAATTTAAAAGCGGCCTCAATCGGGGCCGCTTTTTGCATGGGGGGTCCGGCAATGAGGCTGGACTGCCATGGGGGCTTTGAAATGCCCCGGCCGTTTGCGGATCGGATCATCCGCTCAATTGAGGCCCCGCATCGCATAGGGCATGCGGGTCAAAGGAAAATCTATGTTTAATACGAAAACTGTATCAATCGAGTGGGGCGGACAAACCCTGACACTCGAAACGGGTAAGGTTGCCCGTCAAGCTGACGGCGCTGTTATGGCGTCTTTGGGCGAAACCGTTGTACTTTGCGCGGTCACCGCGGCGAAGTCGGTAAAGGATGGTCAGGACTTCTTCCCATTGACCGTTCACTATCAAGAAAAATATTCGGCAGCTGGCCGTATCCCCGGTGGCTTCTTCAAGCGGGAACGCGGCGCGACTGAAAAGGAAACGTTGGTTTCCCGTTTGATCGACCGTCCATTGCGTCCGTTGTTCCCAGAAGGTTTCTACAACGAAATCAACGCAATCGCGCAAGTTCTTAGCTATGATGGCGAGAATGAGCCTGACATTTTGGCAATTGTTGCAGCATCAGCTGCGATGACCATTTCGGGCGTTCCTTTCATGGGCCCAATCGGCGCGGCACGCGTTGGTTACCTGAATGGCGAATATATCCTGAACCCAACAGATGAGCAGGTTGCCGAAGGTGACCTCGACCTCGTTGTTGCAGCGACATATGACGCCGTGATGATGGTTGAATCCGAAGCCAATGAGCTTTCGGAAGAAGTCATGCTGGGTGCGGTCCTGTTTGCGCACGACGCATGTAAGGAAGTCGTCAAGGCAATCATCAAGCTTGCTGAACAAGCTGCCAAGGATCCTTGGGCAATGGCGGAGCAGGCTGACCTGTCCGCTGCCAAGGACAAGCTTAAGAAGCTGATCGGCAAGGATATTGCTGCAGCCTATAAGCTGACCGACAAGTCCGAGCGCAGCAACGCGTTGAATGCTGCACGCGCAAAGGCGAAGGAAGCGTTTGTAGACGCTGCGCCTCAGGATCAGCTTGCCGCCGGCAAGTTGATGAAGAAGCTGGAAGCTGAAATCGTTCGCGGCGCTATCCTAAAGGACGGCACCCGCATCGACGGTCGCAGCACCACGCAAATCCGTCCAATCGTTTCGGAAACGCATTTCTTGCCACGCGCACATGGTTCTGCCTTGTTCACACGCGGCGAAACGCAAACCATCGCAACCTGCACCTTGGGCACCAAGGACGCAGAGCAGATGATCGACGGTCTTGGCGGTCTGCATTATGAAAACTTCATGCTGCATTACAACTTCCCACCGTACAGCGTTGGTGAAGTTGGCCGTTTCGGTGCGCCTGGTCGCCGCGAAGTTGGTCATGGTAAGCTTGCATGGCGTGCGCTGCACCCCGTGCTGCCAACCAAGGATGAGTTCCCGTACACCATCCGTTTGACCAGCGACATCACAGAGTCGAACGGCTCGTCGTCGATGGCGTCGGTTTGCGGTGGAAGCCTTGCCATGATGGACGCAGGCGTGCCTATCAAGCGTCCGGTTTCGGGTATCGCAATGGGTCTTATCCTTGAAGGTAAGGATTTCGCGATCCTGTCCGACATCTTGGGTGATGAAGATCATCTCGGCGATATGGATTTCAAGGTTGCTGGTACGTCAGAAGGTATCACCACGATGCAGATGGACATCAAGATTGCCGGTATTACCCGTGAAATCTTCGAAGCTGCATTACACCAAGCCAAGGAAGGCCGCGCGCATATCCTTGGTGAAATGGCAAAAGCTTTGGGCGAAGCCCGCGGTGAATTGTCGGCGCACGCACCACGCATCGAAACCATGCAGATCGACAAAGCGAAGATCCGCGACATCATCGGTACCGGTGGTAAGGTTATTCGTGAAATCGTCGCCACAACGGGTGCGAAGGTCGACATCGATGATGAAGGTCTTATCAAGATCTCGTCGTCCGACGTTGCCCAGATCGAAGCCGCACGTAAGTGGATTTCCGGCATCGTTGAAGAAGCTGAAGTTGGCAAAATCTATGACGGCAAGGTCGTCAATCTTGTCGATTTCGGTGCGTTCGTAAACTTCATGGGTGGCAAGGACGGTCTCGTCCATGTCAGCGAAATGCGCAACGAGCGCGTTGAGAAGGTTACCGACGTCGTCAGCGAAGGCATGGACGTTAAGGTCAAGGTTCTTGAAATCGATCCACGTGGCAAGGTTCGCCTGTCGATGCGCGTCGTCGATCAGGAAACCGGTGAAGAGCTGGAAGATACACGCCCGCCACGTGAAAAGAGCGAGCGCAGCGATCGTGGTCCCCGTCGTGAAGGCGGCGGTGGCGGACGCGGCGAAGGCCGTGGTGATCGTGGACCTCGTCGTGATGGCGGTGGTCGTGGTGAAGGCCGCGGCGACCGTGGTCCACGCCAAGAGCGTTCAGAAGGCGGAAACAATGGCGGGGGCGATCCCGACCATGTTCCAGCATTCCTGAAGGACTAAGCCCGCGCGGCAAACAGAACATCCTGCAAAAGGATTGGAGAGGAAAAGGGGTCGCTTCGGTGACCCCTTTTTCGTTATGGGCATTGGCCGCCATTAATGCGCAAAGCTGGTTGCCCCCGAAGCTATCTCGGCTTCAGTTCATGCCCGATACAGCATCTCGCACTAACATGCGCAAAACCCTTGGCGACGGCCCCAAGAGTATCTAAGGACAATCCCATGAACAGAAAAATCCTTGTGTCCGCTGGCTTGCTGGCTTCGGTTTCCATGCTTTCGGGTTGCGCTATGCTCGGCCTTGGCGGCGGTGGCGCAAAGCCGGGCAGCAACACCCGTTATGTCGCGCGTGACGTCAACACGTTGTATACGGCGGCAAAGGACAAGCTGGACAACAAGCAATATGAAGTTGCGGCAGCTTTGTTTGACGAAGTTGAACGGCAGCATCCTTATTCGCCATGGGCCCGCCGTGCGCAGCTGATGAGCGCATTTAGCTATTACATGGCGCAGAAATATAACGAATCGATTCAATCGTCGCGCCGGTTCCTGTCGATCCATCCGGGTAACAAAGATGCGGCTTATGCCTATTATCTGATCGCCTTGTCCTATTACGAACAGATGAGCGACGTGACCCACGATCAAAAGATTTCGGAGCAGGCATTGGCTGCGTTGGGTGAAGTGCAGCGTCGCTATCCCAATTCGCGCTATTCCGCCGACGCCACGTTGAAAATCGATCTTGTACGCGACCATTTGGCAGGCAAGGAAATGGAAATCGGCCGTTTCTATCAACGTCGTGCCTTGTGGCTCGCATCCTCTTTGCGTTTCCGCGAAGTCATCGACAAGTTTGATACGACAACGCATACGCCAGAGGCATTGTACCGCCTGACCGAAAGCTATTTGGCGATGGGCGTGCCTGAAGAGGCGAAGAAAGCTGCGGCTGTGCTGGGTGCCAACTACCCCGGTAGTGAATGGTATCAGCGCGCTTATGACCTGATGCAGAAGAACGCGCCCGCCGCGTAATGACATGCTAACGGGGCTGTCGATCCGCGATGTGGTGCTGATCGAGGCGCTGGACCTTGAATTCGCAAACGGCCTTGGTGTGTTAACCGGGGAGACGGGCGCTGGTAAGTCTATCCTGCTCGACGCTCTCGGCCTTGCGCTGGGTGCGCGCGCCGATAGTGGCCTTGTGCGGGCAGGCGCTGATAAGGCGCAAGTGACCGCAAGCTTTGATGCCCCAGCCAATGTGGTCGCCTTGCTTGGCGAAAATGACATTGAAATCGACGTTGGCGAACCGCTGCTGATCCGCCGTTCGGTCAAGGCCGATGGTGGCAGTAAGGCGTTCATAAATGATCAGCCTTGCTCTGCGGCTTTGCTGCGCGATGTCGGTGCATCTTTGGTTGAAATACACGGACAGCATGATGACCGGGGCTTGTTAAACCCGCGCGGGCACCGGGCGCTGCTTGACGCCTTTGGCCGATGCGACACCGCAACAGTCGCGGCCAATTTCACGTCATGGCATGAGGCAAAAGTGCGGCTTGATATCGCACGCGAAGCTTTGGAAAATGCCGCGCGCGATCAAGAGTGGCTTGAGCATGCGGTGGCGGAACTTGCTGCCTTTAATCCCCAGCCGGGCGAGGAAGAGGAACTGGCTGGCGAGCGGTCGGACATGCAAAAGGGCGAGCGCATCGCCGAAGATTTGAAGGCGGTGCTCGAAAGCTTTGACGGCCCCAAAAGCGGCCTTGCGCTTATCCGGTCTGCGGCACGCAAGCTTGATCGATTGGCGGATGCCCATCCGTTGCTGGCAGAAGCGCTGACATCGCTTGACCGTGCCGTGATTGAGGCAAGCGAAGCCGAGGACAAGTTGAACGCGGCTGCGCGGGCGATTGAATATGAGCCCGCACGTCTCGATGAAATTGAGGAGCGCCTGTTCGAATTGCGCGCGCTCGCCCGTAAGCACAATGTCGCGCCCGACGGCATCATTGCCCTGCAGGAGCGCCTGACCGCGCAGCTTCATTCGATTGAG
>JBEDET010000030.1:0-29538 GCA_041175505.1 Pseudomonadota bacterium
ATTTTGAACATTTTATAATAAATGAGCACTTTTATACAAATATAAAAGTATAAAAACTAACGGACTTGTTCGCCACCAGCGCGAAGTCGGTAGAAACGCTCTTCAAGTCCTCGGGCAACTTCCTCAACAATCTTGTGGATAGTGACGCAACCGCAGGTAATACCTCAATGGTATTCCTGATCGCCAATAGCGCGGACGCTGACGCAGACATCAATGCTTGGCTTTGGAACGACACTGACGATGATGGCAATGTTAAGGAAAACGAATTGACGCGTGTGGGAACGATCAAAGCACTTGGTGCAGAGGAACTTACCACCGAGAACTTCAGTGATAACGTCGAAGGTGAAGAACAGGGCATTGCGCCTATGGCATTGTTCGGAGAATATATTGCACAGGATATTCCCCCGGTTAACGTCAGCGACACCGTCCATATTATGGGCTGATTGTCGTAGCAAAAGCAGTGACGCAGATTTGATATCGCAATGTAAGGGGCGTTAAAGCTTCGTCACCGTGCCGCATTGGAATGCTACCAAAGCATTTCTTTGCGGCACGGGGCAGGGTGTCCCCTGCGTTTATCAATACAGTAGTTAACTGCCCCATTCTGGGCGGTCCAAAATCTATGTTATTTTGGACACTGCATGGCACAGTCAAAAGCGTGCGGACTAACTTTCATGTTTGAAGTATAAGCCGGTGCGAACCAAATCAGATTTGCGTCGCTGTTCCCGCAACGGTGTAAAGCGTCACCACAATTCCGGCTATCAGTCCGCCCGAACGATAGCTGCCCGTGCGTTGCCACGTGAATGTCGCGATGATGGCGATGGCAGTCAGCACGGGCACGAACTGGATCGCAATGACGGTGCTGAGTGGATCAAATGCGGTAATCAGCGAACCTGTCATGAAGAGCAGGCCGTAAATGACGCTCAACAACAATATGAAGCCGGTTGTGAGCGTGCATATTGCCGCCAGATAACGCCGCCCCGCGCTGTCGCTGCGCACTGTGGCATTGGCCAGTGATTTGGTTGTTGCCAAAAAGGCGAGGGTAAGCGGCACGACGTAGATCGCTGCAATCCCCCACTGGCTGGCGCTGGGAAGCTTGACCGCTACTACCCAAAGCCGGAAATCGGTCAGGAACAGTATATCGACGAGCAAGAGCGCGGCATAGCCAGCCGCGACGGTCGCCAGAGCCAGCAGTATGGACTTAACCCAGTTGGATTGATGTGTGGGACTTTGGTGCCTCGCCAAACGACCAATCAAAAGGCTCACACCGGCGCTGGTCACAGCCCAAAGTGTAATTTGCGTCGTCACCGCCTGCGGAAGCCATTGCGATGCCGGAAGCAGAAGATAGGTAGCAATGAACGTCGGAAAGAATAACAGAGCGGGAAGCACGGTGCTTAACGCGAAGCCTTTCCACCACGCGCCATCGCGTTCTGCCGCGGCAGGGACCGCTGTGCCCTTGACCGAAGCGAATAGAGGCAATCGGACCAGCGCATCAAATGCACCAAGCATAATCATCACAAAACCGACAAGGCCGATGCCCGTGCCAAATTCTTTCCAATACCAAATTTGATCGCTTGCCGGTTTGGGCGTGCCACCCGTCAGTGTGGTTCCAAACCAATCAATCGCGTGTCCAATGGCTGCCGTGGACGCATGGTCACCCGGATGGGTTGTTGCCGGCTGATAAAGCTTGCGCGCGGTTCCGTCCGCAACGCTGCCATATAAACGGTTTTCGACAACAGGCGCCTGCGTACCAAACAATGTTTGCACCTTGCTGCTTGTCGCAACATCCTGTGCACGGGCAACGCCCCACATCAAGTTCGAAAACTCGTCATAGCGGCTGAACACTACCGCAGCATTACGCGGCCAATTGGGCGATCCTTCCTGCGCGAAGGGCGCGCCGGTGGATGACCCCTCTAGAACCATCGATGTATAATCGTTGGGCATGGCCGCGGCCGCGGCAAGCACCGTCCAGCCACCCATGCTGTGTCCTTCCAGCCCGATTTGATCAACATCGACCATTGGCAAGGACCGCAAATATTTCAAACCATCAGGACCGCCAAAGCCATTTGAGAATGCGGGACCCTGACTATAGCCATGGCCGGTCTGATCAAGCGACAAAACCACATAGCCCCTGCGCGCAAATTCAATCGCAAAACCGTCCTGCGTCTCGCGCGAGTTAATGTAGCCGTGGACGGCAAGAATGCCCGGCGCGGGTGTCGCAGGCGTGGCGTTTTTGGGGACATAGAGCAAAGCGCTCATGACTGTCCCATTGGTACCTTTAAACCTTATATCGCGAACGATTGTGCCATCTGCCGTTCGGACGCTTTGGGCGAGAAACGCGCCTGCCAGAACGATAGCCAATCCAATCAGGATCAACCACCAGCGCGGTTTTGTGCTTATGGCATCAGCCATATTTTCATCTGTGACTGACACCCGCAATACCCCCCGCCCGAATTTGCTTTTTCCGACTGTATGG
Source organism: Pseudomonadota bacterium (assembly GCA_041175505.1). Taxonomy (GTDB): domain Bacteria; phylum Pseudomonadota; class Alphaproteobacteria; order Sphingomonadales; family Sphingomonadaceae; genus Sphingorhabdus_B. Next base: position 2,474 of record JBEDET010000030.1, read on the forward strand.
CGACGCCGTTTGCGATGCAACTGTTCGCGATGCGCGGCGATGCGCTGGCGCGCCAACATGGTTTAGACCCCGCAAGAACCCTGGCGTCATTGTTTTCCGACTTCGCATAAGGTAAAATGTCACAAAAAAGCCCGCCGCTGCACCGGGCAGGGCGGGCCTCATGTGTATTCGGGAAAAAGACTCTTACTTGTCTTCTTCTTCCTTCATTGCATTGTCAGCGGCATCAGCGGCATCAGCGGTTGCGTCGGCAGCTTCGCCTGCTGCTTCTGCAGTGGCGTCTGCAGCACCTTCAGCAGCAGTCATGGCATTTTCTGCGCCAGCTTCAACAGCTTCGCCAGTTGCGTCGGCTGCTTCTGCGGTTTCTTCAGCTGCCTTTTCGCCAGCTTCGCCGCATGCAGCGAGCGAAATTGTGAATGCGAGAGCGGCAACAGTTGCGACAACTTTCTTCATCTTAGTTCTCCTGAGTCCCATGAATTCCTATTGGGTAGCAAGGCGTAACGGATGAATGCGTGCATAGGCAACTATTTTTCCGTCCCCCGCGATATGCCCCATTGGCGCGCGACGGTGTAACCAAGATAGCCTGTACCAAATAGCGCATATAATGGCTCTGGCAGGCCGTTGAGATAGGCATTCATGCCCGCCGCGATGTTGGCGGCGGTTTCGGGCTGGACGGCGGAAATCAGCCCCATCGGAATAGCCCAGAGCAGCATGGCATATATTACATATAAAAAACTCGGCCGCGCTCTGCTTGTCCATGGGTCCGCTGATTGCGCTTCGGCCAAGATGCCCGACAGTTGGGTTTTTATATTCTCGAGCTCCTGACTGCCCTGCAGTTTAAGCAGTTCAAGCTTGGCGGTATCACGCGCCTTGGGATCGGGAATGATTTTGTCGATGATGCTGGCAATTGGCCCAATTAATCCGTCAACAAATGCCATAATGATATCCTTTTTTACTTATCCAATACGGTTCGATAGCCAGCCATACAGAAAGGCTTCCTGCGATGGCCGCGCCTCCGCCAGCCGGACATAATGGGCACCCTGCAGCGCATCCATTGCCTTCAGCAGGACATTTTCTGCAGCGCGTCCACGTGTGTCGAAAAAGGCAGACAGCGCGGATAAAGTTGCCGCACCCATTTTGCGATCCACCGCAATATCCGCATAGTCGCGCCCATTGCGGTTCAATGCGTTCAACGCACGTTGCAGAAAACCGGTGGCCGTCCCAGTGCCCATATTGACGCCGGTATCAAACAATTCCGCCGCCAACTTTGGTGCAATCGCTGCGACATCGGCAAAGCCGGGGGCATGCCAATAGACGCGTTTGTAAATGGCTGCGGCTTGGGTCCGGGGCAGCTGGCTCATCTTGTCATGATAGCCGTGCCGACGCGCCACCGCCTCGGTAATGCCCCAACGGGTTGGGCCACCTCTATCTGCCGGATGATTTACATAGTCGCCTTCACGGGCAATCAAATCATCAATCAGCTCATCAATATGTTCCATTGTCGTCGAGTCCTCACTTTCGCAACAATAATAACCAATATGGTTATTTGTAGGAAAGTGAAAAACGCAAAGCCGCAGCGCTGGCGCGTTGCGGACATATTTGATGCAGATTTTTTGGAATAATTGGTCGGGACGACAGGATTCGAACCTGCGACCCCCACACCCCCAGTGTGATGCGCTACCAGGCTGCGCTACGTCCCGACCGCCAAAGACCTCGCAGAGGCCAGTGGAAGCGCGCCTATATGGCGCTGGTTTCCTAAAAGCAAGCGCGGTTTGGACGCTTTGACGTTGCGTCAGCTGGGTGCAGGTGATAATCGCGCCCGATTGTTCAGGACCGCGCCTGCATTGGGCGCCTTTTTTTAAAATGTGAGGTTTCCGATGGAGTTTGTTATCTTGAGCGCTGCAGCTGGTGGCGCGGGTGGTTCGGCATTTTTTGTGCAGCTGTTCCCACTGCTTTTGATCTTCGTCGTTTTCTACATGTTTCTCATCCGTCCGCAGCAAAAGCGCGCCAAGGAGCATGAGGCGAAAATCAACGCGGTGCAGAAGAATGATGAAGTCGTCACTGCAGGTGGCTTGATGGGCAAGGTAACGAAAGTTGCTGATGACTATGTCGAAGTCGAAATCGCGCCAAATGTGCGGGTGAAGGCGGTTAAATCCACCATCGCCAATGTGCAGCCGCGCGGTGCCAAAGCCGCTAACGATTAATCGCTGGGGTTGAACAGAAGTTCTGTCGACCCCAAATTCCGTTTTCCCAGTTCGTTCGGACCCAGCCTATGCTTGATTTTCCCCGTTGGCGCGTATGGATGCTCAACACCCTGATTATTCTGGGTGTGCTTTTCGCCATACCAAGCGTGTTGCCCACCCATATCAGGGCGCAGCTCGCGCAATTTGTGCCGACGCCGACCATCAATCTTGGGCTCGACCTTGCGGGTGGTAGCCACATTCTGCTTGAGGCGGACACCTCGCAGCTTGCCGAAACACGGTTGGAAGCTTTGGAAGATAGCGTCAGAACGGCAATGCGCCGCGCTGAACCGCGGATTGCGATTTCGGATGTGTCGCGTGCCAACGGACAATTGAGCTTCACGGTCGACAGCCCCGCGCAAGTCGACGCAGCCCGCGAGGCGTTGTTGCCGCTGACCAGCAATGCAACCGGCAGTCGCGACTGGAATATCGGCGTGAACGACGGCAACCGCATGATCCTGACACCAGCGGGCACAGGCGATGAAACCGCTCTCGACCAAGCGATGGACACCGCCAAGGATGTTATCGATCGCCGCATTAACGCCTTGGGTACGCTTGAACCGACGATCATCCGTCAGGGTGAAAACCGCATCGTCGTTCAGGTGCCCGGATTGGATGATCCAGAGGCGCTGAAGGCATTGATTGGTAAGACGGCTAAGCTTGAGTTCAAACTTGTCGACGAACAAGCCGATCCTGATCAGACCGCGCAGGGCAAGGCCCGCGTTGGCAGCCAAGTTCTGCCCTATCCCGATAACCCCTCCGGTCTGCCGTACATTGCCGTGCGCCGGTTGGGCGGCATTTCCGGCGACAAGCTGGTGAAGGCAGACCCGACATTCGACCCGCAGACAAATGAGCCTGCGGTCACCATTCAGTTTGATAGCGAAGGTGGGCAGAAATTTGCCCGGATGACGCAGCAGAATGTCAACAAGCTGTTCGCCATCGTGTTGGACGGACAGGTTATTTCCGCGCCGCAAATTCGTGAGCCGATTTTTGGTGGTGTCTCGCAGATTTCGGGAAGCTTTACGACGGAAAGCGCGAACGCGCTGTCCATCTCGCTGCGGTCGGGCGCACTGCCGGTTGACCTGAAAATTGTTGAGGAACGTTCGGTTGGTCCAGACTTGGGTGCCGACTCCATTCGCCGCGGCATTTTGGCTGCGGTCATCGGTACCACTGCAATTCTGGTGCTAATGTTCCTCGTTTATGGCCGCTTCGGCATGTATGCCAACGTCGCGTTGGTCATTAACGTCTCCATGATCCTTGGCGTGATGGCATTTGCCAATGCAACGCTGACCCTGCCGGGCATTGCCGGATTCGTCCTGACCATTGGTGCTGCGGTTGACGCAAACGTGTTGATCAACGAGCGTATTCGCGAAGAATTGAAACGGGGCCGCCGTGTCGTGCAGGCGATTGAATTTGGCTATAAGGAAGCCAGCCGCGCCATTTTCGACGCGAACAGCACCAACGTCATTGCGGCGGTATTGCTGTTCATTTTTGGCTCCGGACCCATTCGCGGTTTCGCAGTGGTGCTTATGATCGGGATCGTCACATCGGTTTTCACCGCTGTCACCATCACGCGCATGTGGGTCTCACGCTGGGTGAAGCGCACGCGTCCCCATGACCTGACGATTTGAGGATATAGACATGAAACTGCTCAAACTCGTTCCTGACGATACCAATATCGATTTTCTGAAATGGCGGACATGGGCCTTTGGCATCAGCCTGTTGCTTATGGTCGCGTCGGTTGGCTTGGTGGCTGCAAAGGGCCTGAACTTTGGCGTCGATTTTATCGGCGGCCAAATGATCCGCGCGACATTCACGCAAAGCGCGGCCGCACCCGTTACTGAATTGCGCGAAACCGTCGCGAAGCTCGGTTATGGCGATCCGACCATTCAGCGTTTTGGCGCAGAAAATCAGGTCTCGATCCGCATGAAATTGCCGGAAGGCGCAGACAAAAATCCTGAGCTTGCCAATGCCATGGCGACAAAGATTACCGAAACCTTGAAAGCGGGCCACCCCGACGTCCGCATTGACGGCGTGGATTCGGTGTCTGGTAAGGTATCGGAAGAATTGTTCAGCAAGGGTATCCTTGCGCTGCTTGCAGCTATGGCTGGCGTATCGATTTACATCTGGTTCCGGTTCGAATGGCAGTTCGGCGTGGGCGCCATCTGGTCGCTTGTTCACGACGTGACGCTCACCTTCGGTCTGTTTGCGCTGACAGGTTGGGAATTCGACCTGAATATCATCGCGGCTTTGCTGACGATCATCGGTTATTCGTTGAACGATACTGTGGTTGTGTATGACCGTATTCGCGAAAACCTGATGAAATTCCGTAAGATGGAAATGGCATCGCTGTTGAACCTTTCGGTGAACGAGACATTGTCGCGTACGGTCATGACCAGCGTGTCGATCTCGCTGCCGTTGATCGTTCTGGTGCTGTTCGGGCCAGATGTTATCTTCGGGTTCAGCGCCGCGATGGCGTTCGGTATTGTCGTCGGAACATATTCGTCGATTTATCAGGCTGCGCCAATCCTCATCTGGCTTAAGGTTGGTTCACACAGCTTTGTGCCAACCGAAGAAGCCGGTTCAAAGGCCGAGCGCATCGTCGAAGGTTTTGAATCTTAATCCTGACGTCCGGACAGCGTCCGGAAAAAGTCGGCTAACTGGCGGGCATTCTCTTTCCCGGAGAATGCCCGCGCGTTCGCGGTGACATCCTTACCAAACGCGCTACAGCTTGCGAACGAGCCGTACGGCTTTCGCAATCCACGCCGGATCCGTGACGACTTGTTGCCGTGCCCCCGCCTCAAGCGGCAGCAGGTGCAGCTTGCCTGCCTCGCGCCCCAATAATCGGCCAAAGAGGAAACGGCCACCGGGGCGTGGAACCAAAACATCGAGATTGAGCGCAGACCCAAAAGCGTCAGGCTGAATTTGCTCAAGCCATAATTCGTCACCACGGCGATATTCGCCCGTTGCCGCGGCAATACGTAGGCCGACCATCGTTCCGCCGACGTTTGGCACCATGATGCGCTCTTCCTTGGTTGGCGCGTGTGTGCCGTCCTCGCTTAAGATGGCGGCCACAGGCAAAAACTGCTGATCGGGCAGCGCCACCAAATCGCTCGATTCAACGCCCAAGGCGTCTGCAATGCGGTTAATCCAAATCAGCGACAGCACCCGCGTACCCGTCTCCAGCCGTCCAATGGTCTGCGCCGTCGTTGCGGGTTTGCACCGTTCCGCCACATCGGCGAGCGTCATCCCCTTGGCCCTGCGCACATCACGAATTCGGCTTTGCATAAAATACTCCATCACCAGATAGGTTTTTCTTTCCTACAATATTTACCACATGGCAAGGGTGATTCGCTGATTAAGCGGAGAATAGATATGCCCTCAAAGTCCCATTCAAATCGTAACCTAACTGATCCAAGGCTATTGGCTGAGCGCGGGTTGCGCGAAAGCGGCCCAGTTGTGCGTGATACGAAAGCCCGCCGCACGGTGACCGTCAATCTCGCGGAATCGCCGCTTTCTTGGCTGCATGCGCGTGGACATTTGTCGGACCGGCAGATGTTGGCGGGGGAAACCTTGCGCCGCGACTATGAAACTGCCGCGCTCGGTCCGCATGTCACCATGTCATGGGAGAATATTCCGGTCGGCCGCCAAAAACGCGCCGCGCCGACTGGTTTGAACCGGACAGAGCGGATGATGAGCGCCAAGGCGCGGTTTGACGACGCCTTGTCCGCGCTTGGGCCGGACCTGTCGGACATTGCGTGGCGCGTGATTTGCGTGGGCGAGAGCATGCCTGCGGCAGAACGTGAGATGTCATGGCCTGTGCGGTCTGGAAAGCTCGTGTTGAAAATTGCGCTCGACCGGCTTGTGACCTTTTACCGGATAGCGGGTTAGGTCGCCGCTTCTTCAACCATCATCGCCAACTCCAGCCAACGCTCCTCCGCCGCATCCTTTTCAGCGCGCAGTTTTTCGGTCTTTGCTGTCAGTTCGGCAAATCGCGCCGGGTTCTTTGTGTAGAGCGTCGGCTCGCCCATTTCCTTTTCGGCCGCCGCAACCTCGGCATCGATTTCGGCAATGCGGCTGGGCAGCAGATCATAATCGCGCTGGTCTTTGTAGGTCAGCTTGACGCGTTTGGCGGGCGCGGTGTCGCTGCTTGCCTCGGGCCGCGCGGCCGCTTTATCGGCCTTTTTCGCTGTGGGTTTATCGCGCTTGTCCCGCTTGGCTTCCCAATCGGCATAACCGCCCGCAATGATATCGACATGCCCTGATCCATCGAGGCCAAGGGTGAGCGTCACCGTTCGGTCAAGGAAATCACGGTCATGGCTGACGATCAGAACCGTACCGTCATAATCTGCAATCACTTCCTGCAGCAGATCCAACGTTTCTAGGTCGAGGTCGTTTGTGGGTTCGTCCAGCACAAGCAAATTGGCCTCACGCGCGAATTCGCGTGCCAACAAAATGCGCGACTGCTCGCCACCCGATAATGAGCCGATCCGCGCCTCAATCAATGCCGGATCAAACAGAAACTCTTTCAAATAACCCTGAACATGTTTGCGCACGCCGCGCACATCAATCCAATCGCTGCCATCGGCGAGTACATCGCGCACGCGCTTTTCGGGGGTCAGCAATTTGCGCTGCTGGTCGATCACGATGCCGGTCAACGTTGGCGAAAGCGTGATGCTGCCGCTGTCGGGCTGCGTTTCACCCGTCAGGATACGGATTAAGGTCGTTTTGCCGGTGCCGTTCGCGCCGACAATGCCGATGCGGTCGCCGCGCTGGATACGGAGCGTGAAATCTTTGATAATCGTGCGGTCGCCAAAGCTTTTGCCGATGCCTTCTGCGCTGATGACGGTTTTGGTTTTGCTATCGTCGCTTGCGGCGGCAAGTTTGGCGGTGCCCTGCGGGCCGATCATTGCGGCGCGTGCGGCGCGCATTTCCCATAGCTTCGCGAGCCGTCCCTGATTGCGCTTACGCCGCGCAGTGACGCCGCGCTCAAGCCAATGTGCCTCAATCTTCAGCTTGGCATCCAGCCGGTCCGCATTGCGCGCATCTTCGGCATAGACCCGCTCGGTCCACGCATCATAACCGCCAAAGCCAATCTCATTCCGGCGCAACAGTCCACGGTCCAACCAAAATGTCTGCCGCGTCAGCCGCGTTAAAAACGTCCGGTCATGGCTGATAACCATGAAGGCGCCGCGATAGCGCGTCAGCCAATCCTCCAGCCATTCAATCGCGGCGAGGTCCAAATGGTTGGTCGGCTCGTCAAGCAACAGCAAATCGGGTTCGCTGGCAAGCGCCCGGCAAATCGCGGCGCGCCGTTTCTCACCGCCGCTTGCGGTCTTGGCTTCGCGGTCCAGATTTATGCCCAACTGGTCCGCAATGGCGCGCACCGCATATTCAGGCGGGCCTTTTTCGCCATGAATGGCAAAATCGACGAGCCGGTCGAACGATGTCACGTCGGGGTCTTGTTCCAGCATCACGATATTTGTGCCGGGAACGACAACGCGATTGCCTTTGTCCGCCTCGACCGAGCCAGCGACCAATTTCATCAACGTTGTTTTGCCCGCGCCATTGCGGCCAATCAGCGCGAGCCGATCGCGTGCGCCAATAAACAGGTCGATATCCTGAAACAGCCAGCCGCCACCTTGCTGTAGCGCGAGATTTTCGAATGCGAAGATTGGGGGTTGAGACATATGCGCTGGCGGATAGGGGGTCGCAACGGGAATGACAATGTCGATGTTGACGATTAGCGGCGCTTCCAGCACAGACGTCATATGCGCACTATTTATCTCAACGGGGCATATGTTCCCGAAATCGACGGCAAAGTATCGGTATTTGACCGGGGCTTTTTGTTTTCTGACTCTGTCTATGAAGTCGTCTCGGTGCTGGGTGGCAAGCTTGTGGATTTTGACGGCCATGCGCAGCGGCTGGCCCGCTCGCTTGGCGAACTGGGTATTAAAGGCGCGCCTGATGCCGCAGCATGGCTCACGATTTGCCGCGAACTTGTCGTGCGCAATGCGGTTGAGGAAGGCATGATCTATTGGCAAGTCACGCGCGGCGCGCCGACGGATCGCGATTTTGTCTTCCCACCCGAAGGTACAACGCCGACCGTTTTGGCCTTTAGCCAAAGCCGTGCATTGGCAGACACGCCATTGGCAAAGCGTGGCATTCGTGTGGTGACTTTGCCCGATCTGCGCTGGGGCAGGGCCGATATCAAAACGACGCAATTGCTCTACGCGTCGCTGATGAAAAACGAAGCGATTGCCCGCGGTGTCGACGATGCGTGGATGGAACGCGGCGGCGTCGTGACTGAGGGGACCGCGCAAAACGCGCATATCATTACGCATGATGGCGTGCTGGTGACGCACCCGCTGAACCGCGAAATCCTGCATGGCATTACCCGTGCGGCTGTTTTGCCAATGGTCGCGCAAACAATCGAAGAGCGGCCGTTTTCGGTCGCAGAGGCGGAACAAGCCGCGGAAGCATTTGTTTCGTCGGCGTCAGGTTTCGTGATGCCCGTGGTGGAAATAAACGGGAAAACCATCGGCGATGGAACGCCCGGTTCGGCAACCGTTCAGCTTCGCCAAGCCTATATCGATTGGGCACGCCAAACCGCGATATAAGTGGGTGGCATCACACAGGAGCATCTTATGCGTAAAATTATTTTTGCCACGTTGCTGGCAACCGCAGCGTTGGCGTCGGGCGAAGCGATGGCCACGCAGGTTAATATCACCGCCGCAAACTCCGTCATTGATCTGACGATCACCGAATCTGTAGACACCAAACCAGATATCGCGACCTTCTCAACGGGTGTCCAAACTATGGCACCAACGGCGACCGAGGCGGTTCGCGCAAACAATGTGCAAATGGCGTCGGTCGTTGCGCGGCTGAAGAAATTGGGCATTGCCGAACGCGATATTCAAACCACGCAGATTAGCCTCAATCAGCAATTTGATTATCGCGATGGGCAGCAGGTTTTCAAAGGCTATCAGGCGTCGAACATGGTGACATCGAAACTGCGCGACCTGAAGAAACTCGGCGCGTTTCTGGATGCGCTTGCGGTCGATGGGGCGACAAGCTTCAATGGTCCGACATTCAGCATTGATGATGACAGTGCGTTTCGCGGCGCTGCCCGTGACAAGGTTTGGACGACCGCAATGAACCGCGCACAAAACCTTGCACGAAAGGCCGGATACAATGATGTCCGCGTCTTGCGGGTTGAAGAAACCGACAGCCAAGGCGGTGGCTATCCACGGCCGATGGTTTTGCGCGCGATGGATGCATCTGAAAAGTCGACACCCATTGCGCCGGGTGAGCTGAGCGTAGGGGCAACGCTTTCATTCACCTTTGAAATGGTGAAATAATCTTGTCGGAGGCCGGTTGGATGATCGGCCTCCATTCATTTTACGTTCAATGCCATGGGGGTAGTGCGCAGGAATGTTGAACCGAACTTCAGTTGTCACAGGGCTTTCCGCAATTGCGTTGCTTGCTGCCTTTCCCGCCGATGCGCGTCGCGGTGAACAGGATGATGCGCGTCAGGACATGGCGGCTGGAAAAGTAAAATCGCTGCGCGAGATTGAGGCAAACGTTGTGCCGCGTATGCGCGGGATGCAGTATCTGGGGCCTGAATATGATCCAAGCGCGCAGGTTTACCGGTTGAAGTTTATCAACAAGGACCGCGTCATCTTCGTCGATGTAGATGCCCGAACCGGTAACATTTTACGCCAACGCTGATAGAATTTTGTGGCTGCACGTGAATCTGCTAGCCCGATTTCGGCATGAATTTTAACAATATAAGGGGACAGCATGCGCATCTTGATCGTCGAAGACGAACCCACATTGGGCAAGCAATTAAAGTCCACCCTTGAAGGTGCTGGCTACGCGGTTGATTTGTCCACCGACGGCGAAGATGGCCATTATATGGGCTCGACCGAAAATTACGATGCGGTCGTTCTTGACCTTGGCCTGCCTGAAATTGACGGCCTCACCGTTCTCGATCGCTGGCGCAAGGAAGGCCGCAAATTCCCTGTTCTGGTGCTGACAGCGCGTGACAGCTGGTCCGACAAGGTTGCTGGTCTTGATGCGGGCGCCGATGATTATTTGGCAAAGCCATTCCAGACCGAAGAGCTGATTGCGCGCCTTCGTGCGTTGATCCGCCGCGCATCGGGCAATGCGTCGTCTGAGCTGACCGTTGGCGAGGTTCGCCTTGATACACGCTCGGGCCGCGTCACGCTGGCTGGGCAACCCGTGAAGTTGACCGCGCAGGAATATAAACTGCTGTCGTATCTGATGCACCACAAGGGCAAGGTTGTTTCGCGGACCGAGTTGATCGAGCATATTTATGATCAGGATTTCGACCGCGATTCCAACACGATTGAAGTGTTCGTAACGCGCATCCGCAAAAAGCTTGGCCAAGATGTGATCTCGACGATCCGCGGCCTTGGCTACAGCCTTGAGGAACCGGTCAGCTGAAACCGCCGGTCGCCATGAAAACGGCCAATCAAGCACCGACGTGGCGAAGCCAGTTTCAGAGCACGGGTTCGCTGACCCGCCGGATGATTCTGACCGCTGCGGCGTGGATTACGATTTTGTTGATCGGCGGCGGTGCCGCGCTTGACCGCGTGTTGGTCAATTCGGTTGAGCAGAATTTCGACAATCAGCTGGAATATGTCCTGACCGCGATGATTGCGTCATCGGAGATTGACCCTGTTGGAGAGGTCCGGAACAATCGTCGGCTGGGAGACCAACGCTTTCTGGAGCCCAATAGCGGATTTTACTGGCAGATAACGTCTCCGGGAGCGATGCCTTATACATCTCGCTCGCTGTGGGATCGCGCACTTCAAATACCGTCCAATCACGAGGATGAGTCCGTCCATTTTCGGGATAGTAACGAATTTCGTGACGAACCGCTTCGCATTGCTGAACGGCAGGTATACCTCCCTGATTCGAAACGGCGTTGGACCTTCATGGTTGCGCAAAGCCGTGACAGCCTTGACCGGCAAATTATCGAGCTACGGTCCGTGCTGGTAACGAGTTTTCTTTTGCTTGGTCTTGGTCTCATTATCTTGGCCGCGCTTCAGACATTTTATGGCCTATGGCCCCTGCGTGCGGTGCGCAAAGCGATTGCGCAGATGCGCAGTGGCCGCGAAAGCCGGGTTACCGATGCTTTGCCGGACGAAGTCATGCCGATGGTCAACGAGCTGAATGCCTTGCTCGACCATAATGAGCAGCAGGCCGAAGAATCGCGGCGTCATGCCGGGAACTTGGCGCACGCGCTCAAAACACCGCTCACGGTCATCATGAACAGTGCCACCGCGCAATCACCCGACCTCGCCGACACCATTATTCGCGAAGCCACGACGATGCGGCGTCAGGTGGACCACCATCTGGCGCGTGCGCGTGCTGTAGGACGGCGCGGGCACAGCCATAGCCGCGCGCAAGTGTGGGACAGCCTTGAGTCCGTCGAACGTGCTGTCAGCCGCCTATATTCGCATGTCCGGCTCGACATGGCTGGCGACAAGGAAATTGCCGCGCGTGTCGAACGGCAGGATCTCGATGAAATGCTAGGCAATGTGATCGAAAATGCAGCCAAATATGGCGGCGGCAGCGTGTTTGTGACGGTCGAGGACGCTGGCGATTTTGTCGAAATGCTGATTGAGGACGATGGAAAAGGCATACCGGAAGCCGAGCGTGAGCGTTTGTTCGACCGCGGTGCCCGGCTAGACACCGGTAAGCCGGGCACGGGCCTTGGCTTGGCAATTGTTCGCGATGTTGTGGAAATTTACGGCGGGACAGTCCGGCTTGAAGAAAGCGAAGATTTGGGCGGTTTGCTCGTGCGTCTTAGGTTGCCCAAAGCGACCAGCTAATCAGCTCGCGTCGCGGATCTGCTGATGGTGGCGGATGACTTCATCGATGATGAAGCGCAGGAATTTTTCGGTAAAATCGGGATCAAGCTTCGCGTCACGGGCCAGTTGCCGAAGCCGTTCAATCTGCCGTTCTTCGCGGGCCGGATCTGCAGGAGGCAGCGCAGACTTTGCCTTAAACTCGCCCACCGCTTGCGTTATTTTAAACCGCTCAGCCAGCATGAATACGAGCGCGGCATCGATATTGTCGATGCTTTCACGAAAGCGGGTTAGGGTTTCTTGATCGTCCATGACTGCATCCTGTGCCGATATTGACTGCAACGGACAAGAGGAAATACGCCATTTGCACTTGCCTTGCGGCGCGGCTGTCGTCAGAGCGAAACGATTATGACTGCAACCATACATAAAATCGGCGGAAATCGTGCGCCATCGTTGGAACCCATGTTCAAGCTGGTCGCCCCCGGAATGAACAAGGTGAACGCGGTCATTCTGGACCGTATGCAGTCCGAAATCCCGCTGATCCCTGAACTGGCCGGGCATCTTATCGCTGGCGGTGGCAAGCGTATGCGCCCGATGCTGACATTGGCGTGCGCGCAGCTTCTCGATTATCCCGGCGACCGTCATCACAAGCTGGCGGCGGCTGTCGAGTTTATTCACACCGCAACCTTGTTGCACGATGACGTCGTCGATGGCAGCGACATGCGCCGTGGCAAAACTGCCGCCAATCTCATTTTCGGCAACCCTGCCGCCGTGTTGGTTGGTGACTTCCTGTTCAGCCGCTCATTTGAGCTGATGGTCGAGGATGGATCGCTTAAGGTTCTCAAAATCTTGTCGAATGCGTCTGCGGTCATTGCCGAGGGTGAGGTCAATCAATTGACTGCCCAGCGGCAGATTTCGACGACCGAAGAGAAATATCTCGAAATCATTGGGTCGAAGACTGCGGCGTTGTTCGCAGCGGCCTGCCGGATTGCGGCGGTCGTGGCCGAAAGCGGCGACGCGCAAGAAATGTCGCTGGACGCTTATGGCCGCAATCTGGGGATCGCATTTCAATTGGTCGACGACGCCATTGATTATGTGTCCGACGGCGCAACCATGGGCAAAGACAGCGGTGACGATTTCCGCGATGGCAAGGTTACATTGCCCGTCATTCTGGCCCATATCCGTGGTAATTCCGATGAACAGAAATTCTGGCGTGAGGCGATGCTTGGCAACCGGATTTCGGATGCAGATCTGCAGCATGCGCGCACATTGCTGGCGGCGCATAACGCGATTGACGACACGCTGGATCGCGCGCGGCATTATGGCCAACGCGCAATTGATGCGATTGCGCATTTCCCCAATGGTGAAGCCAAATCTGCGCTGACTGAGGCGGTCGAATTCGCCATAGCACGCGCATATTGATCGCACGGTCAGTGCCGATGAAGCACGGGCACAGGCGCACTTCATGATCACAGCCGCAAACCATCATGGCTGAAAAGATGTCGGACCATATGTTGCCCGTTATGGCCGTGATGCCAGACCTGCTGGCATCGTTGCGTGCATCACCCAATGCCGTCCTGATTGCCCCGCCAGGTGCGGGTAAGACCACAATGGTTGCCCCTGCATTGTTGGATGAGCCCTATTGCGATGGCCAGATTTTGCTGCTGTCCCCCCGCCGCCTCGCCGCGCGCATGGCGGCAGAACGCATATCGGAGGGGCTGGGCGAAGCCGTCGGGGGGCGGGTTGGTTACACGACACGGCTGGATAGCAAACAAGGCCCCAATAGCCGAATCTTGGTCATGACCGAGGGCATTTTCCGAAACCGCATCATCAGCGACCCGGAGCTTGTCGGCGTTTCTGCGGTCTTGTTCGACGAAGTCCATGAACGCAGCATCGACAGCGACTTTGGCCTTGCGCTCGCGCTTGAGGCACAAGCCGCATTCCGGCCAGACCTGCGTGTGCTTGCGATGTCGGCAACGTTAGATGGTTCCAGATTTTCGCAGTTGATGGGCGATGCGCCAGTCGTCGAGAGCGATGGCAAAAGATGGCCGCTGGATTTCCAATATGTTGGCCGGCGCGCCGAACAACCCATCGAAACCGATATCGTGCGCGCGGTCCGGCTGGCGCTGTCCGAGGAAGAGGGCGATATTCTGGTTTTCCTGCCCGGCGTGCGCGAAATTGACCGCGCGGTAGATAGTCTCGGCAGTATTGGCGAAGATATCGTCGTGCATAAATTGCATGGCCAAATCGACCCGGCAGCGCAAAGGTTGGCCGTCCGCCGTGACGCGCAGCAGCGTCGGAAGATCATTTTCGCCACCAACATTGCCGAGACCAGCCTGACGATCGATGGCGTTCGCATCGTCATCGACAGCGGCTTGGCACGGCGCGCGCGGTTTGACCAAGCGGCTGGCGTGACGCGGCTGGTGACCGAGCGCGCGAGCCTGTCTGCGGTTACCCAGCGGGCCGGGCGTGCCGCGCGGCAGCAGGCGGGCGTTGCCTATCGGTTGTGGCAGGAAGCAGGCAATGGCGGGCTTCCGCCATTTGACCCGCCCGAAATATTGGAAAGCGACCTTGCGCCATTGCTGCTCGATTGCGCACATTGGGGAGAGAATGACCCGACCAAGTTGCGCTGGCTTGACGGCCCGCCAGCACCCGCGCTGCAGCAAGCGCGCAAGCTTTTGCTGTCCATTAACGCGCTCGACGCATCGGGGCATATTACGCCGCATGGCGTTCAGCTTGCCGACCTCCCATTACCGCCACCGCTCGCACATATGGTCGTTGAAGCGTCCAAGAGCGGACAGGCCGAGGATGCGGCGATGCTGGCCCTACTGTTGCAGGAACGTGGCCTTGGCGGGCAAGGCGAAAATATCGAAACGCGATTTGAACGCTTTGTGGGCGAACGCAGCACTAAGGCGGATGCCGCACGAAAGCTGGCGCAGCGTATATCGCGGATGTGCGGCAGCGGCGCTGGCGAACAAGAACTGCTCAGCATCGGCGGCCTCATCGCCACCGCTTACCTCGATCGCATTGCCAAGCGGCGCGATAACAAAGGCGAAAAATGGATTAGCGCGATGGGACGCGGGTTGCAGTTGGATACCGCGTCGCTTTTGGCACGCGAAGAATGGCTCGCGGTGGCCGATGTCCAAGGTGCCGCATCGGGCGCGCGCATATTGTCCGCTGCGCCACTGACGGAAGCGGAGATACTCAGCCATTTTGCCGATCGGATAACGCAGGAAGAGTCCCTGTCTTATGATAAGAATATCGACCGCGTGGATGCCCGCGCGCAACGGCGGCTTGGTGCGATAGTCTTAAGCGAAGGTCGCATAGAAAAACCCGACCAGACGGCCGTGGCGCGCGCGTTACTGACCGCAGTGCGCGAAATGGGTGTGAGCGCGCTGCCATGGTCAAAAGCGGCGCTGGCGCTGCGTGAGCGCGCACAATTTGCGGGTATAGCAGCGGTCAGTGACGGCGCATTGGGTGAAGAGGCGGAGCAATGGCTTTTGCCGTTGCTGATCGGCGTGAACCGGCTGCGCGATGTCTCACCCGCGGCATTGTCGACCGCACTCGACAATATGCTGGGCTGGGATCAGCGCACGCGCATTGACCAAATCGCGCCAGCATCCTTTGTCAGTCCGGCAGGAACGACGCATGCCATCGATTATGCAGCTGAGGCCGGGCCAACGGTTGAGCTACGCGTACAGGGCTTATTTGGCCTTGATAGCCACCCCACGGTCGGCGCAGAGCGCATTGCGTTGGTGCTGAGCCTGACATCGCCTGCTGGCCGTCCAATCCAGACCACCCGCAATTTGCCAGAGTTTTGGCGCGGTAGCTGGCGTGACGTGGCCAAGGAAATGCGCGGCAGATATCCGCGCCATAACTGGCCCGATGCACCGTGGGAGAGTGTGGCCAGCCTAAAGACGAAAAAGGCGCAAGCGCGCGATGTGCCCCGCAACGCTTGACGAATCCATTGCCGTTCGGGCAAGGCGAGCGCGAACGTAATTTTCAGGAAACATCCATGTCTGCCCGTATTTTTCAGCGTCCCAAAAATGCCATGCAATCGGGCCGTGGCCGCACGAACGAATGGGTGCTGGAATTTCAGTCGAATGAACCGCGCAAGGCCGATCCGCTGATGGGTTGGGCGGGTTCAGGCGATACGCAATCGCAGGTCCAGTTGACCTTTCCAACGCTGGATGCCGCGCGCGCTTATGCCGACAAAAAAGGCATCGCCGCGACCTACATTCCCACACCGCCCAAGACCCTGAAGCTTCAGGCTTATGCGGATAATTTCCGTTAAAACAGCATCCCGGGCAGCATCAGCAGCTTGACGTCGACGACGCAGCCCTCGTCGCGCTTTGATTGAACGAAGCGGGGCAAATCGGGCAGGGCGACGCGATGCACAATGATATTCTCGCCATCCACGCCGCCGCCCTCGCTTATTTTGGTAAGGCCATGTGCGCGCACGAGTGAAAAGCTTTCGCTGACCATGCCGGGGGATGAGAAAAACTCACCGACGATTTCGAGGGTGTCCGCCCGATAGCCGGTTTCTTCCTCAAGCTCGCGAGCGGCCGACGTAAGCGTGTCCTCGCCTTCCTCATGGTCGCCAATCAGGCCAGCGGGAAGCTCGATACAATTTGCGCCAAGTGGCACGCGATATTGTTCGACAAGCAGGACATGGTCATCTTCAACCGCGAGGATGACGCCTGCCTTGATACCGCGCGCGCGGCTGACATATTCCCATTTCCCGCGTGTCTTCGCCGTGATGAAGCGGCCTTGCCACATCACGTTTTCGACGTCTTCGTCTGCATTCATAACTGGATGAGCCTGTCCGGTAGTTCGTTGGGGTTTTCGCTGCCTTTGGGGAAATGCTCCGCCAAAACAACACCCATTTGCGCAACGGCGGCGGCAACACCCTGTCCGGGGTTGCCCGCCTTCACATGGTCAAGCAGCGCGACCATTGCATCGCCCCAAATCTCTGGCGCGACCTTTGATGCAATGGCTTCGTCCGCAACGATTTCGGCCCGATGTTCCAGCATCGACAAATATAATAAAACGCCGGTGCGACCGACGGTCTTGGATTCGGTTCCGACCTTGAACAGGCTGATGGCACGGCCGCGTACGCGCGCCAATTTGGTCGCGTTGGGTGTCAGCCAAAGACGCAAAGGCATCCATTTCAGGATCAGCCATGTTCCGACCCATTTCAGCGCCACCGCCGTCAACAACATCGCCACATATTCGTTGGTCGTATATTCATGGCCCCAACCACCGGTCAGGCGGTTGATGAGGCCGATGTAGAAGCTAGGGAGGGTCGCATAGACTGCGAGCGCCACAAAGGCGACGCCGCTTGCCCATGCGATCCCGATGTCTTCATAATGGTCGGACAGGTCGGTGACGATGGTCACGATTTCACCACTTGTATGATGCTCGGCATCCGCCACTGCATCCGTTACCAACTGGTGGTCGGCTTCGGTCATCCGGCTAATTTTACGTAAGGCCATAACGATACTTTCTACCAACCACCCGAAGCACCGCCGCCGCCGAAGCTGCCGCCGCCTCCGCCAAAACCGCCGCCGAAGCCACCACCAAAGCCGCCTCCACCGCCGCCCCAGGATGATCCGCCACCGCCCCAGATAATGACTGGAGCCATGCCGCGGCGCCGGTGCTTGCGCCCGCCACCGTTCGTCGATCGGATCATGGGCAGAAATACAAAGAAGATCATGAACAGGATGAAGATAATCGCGCCGAACGGTATGCCTTCGTCCTTGCCCTGACGTTGCTGCGCCGCTTGCGCAATTTTAGCCGCTTCGTCGGCCGGCAACTCAAGCTGGGTGACGATGCGGTCGACCCCCGCGTTAATGCCGCCCGCAAAATCGCCCGCCTTGAAAAGTGGGGTGATATCGTTGCGAATGATGGTCGATGACAGGCCGTCGGTCAGGACGGGTTCAAGACCATAGCCAACCTCGATACGCATTTTGCGTTCATTGGGCGCGACGATGAGGATGGCGCCATTGTCCTTTTCGGTCTCGCCTTTGCCATCTTGCCCAAGCGCCCATTGGCGGCCAAGCCGATATCCATAATCGGATATTTCATAGCCTTCGAGGCTACTCAATGTGGCCACCACCAACTGTCGCTTGGTGCGCGTCTCGAGCCCCTGCAACTTGGCGGTCAACGCTGCTTCTTGCTGCGGATCGAGCAGGTTCGCCTGATCGACAACGCGGCCCGAAAGCGTGGGGAAGTTTTGCGCAAGCGCTGACTGACCGGTTAAGGCCAAAAGCAGCGCTGTCAGCAGGCCAAGGGCCTTTTTCATGTGTGTAATCCCAAAAGGGGTTAGTTTGCGGGCGCCATATCAAGCGTCGGTGCGGTTTCAGCGCCTTGCGTGGTGGCTTGATATGGGACCATCGGTTGCGCACCGTGAATGATCTTCGCGCCGATGATATCGGGGAAAGTGCGGATGGTGGTGTTATACCCGCGCACAGCCTCGTTATAATCGCGCAAGGTGATGCGCACCCGGTTTTCCTGACCTTCAAGCTGATCCTGCAATTTCAAATAGCCCTCTTGGCTCTTCAACTGCGGATATTGCTCAACCGATACGAGCAGGCGCGAGAGGCTGCCCGACAATTGGTTTTGTGCGGACTGGAAAGCGGCCATCTTGGCCGGGTTGGCCAGATCATCAGGATTGACCTGAATATTTGGTGATGTCGCGCGCGCACGCGCCTCTATGACTTCGGTCAAGGTTTTGTTTTCCTGCGCCGCTGCGCCTTTGACGATATTTGCCAGATTGGGAATAAGGTTGGCGCGCTCTTGAAACGCGGCCTGAACGTCGGCCCATTTTGCCTTGGCATTTTCTTCAGCGGTCGGAACGCTGTTGATACCGCAACTTGCAAGGGAGAGGGCCGCAGCGGTTAATAGCAAAGATTTTACAACTTGGTTACGCATCGAAAGAGCTCCTCCAACGGGCTGTCGCCCAGATTTCAGCCGTTTAAACGGCGTGTATTACATACATAAGGCGCAGCTATGGCTTTCGCAATGTCTGCTATCGGCAATATGTCATGTTTTGCTGTGGGGCATTGTAAAGAGATGCGCCGCCCAATGGATGTGATGATAAATTCATTTCGCTTTCGCGCTATTATCTGATGTATTGCGAAGATAGATTCAGGGGTGGCGGAATGAACGTCGCTCAAAAAATAACCAGTGGGGGAGCAAGATGAAAAAATGGATATTCGGTATATTGATCGTGATCGCGGCTGCGGCTGGCGGTTTCTGGGCCAGCGCGGACAAGGATATGAAAGCGCTCATCTCTCACCTACCGACCGACGCTAACGTGCTGTTCTGGAGCGTTGAGCAGCGCGACGCCGGTTTCCGCGCATTGGACCGCATTCCCATATTGGCGAAATCGAACATCATCAAAGCGGGTGATACGGTCTATCCCATGCCCAAGGGCGAACCGCTGACCATTGATATGGATGTCGACGCCTATATGAAGGCGCAGCGCACGGCTGGCCTCGTCATTGTCCAAGATGGCAAGATCCGTGTTGAAAAATACGGGCTCGATTTTGATGCGCAGGGCAAGTGGACAAGCTTTTCCGTCGCCAAGTCCTTTACCTCGACGCTTGTCGGCGCGGCCATCAAGGACGGCTATATCAAAAGCGTCGACGACATGGTCTCGGCCTATATTCCGGACCTTAAGGGTTCTGCCTATGACGACGTGACGATTGCGCAGCTGCTGACGATGACGTCGGGCGTAAGATGGAACGAGGATTATGCTGATCCCAAATCCGACGTCGCATTGTTCAATTTGCACAAGCCCGAAAAGGGCATGGATGTGACGGTCAGCTATATGCGCAATTTGCCGCGTGAAGCGCCCGCCGGAACGAAGTGGGTCTATAAGACCGGCGAAACCAACCTGATCGGCGTGTTGGTCAGTTCCGCCACCAAGAAAAAGCTGTCCGATTATCTGTCGGAAAAAGTCTGGGCACCTTATGGCATGGAGCAAGACGCAAGCTGGCTTTTGGGTTCAACCGGGCATGAAATTAGTGGCTGCTGCATTCAGGCATCGACCCGTGACTATGCCCGTTTTGGCTTATTCGTTTTGGGCGGTGCCAAGATAAACGGGCAGAGCATATGGCCGGATAACTGGATGGCATCTGCAACTGTCAAACAGGCCGACATCGGCATGGCTGGGAGGGGCTATGGCTATCAATGGTGGACCTATGATGACGGCAGCTATGCCGCTCAAGGTATTTTCGGGCAGGGCATCTTCATTGATCCCAAACGGAAGCTGATCATCGCGTCCAACAGCAATTGGCCAAAGGCGACGGATCCCGACACCGTGGGCGAAGGGCGTGAAGCCTTCTACAGAGCGGTCCAAGCCGCGGTCGACGCCGACGCGAAAAAGCGCTGAATGAAGCGATATGTTGCGGTGCACAATAATTGCGTTAAATCGTAATAAAGTTGCGCCGCAACATGCGGAAAAAAGTGTCTTTTCTAAGTCCCATTAATAGTCCAGCATGTGCATGTTACGATATGCTTCTGCTGGAGAATAATCATGGACTTTAAGACGTTTTTACACGCGGGCAGCAACCGCCGGGCCATGTTAAAAGGGATGGGTGTTGCCGCCGTTGGTTTCTCGCTGACCGGCGCGCTTGCAGGCTGCGGTGAGAAGGAAGCCAAGAAGCTTGCCAATGGTGAAGAGGCAAAGCTGAACTTCTACAATTGGGACACCTATATTGGTGAAACCACGTTGGAGGATTATAAGGACAGCGCTGACGTAGACGTCAATATGACGCTGTTCGCCAGCAATGACGAACTGTTCGCTAAGCTGCGCGCCGGAAACCCGGGCTATGACGTTATCGTCCCATCCAACGATTTTGTGGAGCGTATGGCCGCGGCCGACATGCTGATGCCGCTTGATCAGGCGCAAATCCCGAACTTCAAAAATGTTGCCAAAGATTATCAGGATGTTCCCTATGATCCGGCACGCAAATATTCGATGCCTTACACCTGGCTGGCGCTTGGCATTGGCTATCGCAAGTCCAAGGTGAAGGCGGTACCGGACAGCTGGAAAGTGCTGTTCGACAGCGATGAATATAAAGGCCGCATCGCGGTGCTGTCCGAGGCGGGCGACATGTTCCGGCTTTATGGCAAATATATGGGTAAGTCAGTGAATGCCCTCACCGATGCCGATTTGAAGGCCATCGAAGCCATGATGATCAAGCAAAAGCCGAACATTAAGGCCTTCCACGAGGACAATGGTCAGGACTTGTTGCTTAAGGGCGAAGTCGATGTGGTGCTCGAGTATAATGGCGATATTGCGCAGGCGATGGTCGAAGATTCCGACATTGGCTTTGTCATCCCCAAAGAGGGCAGCCAGCTGAACTCCGACAATCTGTGCATTCCCAAGGGCGCGCCACACCCGAAAAATGCCCACGCATTCATCAACTATCTGCTCGATGCCGAAGCTGGTAAGAAGATTACCGAAACGATCCTGTATCCAACGCCAAATGACGCCGCAAAGGCGCTGATGCCCGATGCGTACAAGAACAATCCGGTCATTTTCCCGCCAGCAGATGTTTTGGCGAAATGCGAATATGCAAAGTTCAATCCAGAGCTTCAGCCAAAATATGAGGAGGCGTTCACCCGCGTGCGGGCCGCCTAAGTTATGTCGGGGGCGTTGCAAGACTGGAAAAGCCAGAAGAAACCATTTGCTGCCGTTGTGACGGCACCTGTGTTCTGGCTTGCTCTGTTCTTTGTGGCGCCCATGGCAATCGTCTGGCTTTACAGCTTTGGGCAGAATGCCGGGCCTGCCGACATTGAAATCTCGGGTACGCTCGACAATTACAAGCGCGCGACCGAGTGGCTGTATGTATCGATTTTCCTGAAAAGCTTTGCGGTCGCGGCGCTCACCACGCTCTTGTGCCTCATCATCGGCTTTCCGGTTGCGATGGCGATTACCTTCGCCGCGCCAAAATGGCGGCCATGGCTGTTGCTTGGCATCATGCTGCCCTTTTGGACCAACCTGTTGATCCGCACTTATGCGTTGATGGCGCTGATGGGCTCCAACGGATATATGAACAAGGGCTTGGCCGGATTGTGGGAAGGCGCAAGTTGGCTGCGCACGCTTGTCGGCATGCAGCCGCTCGACGCGTGGACACCCGTGCAGTTGCTCTACAACAATTTCGCGGTCGTGCTTGGGCTGGTTTACGTCCATCTGCCTTTCATGGTCTTGCCGCTCTATTCCGCGCTCGACCGGCTGGACAAAAGCCTGATTGAGGCCAGCCTCGATTTGGGCGCCGGGCATTTCAAAACCTTCATGCAGATCGTGGTTCCGCTTGCCGCGCCGGGCATTGTCGCGGGCGTGATGATTACCTTGATCCCTGCACTTGGCGCCTATCTGACCCCTGACCTGATGGGCGGAACAGACAGCCAGATGATCGCCAATGTTATCGAACGGCAATTCAAACGTGCGAATGACTGGCCATTTGGCGCTGCGCTTTCGTTCCTGCTGATCTACGCGATGTTCATTCTGATTGCCTTCCAATCGATGCGTGCGAACAAAGTGAAGGCGGCGTGAGGATGTTCAATCGCACCCCCATCGCGCCGTTGGAATATACCAGAAAGCTGTGGATGCGCAGTTGGGTCGGATTGACCATGCTGTTTCTATACGCGCCGCTGATCGTATTGATGGTCTTCAGCTTTAACGACAGTAAGCGCAATGTCGTGTGGAAGGGCTTCACCCTCAAATATTATGAGAAAGCGCTGAACAACGACAGTCTGGTGGAGGCGTTGGTCAACTCGCTCACCATCGCGGCGCTCGCGACCATCGTCAGTCTTGTGATTGGCGCGCTGGCCGCGGTTGCGCTTTGGCGGTTCCGGTTTCCGTTCAAGGGGCTGGTCGAAGGGACCATGTCCCTGCCGATTATCGTTCCCGAGATTTGTTTGGGCGTCGCATTTCTGATCTTTTTTGCAAAGGTCGACTGGCCAACCGATTTGCCATGGCCGCTCAATCTTTCCGCGATCACGATTGCGCATATCACATTCTGTTTCCCATTCGTCGCCATGGTTGTGCGTGCGCGCTTGGCGAGTTTTAACAAGGAAGAGGAAGAGGCCGCAAAGGACCTTGGCGCGACGGAATGGCAGGCGTTTCGCGATGTCCTGCTACCGCACATACGGCCGGCGTTGGTGGCGGGCGCGCTTTTGGCTTTCACGCTCAGTCTTGATGATTTCGTCATCACCTTTTTCACCAGCGGTCCGGACACGATTACCTTCCCGGTGAAGGTATATTCGATGGTCCGTTTCTCGGTGACGCCAGAGGTGAATGCCGCGTCGACAATCCTTATCCTTCTTACTGTCATCCTGACCTTCATCGCGCTGAAATTGCAGGGCGTGAAGGGCATTGCGGAAACCCATTAGAGATCATTTTTATGACCCAAGCCAAACAGCCCATCATTCAAATCCGCAACGTGTCCAAACGCTTTGGCAAGGTGACCGCCGTCGATAACATCAGTCTGGATATCCTTGCAGGCGAATTCTTCGTTCTGTTGGGACCATCCGGCTGCGGCAAAACCACGCTGTTGCGGATGATCGCGGGCTTTGAAATGCCGACCGAGGGGCAGATCATTATCGACGGGCAGGATATGAGCCTTGTGCCGCCGAACAAGCGGCCGGTGAACATGGTGTTCCAAAGCTACGCCGTTTTTCCCCACATGAACGTCACCGACAATGTCGGCTATGGCCTGCGCATATCGGGCGTATCGAAGGGCGAGATTCGCGACCGCGTTGCCGAGGCGCTTGAGCTGGTGAAACTGGGCGGATTTGAAGACCGGATGCCGGACCAGATGTCGGGCGGTCAGCGCCAGCGCGTTGCCCTCGCGCGCAGCCTAGTGATGCGGCCAAAGGTGCTGTTGCTCGATGAACCCTTGTCGGCGCTGGACGCCAAATTGCGCGCGCAGATGCAGTTTGAATTGGCTGACCTGCAGGACAAGGTCGGGATTACCTTTGTCACGGTCACGCATGATCAGGATGAGGCATTGTCGATGGCAAGCCGGGTTGCCGTCATCAACAAAGGCGAAGTGGCGCAGCTCGCGCCGCCAGCTGATCTGTATGAATATCCCGCCAACCGCTTCGTCGCCGATTTCGTGGGTTCCGTGAACATATTCGAGGGCAAGTTGACGCTGGACGAGCCGGATAAGGCCGCCGTTGATTGCCCCGGCCTTGGCAAAATTTACCTCAATCATGGTGTCACCGGGCCGCATGGTGCCGATGTCTGGGTCGCGCTGCGTCCGGAGAAGATTTACCTGCATGTGCCCGGCGAAGGCAAAGCCGTTCGCGCCGCCGCCCAAGATGCGCCCGATGGCCACAACCTGGCGCGCGGGACGATTAAGGGCATGAGCTATCTCGGCGATATCACGCTGTATGAAATCCAGCTTGAGGGCGGACAGATGATCCGCGTCAGCCGCCCAAACCTGTCACGCCATGATCAAGAGGATTTCACATGGGACGACAAGGTCAGCATGCACTGGCGTGCCGACAGCCCCGTGGTCCTATTAAGCTAGACGCAAAGTGCGTCCGCCGCGATCGGCATTAATTGTCAGGGGTTGGCGCAGGCCGGACATCCAATAACGTCACGATGATGTTGCTTTCGGGACCGGAATCGGCGGCCTTGGGCATGCAGAAACGATAGGTTGACCCTGCCTGCATCATTTTAAGCCCCTCGCCGAACACGGGCGATGCTTGGCTCAACGGAATTTTTTCCCATTCGCGCTGTTGCTGCACAACGCCGGTGCTGGCGTCAAAAACGGTGAAGTCGACAAGCGCCATGTCGCTATCGGTCGCGCGCTTGCCCGCGCCGGTCTTTATAAGGTCAAAGCCAAGTCCGGTTGCCGTGGTTTGCGAACAACTGCGTTCGGCCACTGGAATGACTGGCTTTGGCGCTGGGTTTTTGAAGGACAGCAAATCGACTTCGAACACCAGATCTGCATTGGCCGGAATGGGGCCAGTGCCTGCCGCGCCATAGCCAAGCTTTGACGGGATGCAGAGACGGTAGCTGCCGCCGGCCTGCATCAATTGCAGACCCTGCGCAAAACCTGGAATAACGCCGCCAACGGGAAACTGCGCATCTTGCCCGGAATCAAACTCGGTGCCGTCAGCGGTCAGCATGCCCTTATAATTGACCATGACGCGCGATTCAGCGTTCGGGCGTTCGCCTTTGCCGGCCTTAATGACGGTGTAGGACAGGCCTTCGGGGGTCGTGGTCGTGCATGTCAGAACAGGTGGCTTGGGCTTTGCCGCAACGGGGGCCGCGGCGTGTGCAGGCGCAAATTGAAGAAGCAGGGCAGGGGTGAGGGCCGCTGTGAGGGCGCGCTGAAGCATTTTGGATGTCATGGGGCCAAGGTAATCATTGGATGTGGTTTGTCTAGCTTGAACAACTTACCGAAGTGCTGAGCGTGTCGAAGCATGCTTTTCAAGTTCCTGTTAGGATCTAAAAGCACCCTTCGACGGTCGCAGTCGCTCTGCGACTGCTGCTCAGGGCTACGGTATATTATTCGGCTTTTACCCGATCGCGCGCAGCTTCGGCTCGGCCTCATCCAGTGACGTGCGAATGATGCCAATCAAATCATCGATCTGCGACGGCGTGATAATCAGTGGCGGGCACATCACGATGCTGTCGCGGATGCCGCGCACCATCAACCCGTTGCGGATGCAGATATCGCGCACCAATGGTCCTGCCGTGCCTTCAGCCCCGCCGAAGCGCGCGCCTATGGCCTTGTCGGCAACAACCTCGACCGCGCCCAGCAAGCCAACCGAGCGGGCTTCACCGACCAGAGGGTGGTCGTTCAGTGTCGCCAGCTTTTCGGCAAGATAGGGGCCGGTTTCGTTCCGGACTTTATCAAACAGTCCCTCACGCTCCATGATCTCGATATTGCGCAAGGCGACAGCGGATGCGACGGGGTGGCCCGAATAGGTATAGCCATGGACGAAATCGCCACCAGTTTTGATGACCTTGACGATCTCCGCGCTGACGGCGACAGCGGAAATCGGCAGGTAACCTGACGACAGCCCCTTGGCCATGGCGATGATGTCGGGCTTTACGCCAACGGTTTCATGGCCCCAAATATTGCCGGTCCGGCCAAAGCCGCAGATGACCTCATCACAGACCAACAATATGCCATATTTGCGGCAGATTGCTTCCACCTGCGGCCAGTAATTGGCTGGCGGAATGATAACGCCGCCTGCGCCCTGTACCGGCTCACCAATGAAGGCAGCGACGTTTTCCGGCCCTACTTCTAATATCTTGTCCTCAATGGCTTGCGCGCAAGCGGTGCCGAAATCTTCGGGCGTCATGTCGCGGCCTTCATTGTACCAATAAGGCTGGCGGACATGCTCAATGCCGGCCATCGGCAAGACGCCGGGGGCAGGGAAGCCTTGACCATGCATGACCTTCATTCCGCCCATGCTGACGCCCGCCACGGTGGAACCATGATAGGCATTGTGGCGGCTGATGACGATGGTGCGGCTATGTTCGCCCTTCACTTGCCAATAATGGCGGACCATCCGCAATATGGTGTCATTGGCTTCGGAACCGGAGCTGTTGAAAAATACATGGGGCAAGCGGCCGCCTGTCAGGCTCGCAATCTTTTCGGCAAGCAAGATGGCAGGTGCGTTCGCGGTTTTGAAGAAGCTGTTATAATAAGGCAGCTCCAGCATTTGTTCGCGCGCAACCTCAGCAAGCTCATCGCGGCCATAGCCCGCGTTGACGCACCACAGGCCAGCCATCCCGTCCAATATGCGATTGCCGTCGCCATCATGGATATAGCAGCCTTCCGCATGGGTGATGATGCGGCTGCCGCCCAGGTCTTCGATTTCCTGCCAATCGGCTTGCGCGGGCAAATGGTGGGCGATGTCTAAACGGCGAAGTTCGGCGATGTCGTAATTGCGAGGCATGAAAAGGTCTCCTTAATATTCCCCTCCCGCAGGCGGGAGGGGAATATTAAGG
>JBEDET010000031.1:0-26746 GCA_041175505.1 Pseudomonadota bacterium
GGTTGATAATGCCGCCAGGGCCGTTGGTGGTGAGTGTTGAGGCCGTGCCGCCACGAACCGATTCGACGCGCGCCAAGCTGGTGTCTGATTTATAGAAACCATCGGCTGGCGCAAAAAGATGATCGCCGAACAGCAGGATGGGCAGGCCGTCTTCTTGAAGCGACAGGAACTTGGCGCCGCCGGTTGAGATTGGAATGCCGCGCACGTTGATGTTGGAGTTACCACCACCCGACGAGCTCTCTGAACGGATACCGGGCAACTGACGGAAAACTTCGGCAAGGTTGGTCGGATTGCTGTCTGCGATGGCATCCGAGCCCAAGGACGAAACGGAAATTGAGGTGTCGATTTTGTTTTGACCCGCGGACGAAATCACGCCGGTGACAACAATGGCATCATTTTCTGCGGCCATTTCATCGGGCTGCGCGTTTTGTGCATAGGCACTCGCGCTAAAAAAGGCTGTGGTAGCCACTGATGTCATCAAGACGCGATGGATCAACTTCATCTAAGATATCCTCCCTAATTCGCCATTCATTTTGGAACAATTATTCACATTGTTCCTTATCGATATGCTTAAAAACAAACGATTGCAATATAAAAATACAACCGATTGCAGAGATCTCTAACATGTGAATATTTTCGGAAATATTCTATATATTTCAGAATTTTATGTGATCTTGTGGAGAGAAGGAAAATCACATCCTACGCGCGTCGCTGGATGCCCGTGGTTTTGAAATTAGCCGCCGACCGTGCTGCTGCGAATCACAAGCTTTGTCGGCGTCAAGGTCGCCCGGACGGGATTGCCCGCAATCTTGTCGATAAGCGTATTGACCAGAATTTCGCCGCCCAATTTGATGTTCTGATCAATGGTGGTCAAGCCGGGAGAAAACATGGCGGCCTGCCCAATATTGTCATATCCCACGACAGCGACATCTTCGGGTACCCGAAGGCCTTTGGACTGCAAAGCATGGATTGCGGCAATGGCCAACACGTCGGACGCCGCAAAAATGGCATCAAAGCTTTGTGCACCTTCACACAAAGCCAGCGTTTGGCGATAGGCTTCATGCCCATCAAAGGAGGATCGTACATGCATCACGGAAGGGTCAGCGCCGTCACCCTTCCAAACGGACATCAAACCATTGTAGCGCAACTCGACCTCGGGAAGGTCAATGTCCCCGAGGAACACGACCCTGTGACGGCCGATATTCTTGAGATGCTCTCCGACAAGTCGTCCGCCTTCCAAATTATCGCTGCCGACCAGCGTATAGTCGGCCGCGTCCATCATGCCGCCCCACACCACAACACGGTCGGCGGCATCACCCAATGACCGCAATCTTTCAATGCGTCCGGCTTGCCCGATAACAATTAAGCCATCGGCTTTTCCGGACAATAATAAGCGCCGCTCGGCGATTTCCGACGGGCTGTTGGGCAGGTTGATGATGAGGTCATAATCAAATTTTGCCGCCGCCTGTGACACAGCAGCGATCATTTCCAGAAAGAACGGATCGGAAAGAGTTTGCTGAGAACCCGGATAAACGGGGATCACGATACCCAATGTCTGGCTGGATTGCTTGCGCAGATTTCGCGCCCGGGCGTTGATCGCATAGCCGGTTTCATGCGCAAGCTTCAGAATATGGTCTTTGGTTTTACCATTAACCAAAGGGCTGCCATTCAGCGCGCGGGAAACCGTGGAAATGTCAACGCCAGACAATTTCGCAAGGCCACTCATTGTCATCCGGCCCTGATTAGCCATCCGCTTCATTCACCCTTTTATCTTGCGAAAATTCGCTGAACCGTTCTTTTGCATGATGCAAAGAACATCTTCGCTTATCCTTACCCACCAAAGGACTTTCTTTCAACCGGCGCCCGATTGCCTGCCTTGATGAACAATGTGGCCGCCGCCCCCATTATCATCAGCACGCCGCCCAACAACAACACATTCCGCGGATCTCCACCGAGTAACGGTCGATAGATCAATGGCATTGTGAGCGACTGGATCAACATCGGTATCACGATGAACATGTTGAAAATGCCCATATATGTTCCCGTCCGATCCGCTGGAATGCAATCGGCTAACATGACATATGTGTTGCCCATCATCCCGGCCCAGCCGATGCCGATACCGATCATCAATACGAAAAGCGCCGAAGGCGTGTCTGCCCCCGGTAACAGCAACATGGCGATGCCCGATGCTGCCAAACAAATGGCATGCGTCAGGCGCGCGCCCAATCGCGCTACAATTGGAATCAGCAGCAAGGCGCCCAGAAAGGCGATGAAATTATACAAAGCCCCGGCCTGCTGCGCCGTGAGCGTCGCGTCGCGAAAGGCGGTGCTTGTTGGATCGCTCGTGTCATAAATCGAGCGGCCCACGGCAAAGCTTATATATTGCCAATAGGCGAACATAGCGTACCATTGGCACAGCATGGCAACGGCCAATTGCCGCATCGGCTTTGGCATATCGCGTATAGCATCGACGATTTCCATCATCGTTGCCTTCACCGTCATCGGCTTGGCATCGATGGCTGCTTTTTCCGCATCGGTCAAAGGCAGCTCGGGAACACGCCAGAACGACCAAATAATCGTCGAAATAGACAGAATCGCGCCGATAATGAAAGCGATGCGGACAATGACCGGAATGCCGTTATCGTCGAGCACATCTTTGGCGACAAACGATGTCAGCAAGGTCGGCGCCAGATAGGACAGCGTTTGCGCTAGTCCGGTAAAGGCGCTTTGGGTCAGGAAGCCTACGGCACGTTGCTCCGGCACTAATCGGTCGGCGACATAGGCGCGATAGGGTTCCATCGTAATATTATTGCCAGCATCTAATATCCAGAGCAGCGACGCCGCCATCCAGAGGGCCGCACTGTACGGCATTAGAAACAGGCAGATGGTGCAGAGGATCGCACCAATGAGGAAATAAGGCGTTCGGCGGCCATAACGCGAATTGGTCCGGTCACTCATTGCCCCCACAATCGGCTGAATGATGAGGCCCGTCATCGGCCCTGCGAGCCAAAGCAGTGGCATTGTCGCCTCGTCCGCCCCAAGGAAGCCGTATATTGGGCCCATATTGGCCTGTTGCAGACCAAAACTGAACTGCAGGCCAAAAAAGCCAATGTTCATCTCAATGATTCTCAGGAGCGACAATCGCGGTTTGCCAGCGATTTGCATGTGATATCCTCCCCTAAATTCTGATCTATGGACAAGATATTTGCATAGTTTGCGAAGGTATGCAATCGTTTGTATTACTTTTACGTGGCTGCAGATTTCCCAATTTTCAGTTGGGAAAAAACACAATGCTTCTCGGCGTGAATAAATCGATAGCTGTCGTTTGGCATGGCGAATGTTCGGATCGTGTTCGGATTTTTTCAGCAGCATTATAAAAAGCTGATTTAGAACGGAAATTTCATAGAGCCGAATCTTGCCAAGGTTGGGGTCGAGGGTTCGAATCCCTTCGCCCGCTCCAGTTTTCAATGCTTTAGGCGATAGGGCCTTTGATACGAAGGGCGGCCTTACGGCGAGCGTTTGTATAAGCGTTCCAATTGAAACCGTTTGCCCTGCCGAAAAGCCTAAGCGGCCCTCGCCCTTGATCAGGTGTCATGGCAGTTTCTGGGGCAGAAGCTGGCTAGCTGCTTTCGCGTCGATAGAGTGAGGAACGGACCTTCGTCCGGCGAAGGCTGATGTCTGACTTTGACCCATTGAAAATCCTTTTCGGCTGTCGGAGACGCCGCTATGCTGCGGCCATGTACGGGGCCGATCTAGGCTTATTGGCGGGGGATAAAATGATGCGTGTTTTTTCTAACTTATGGCTGGCTGCCGGTGCGATTTCGGTCGCTATGTGTGCGGCTTCCCCAACATTTGCCCAAGCCCCAGTCCAGCAGAAGGTCGAGGCGGTAAAACCGCGGGCGGGAGCGAACCCGGCGCCTGCACGGGCGGCCGGCGAAGGTGCAGGACCGTTCCGCAAAATGGTAATCCGCGGCGCGATGTTGATTGACGGCACTGGCGCGCCGCCGCGCGGACCGGTTGACATCGTTGTTGAGAACAATCGGATTGCGGAGATATTAGACGCCGGCACGCCCGGGCTGCCGATGAAGCAAGGGCGTGAGCCCCGCGACTTCGACCATGAAGTAGACGCCGCCGGCATGTGGGTGCTGCCTGGTTTCATTGACACCCATGTCCACGGCAGTTCGGCCGACAAAGCGCCGGACCTTGGCTATTCCTATAAGCTGTGGCTGGCCCATGGGGTGACGTCGGTGCGGGGTGTCAACTTGGCTCCGTGGAACGTCTCAACTGTCGAGAAGGCTCGCTCCGCACGCAACGAGATTGTTGCCCCGCGCATCTTTGATTACCAGCGGGTCGGCCAAGGCTGGGATAAGGGGCCAGTGCTAACGCCGCAGCAGGCGCGCGCGTGGGTCCGCTGGGCCGCGAAGAACAATATTGACGGCATAAAGTTCGGGATCGGTCCGACCGAGGGACCCGAGATATTCAAAGCCGCAATCGACGAGGCAAAGAAGCTGGGGCTTGGCACCACAGCGCACCTTACGCAAACCGGGGTCGCGATGATGAATGCCCGGCAGGCGGGTGAGGCTGGGCTCGGAACGGTGACCCACTTCTACGGCCATATGGAATCGCTCCTGAAGAACGGTGCGATTCAGGATTATTCCACCGATTACAGTTTCAATGACGAACAATATCGCTTCGCCGAAGTCGCGGACATTTGGGACGACATCTACGAGCCGGGTTCGAAGGAATGGACAGACTATCTGCAGGCGCAAAAGGACCGGGGGGTCGCCTTTGATCCCACTATGACCATTTACGCGGCCTCGCGCGACTTGATGCGGGCACGCAACGCCGACTGGCACAACGAATACACAATGCCGCAGCTTTGGGACTTCTTCCAATCGTCACGCGAGAATCATGGCTCTTACTTCTTCGACTGGACAACCAAGCAAGAGACACAATGGCGCAATTTCTACGCGCGCTACATGCGTCTCTTGAATGATTACAAAAATATCGGCGGCCGGGTGACGACTGGCACGGACAGTGGCTTCATCTTTAAAACCTATGGCTTTGGCTTTCCTGAAGAATTGGAGATGCTGCAGGAAGCGGGCTTCAACCCGCACCAAGTGATCCGTGCGGCAACGATGAATGGCGCGCAAACGCTTTACGAGCCTAAAGGGATCACCGATCCTCCCATCGGGATGGTCCGGGTCGGCAAGCTTGCGGACCTCGTCATCGTTAAAGAAAACCCGCTTCAGAACTTTAAGACGCTGTACGGGACAGGGACGCTGCGGTTGAACGAGCAAACCCAAAAGCTGGAGCGCGTCGGCGGCGTCAGCTACACGGTGAAGGACGGAATCGTCTATGATGCTAAGCGGCTACTCGCGGACGTGGCCGCAATGGTGGCGGCCGAGAAGAAGCGGATGGGCTGGCCAGAACAGGGCGTGCCGCGGCCGTAAAGCTTCCACTACCGCGGTGAACCGATGACGCTACAGGGAACGAAAAAGTCCGGATGTTGCGGGACGGGCCTGTTATTGGCGGGGAACGATATTTACGACCTCATCCAGTCGGCGGCATAGAGTTCACGCCCGCAAGCATCATGCCTTGTCCTCTGGATAAATGCCGGTCCACAGTTGGTTTGTCTTCTGGATCGCGTATTTGAACGAGCAAAGTTGTGCGGGCTTCATCGGATACATTCAGTCCCGAACCGTGGATCAGCATATAGTTGAAGAAAATGACGTCGCCGGCCTTTGCTGGGATCGGCGTCGCGTCCTCAATTGCGTAGCCGGGCAGATGTCGATCCTCTCCAACCGCTTCTATTGGGCCCAACTTGTGCGATCCGGGTACGACGCGTAGGCACCCTTTTTCAATCGGCGCATCATCAAAGTGCATGATAGCTGCTGTCATCGACGTGCCTGCATGCGGGAAATAAAAATAATCCTGATGCATAGGAAATGGAGAGCCATTTTCCGGCGGCTTGATAAACATTTTGGTGTGATGGAGCTGCACATTGGGTCCAATAATCGCCTGTGCAACGCCTGCGAAGCGAGGGTCCGTTAGCAAGCGCGTTACTGCCGCAATTTCGAATTGGACATCATGGCAATGGGTAATCTTCGTGCCCGTGCTGCGGACGCTTGCCCACGTCGCGTCAGGGTTGCCCAACCTTTCTGCAAGGGCATGGATTTCGCCACGTAACATGGCGCATTCCTCAAGACTAAACATGCCTTCGACATGAATATAGCCATGTGTAGAATAAAAATCCCGCTGGTCCTGTGTAAGAGACATTTTGGCCCTCATAACATCGTGGAAAAGAATTGCTGCTCAAGCGGCATCATCGCCGCGCCAATCGCGCAAGCGTCAACCTGCGTTTCTGAAATCATAATTTTGGGAAGTGGCCGCGGTTCTGACCTGCGTGCGTCATCATATAATTCGATGGCCGGAATGATCTTCTGCGCCAAAGCATTTGGCAAGCGGCCTCCAAGAACGATCGCCTCCGGATCCAATAAAGCGGCGATGGACGAGGTGATGAGCGAAAGCGGGTCACGGGCGCGCTCGATCCATTCATCCACGCCGGGCCAGTCCACATTGAATTCAGAGAGCATAGCGGAAATGCCCCCGACTTCGACGCCATGCCGACGCACGGATTGTAAGAGCGTTTCTAAATTGGGCTCTTGAAACATGTTGCGGGGCAGAACCAATCCGATCTCGCCGCCATTGCCATTCACGCCCCGCGACAATTTATGATTGGTTATGACCCCACCGCCAATACCCGCGGCAATAAAGACATAGACAAAATTTTGGAACACCCGCCCGGCACCAAGAAAGCTCTCGCCAATGGCGGCGGCGTTACCGTCATTTTCCACCCAAGCCGGCATGCCGAGCGCCTGGCTGAATAAGGTATCTATTTGCACCATTGCCCAGTCATCCAGCGCGCGTGGCGGATTGTACCGTGACTTGCCATCCAGACAATATCCAGAAATACCAATGCCGACGCCTGCTACGCTGTCCTTGGTAATAGCATGGGTCGCAAAAAAGCGACTTGTTACATCGCCAAGGCGTTCAAAAACCGCTTTCCGGTTCATCACCGGCATTTCCAAATAATCATAGGCAACAACGTTGCCGGAAAAGTCCATCAGCAAAACCGACATAGCGTCAGTCATCAACGCCACACCCAGTGAATATGCATGGTCCGGCGCGACTTCTATTTCAATCCTCGGTTGCCCCCGACGTCCATTGGAACGTCGATCGCCCAGCCGAAGCGCGCCGCGCAAAACCAAGTCATTCACCAAGCGCGAGACAGTTTGCTGCGACAAGCCGGTTGCACTGACGATTTCCGGCTGGGTTGCCCCATGCTGCCGCAAAACATAGCCCAAGATTCGGGATTCGCTTTCCGAAGGGAGATGAAAGGGATTTGGTCGAATTTTTGTGCTGGCCATACGGCGCAGAATGACAAGATTTGACCGCAGGTGCAACATACAACTCTTAATAATACCTATTGTGGGTTGTATTCTTTTTGGAAATGATTACAGCTCGATTCGAAATTGGGATCAAAGCGAATCTCAAAGCAGAGGAGAGGTTTCATGAAAGCACGTTCCGCCCTTCGGGTGTCCATGATTAGCGTATCTTTGTTGGCGTTAACGCCGTCCATTGCTTACGCCCAATCGGCTGTTGCAGCAGAAGATGATGCGCAGTCCAAAGATGACGAAATCGTTGTCACAGGCACCAATGCCAGCCGCAGCGCCCAGAACACGCCGCTGTCGATCGCGCTTGTAGATGAAGCAGATCTCCGCACATTTACAGGATCAGGCAGTCAGGCCGATCTCTTGCAACAACTTCCTGGTCTGAAGACCGAAGGCGGCGGTGGTGAAGTTGCGACCAACTTCCGCGTTCGTGGCCTGCCTTCCGGTGGCCAGTTCGAATTTACCCCGATCAATTATGACGGCGTGACTGTGCTCAGCGCATTCGGCCTCAATTCATCAGCATTCGACTTCTTTGCCCGTAATGATCTGGGCATTGAGCGGCTTGAATTTGTGAAAGGCGGCGTTTCGAACCTCTTTGGCGTCAGTTCGACAGCCGGCATCATCAACTATATTTCCAAGACCGGCACGGACACACCGCACGGAACGTTCCAACTCGAGGTCGCAGAAGATAATCGCTACAGAGGCGACTTTGCCTATCAGGGCCCGCTGAGTGAAAACACATATATGGCGGTATCAGGCTTCTACCGTTACGATGAAGGCCCAATTGATACAGGCATTCCGACCGAAGGCTTCGCGTTGCGCGGGAATATCAAGCATGAGTTCGCCGACGGATCGGGGTCGTTCGCGCTTTATGGCAGCTATATCGACGACCGCGCCAATTTCTATCTGCCCGTGCCGCTGGACGGCACAACACGCAAGCGGGTGAATGGCAATGATGGCAAAACGGTGTTCACCACCAATTCCAGCGCTGTTGATGGCATTCGGGTAAACACCCCCGAAGGTGCGACAGAATTCCGCGCCGGAGATGGTTTCCAGACCGAAGGCGGATCAATTTATGCCGTCTTTGACAAGGAATTTGGCGATGGCTGGAAAATCAACTCCAAGCTGAAATGGTCAGATTATCAATCCGCTTCCAACTTCTTCAGCAATGGCATCGGCCCGGCTGCGCCTGAAACCCAAGCACAGTTTTTGGCGCGCGTAGCGCCAACCGCGACCCTTAGCCAAGCCGTCTTCACCGATGTGGAAACTGGTGCGGTTCTGCCGTCAAATTACATTCTATATGCCAATGCCTTCAATGATCGTCAGCGCCCCACAAGCGATGCGACGATGGAAGTCAATTTGATCAAGAGCTTTGACACAGGGTCGCTCAATCACACCGTGACCTTAGGCGGCTTCATGTCGCGGGCGGAAGCGGACAATAATCAGCGGACCGTTCAGTATCTTGGACAGTTCAATAATAATCCATCGCTGGTTAATCTCGCGATCAACGGCCAACAATATACGGTTAACGGGATCATCCAGGCGCCTTCTGCTTACACGCAAGAAACGCGTAGTGCATTCAAGCGCGCGATCTATCTCGCTGACCAAATCGAGGCAGGCCGTTGGACGCTGGACTTTGGGGCACGCGTTGAACGCGCAACGATCGAAAACCGGATCGAAGTGACGGCCAGCCGTGCAGGAACATTGGCAACCAATGCAGTGGCCGGTGCGCCGATCAACACTATGACTTTTGGTACGGGTACGTTCCGGAGTGGTAAGGCATCCACGACCGCTTGGGCCTTTGCCGTTGGCGGCCTTTATAAGCTCAACGACAATGTGAACCTCTATGCCAATGCCTCAGCGGGTTACTTCTTCCCACAAGCGCAGGGCACAAATGGTCAGCTGAACTCCGCAAACCGTGACATCGTCTTCTTTGAGCCTGAGCCCGTCAATCAGGTTGAAGCAGGGGTCAAGGTCCGTAGTGGTGCATTCCGCGGTTATGCCGCCGCTTTCTACACCGGTTTGCGCAAGCGGACCTCGGTATCGTTCGTTGGTGCAAATCTGACACCATCCTTGCTGCTCACAGAATCCGACACCTTTGGGATTGAATTAGACGGCAATTATCAGCCAACTGATTACCTGACCTTGTCGGGTAACTTTACCTATCAAGACGCCAAGTTCATGGGCGACAGCCCGACCGCCATTAACGGTAAGCGTCCTGACCGTTTGCCCAAGATGCTCGCCAACGTTGGGGCACAGGTAAACGCAAGTGGATTTGATGCCTCTGTTTTCTGGAACCATCAAAGCAAGACGTTCCAGGACGCCAGCAACAATGTGCCGCTCTTTGCTTACAGCATCTGGAGAGCGGAAGCTGGCTACACATTTGATAGCCTGGGCGCAGAAAACAAGCTGCGGTTCAGCGTCGGCGTTTGGAACCTCCTCAACTCGCAAGGCTTGGCTGAAGGCAATCCACGCGCAGGTGCTATCCAGACCGGTGGCACAGGAGCGTATTTCAATGCACGCCCCATTCTGCCCCGTCGGATCACTGCAAAATTGACTTTTGACTTCTGACAACGGCTACTTGTCAACGTGACCGTGCCGCCGATGTTCATCACGGCGGCACGGCGCGAGATAAGATAGCGGAGCAGAACAATGCGCGATATGAAGGCACTTCTGACCCGCTATTTCCTTGCGGGGATATCAGCTGCTGGTGCTAAATCTACTTTGCCTGCTGTTCTGCCGCAAAGTGCACCTGCCGGGAAAACCGTCATTTTGGGATGCGGCAAGGCTGCGGCTGAGATGGCCGACGTTGCAGCTGGTCATCTGTCGGGTGTCATAATGGGTTGCGTAGTCACGCGCCACGGCCACGGCGTTGGTCGTTCCATAGCAGGGGTAGCGGTCATCGAAGCGCGTCACCCGGTCCCCGATGACCAAAGCCTAGAGGCAGGGGAGCGGCTTTTGGAACTGGCATTAACTGCCGGACAAGGCGACCGCGTTCTTTTCCTGATATCCGGGGGAGGCTCGTCATTGCTCTGTGCGCCTGCCGTCGGCATTAGCCTTACTGAAAAACAGGCGATGAGCGACCATCTGGTCCGTTCCGGCGCGCCTATACAGGATATAAATCTCGTCCGCCGCCACCTCTCGCGCGTCAAGGGCGGTCGATTGGCCGCAGTCGCCGGTGGGCGCGGGGCGGAGCTTTTGACATACGCCATTTCTGATGTTGCCAATGACGATCCGGCGTTAATCGCATCGGGACCAAGCGTTGCCGCCGCATTCGTTCCGGAACAAGCCATCGCTATTTTGGAAGGGTCAGGCTGGCACGTCGCGCCGCATATAATAGCTGCGATCCATGCCAATCATCCTCCCACCGTCCCCGTGCATCCCGTGCACATGCTGGCCACGAACTCTCATGCCCTCGATGCCGTCTCGGCAAGCGCACGCGCCGATGGCTGGAATGTGATTAATCTTGGCGAGAGGCTTACGGGTGATGCGGCAACGACAGGAAAAGCACACGCAATGCACGCACAGGAATGGATCAAGCAACCGGGAAACCATCTGCTGCTGTCCGGCGGCGAATTGACAGTCAGTGGCGCCCGCAAAGATGGCTGCGGCGGGCCCAATCTTGAATATCTTACCGGGCTTTTGTCCGCGCTCGACCCGTCCGATTCAATTCAGGCATTTGCCGGCGATAGCGATGGCATTGACGGCAGTGAGGATAATGCCGGTGGCTACATAGATGCCGCATGGGCCGCGCACGCCAATTGTGCCCAAGCGCTGGCCAGTAACCGCACATATGATCTTTTCAAATCACTGGGCGGGCTGATCATTACCGGCCCGACCCGCACCAACGTAAATGACATCCGTATGATCGCCGTGAGAGGATCTTCCCAATGACCGACCTGAACGCACAAGCACGCGACATTCTGGTTCGCAACGACCGTGGCGGCTACACCGTTCCTACGCATGGGCTTTATCCGTATCAGTGGAATTGGGACTCCGCTTTTGTGGCGCTCGGCTTTGCGGAGTTTGACCGGGATCGGGCGTGGCAAGAAATAGAAACGCTGATTTCGGGCCAGTGGGATGACGGGATGATCCCGCACATTATTTTTCACAAGGATGATCCCGGCTATTTTCCCGGGCCGTCGGTTTGGGCAACGGGAAAGACGCCCGCGACCTCTGGCATAACCCAGCCCCCTGTTCTTGCCACTATTGTGCGCAAATTATGGGAAGATGAAGGGGCTGACTCGACGCACCCGCGTATGCGCCGCCTGTATGCGGCTTGCCTGAAAAGCCACCGCTGGTTTCATACATTTCGTGACCCTAAAGCTAATGGGTTGGTAATGGTGACGCACAACTGGGAAACCGGGCGTGACAACAGCAGCGAATGGGATGATGCACTGGCGCGTGTCGACACATCGAATGTCGGCGATTATCAACGCCGCGACACCGGACATGTCGATGCGGCCATGCGGCCAACGCAAAATGAATATGATCGCTATGTCGCGATTTTGCAATTTGGCCGCAACTGCGGCTGGAACCACCGTGAAATAGCTGACAACGGACCATTCCGCATGATCGATGTCGGCATGTCGATGGAGTTGCTGCGCGCGAACCGTGATTTGCTGGCCATGGCAAAAGCAATTGGTGACACGGCGGTCATTGCGGAACTTGAGGCGCGGATTGTGCTATCTGAAAAAGGGATGGATTGGCTCTGGAACGAAGACGCAGGCGCATATTGCAGCCGTGATGCCACCACCGACCAAAGTAGCGGCTTGGTAACAAACGCCAGCTTCCTCGCATTTTATGCCGGGGTTGGAAATAGCACGCAGCGCGCTCGTTTGATTGCAGCGCTCGAGCGCATCACAGGCAGCGCGACCTATCTGGTTCCAAGTCTGGAAGCGGGAAGCCGTGCATATGATCACAAACGCTACTGGCGCGGCCCGATCTGGTTGGTCGTCAGTTATATGGTGGCACAGGGTCTGGCAGAGGCCGGCCATAACGCATGGGCCGACCGGATCTGTAGTGATAGCGCCAGCTTGATACAAAAATCGGGGTTTTATGAAAGTTTTAGTCCCGAAGATGGCAGTGGTTCAGGCGGACCAGATTTTTCATGGACGGCTGCTATGTGGTTAGCCTGGTGCAGCAGAGGAAACATGGCATGACGGAAGCACAGCGCAAACCTGCACCCGATAATTATCCATGGATTTTGATCGGCCTGCTGTGGATGGTCTCCTTCCTTAATGCCGCAGATCGGTCGATCCTAAACTCGGTCAAGCCGCTTTTGCGTGATGCTTTTGACATCACGGATATTCAGCTGGGCATGATTGATACCACATTCTTTTGGACATACGCCGTCTGCGCCTTTGTGTTTGGCAGGGTTGGTGACAGCGTCCGACGCAGGAACATGATCATCTTTGGATTGATCTTTTGGAGCATGGCTACCGGAATTATGCCCTTCGCCACCGGGTTTGCGATGCTTTTGGGAATGCGGACGCTCGTCGCTATTGGGGAATCGACTTATTATCCAACCGCAACGGCATTGATCAGTTCATGGCATAAGCCAAGCATGCGCAGCCGCGCACTGTCGATCCATCAGACTGCCGTATTTGCTGGCGGCGGTATTGGCGGATGGGTCGCTGGAAAGCTGGCGGACAGCTATGGCTGGTCTGCGCCGTTCATTATTTTTGCGGCGCTTGGGTTTGTTGTCATGGCAATTCTTTTCAAGCTGTTGCGCGACGACGCCCCAGGTGAGGTTCGCGTGCGCGAAGAAAAGCGTGCAGAGCCGATTGGCCTCATTCTGAAAAATCCAGCAGCGCTGCTTTTGTGCGGCGTGTTTTTCCTCGCAACGTCGGCCTCGTCGGCGGTGCTCAACTGGTGCAATACTTATGCCCATGACGTACTTGGTCTGAATTTGGCGGACAGTGCGCTGGTGGGGCCCGTGATGATCACAACGGCCGGTTTCTTTTCGGTGTTGGTCGGCGGTTTCATGGCGGATAAATTTGCCGCAAAAAGCTCGGTTGGGCGCTTTACCGTTTTGGCCATCGGCTTGGCACTTGCGGCCCTATTCCTCTTACCTTTCCCGCTGGTTACTTCGGTTCCATTGGTCGGATTGCTGCTGTTCGCGACCAGTTTTGGCAAAGGCCTTTTTGACGGCTGCATCTACGCCGCGATGCATGATGTGATGCCCGCCGAGGCACGCGCCACGGCCGCAGGGCTTATGACGATGCTTGGCTTTATCGGCGCCGGGATAACCACTGTTCTGCTCCCCATCGTTGCTGTACACACAGGTCTTGCTGCTGGTTTTGCAATGATGGCGGGACTTTATCTGTTAGCGGTGTTTGCGTTACTGCTGGCCCGGCCGATGGTTGCACATGTTATTGCCCAGCAGGAAAGTGGACTGACACATGCCTAATAGACGCCTGGTTGGCGGTATTGAACTTGGTGGTACAAAATCCATAGTTGCTATTGGCTATGATGATGGCACGATATTGGAACAGACGAACTTACCGACTATCGTTCCTGAACTGCTCATTCCGCAAATCGCGGCATTTTTGCAATCGCATCGGGCACAGTTTGGAGAGATTTTGGCGCTGGGTGTTGGTGCATTTGGCCCGATCACCCTAGACCCAAACGCCGCCAATTATGGTAAGTTGCTGGAAACCAACAAGCGGGGATGGAGCGGCTTTGACCTCGCTTCTGCGCTCCGCTCTGCGACTGGCCTTGATCCAAATATCGTCACGGATGTTGCCTCTGCGGGTATAGCCGAAGCGCATTTGGGGGCATTGAAGGCGTCCGAACTGGGTGTCTATCTTACCGTTGGAACCGGCATCGGCGGCGCTATCATTTACCACGGAAAACCGCTTCCTGCTTTGCTTCACCCTGAAATCGGCCATGTCGCTTTACAAAGACACACCACCGATACTGCCCCGTCCACCTGCCGCTTTCACACGAATTGCGCAGAGGGTCTTGCCGCCGGTCCTGCTATCATGGCCCGCTTCGGGCAGTCCCTGCGGCACTTTGCACCGGGCAGTGCGGAACATGACCTGATTGCCGACTATTTGGCACAGCTATGCGCGAACCTTGTGCTTACATTATCTCCACAGCGCATCATATTGGGCGGTGGTGTGGCTCAAACGCCTGGCTTGATAGAGGCGACGCGCGTGTTGATGTTAGACCGGCTGGGTGGATACGCACCGGAAGCGATCGCGTGCGACCATTTTTTGAGCGCCCCGCATCTCGGACAAGACGCAGGAATTGTGGGCGCCTTATGCATTGCGGGACATGGGGGCGCTATGACACAAAGTTTAAGCGACCGGAGTAAATCATGGCAATTGTAAATTTGCCGCGTGTCGCAGTTCCCAAGCCTTGGGGTCGGTATGATTTACCCCCGGCCTTTGGAAATCCTGAAGGGCGCATCGGCGAAATCTGGTTTGACGATCCGTCAGGTGATTTACCACT
Source organism: Pseudomonadota bacterium (assembly GCA_041175505.1). Lineage (GTDB taxonomy): Bacteria > Pseudomonadota > Alphaproteobacteria > Sphingomonadales > Sphingomonadaceae > Sphingorhabdus_B. The sequence continues at coordinate 14,913 of JBEDET010000031.1, forward strand.
GCTGATCAAATGGCTGTTTACGTCTGAAAAACTATCTGTTCAGGTGCATCCCAATGACGCGCAAGCGACTGCGGCGGGCATGGCCCGCGGCAAAGAAGAATGCTGGATTGTAATTGATGCGGAGCCTGACGCGGTTCTCGGCATCGGTACCCGCGAACCGCTATCTGCGGAGGACCTCCAAAAGGCCGCAAATTCTGGCGAACTGGAAAGCTTGATTGACTGGAAATCTGTTCGACCAGGCGACTGGTTTCACATCGCGCCTGGCACAGTGCACGCAAGAGGCGCCGGTGTAACGCTCGTCAAAAATCCCTTGCCCCGATGGGCATTGCCGAGCCGTCACCTAACGTAATATACCTCAATTTGTTCATCACACATCGTCGGACATCCCGCGATGCGACAATATGAGCTCAGCTTCCTTTTGGCACAGGAAATGATGAACTAGAGTCACTATGTCGTCTCCCCGATTTGCCGGCGAACCCATGATTAGCCGGTCTGCCCTCAATCGTGTGAAATCAACCTTGTGCTATCCTGCTTCTTATCTTACTTCGCAGCTTGAAAATTAAGCTGGCGAGGGAAGGCAGCAAATATGCGGGCTACGACGCCGACATCCATTAAAGCCGATACGCCAGCCAAGTTGCCGATTTGGCGGCAGTTATATGTGCAAGTGCTATTCGCCATCTTCCTAGGTGCGCTTTTAGGGCGTCTTTATCCTGAAGTCGGGTCGGCACTACAACCGCTGGGTGACGCCTTCATCAAGCTGGTGAAGATGATCATCGCGCCGGTCATTTTCCTCACCGTCGCCACGGGCATCGCAGGAATGCGGAACCTGTCAACTGTCGGGCGCGTCGCGGGAAAGGCACTCGCCTATTTCCTGTTTTTCTCCACTCTTGCGCTGATCGTCGGTCTTGTTGTTGGCAATATTGTGCAGCCCGGTGCAGGTCTTAATATTGACCCAGCTACCCTCGATGCCAGCAAAGTTCAGGGTTACGCAAAAACATCCGAAGGCCAGACGATAGCTGTCTTTCTGCTGAACATAATTCCCGAAACTTTGTTCAGCGCGATGACCGATGGCAACATATTGCAGGTCCTCCTCGTCGCAATTTTGACAGGTTTTGCGCTTTCTGCCACCCGCCCTCATAGCGACCTCGTGCTTGACGTCCTCGCCTCGTTTAATGCGGTGGTCTTCAAACTCGTTCACATGCTGATGAAACTGGCTCCGATCGGCGCATTCGGAGCGATTGCGTTTACCATTGGTGAATTTGGCATAAAGTCGTTAGCCAACCTCGCCGCATTAGTGGCCACCTTCTATCTCACTTCGCTGTTCTTCGTGATCGTCGTGCTTGGCACTGTGGCCTATTTTGCAGGCTTCTCCATCTTCAAGATGATCCGTTACCTGCGCGAGGAACTGCTGCTGGTACTTGGCACGTCGTCGTCGGAAGCAGCGCTGCCCAGTTTAATGGAGAAGATGGAAATTGCTGGCGCACGGAAATCGGTAGTGGGCTTGGTTGTACCTACCGGCTATTCCTTCAATCTCGACGGCACCAATATCTACATGACGTTGGCCGCTTTGTTTATCGCCCAAGCCGTGGGCATAGATCTTTCCATGTCCGAACAATTTGCGTTGGTACTGGTCGCCATGATCAGTTCAAAAGGCGCTGCTGGCGTTACAGGTGCAGGATTTGTGATCCTTGCGACAACGCTTTCGGTCGTGCCATCTGTGCCCGTAGCAGGCATGGCGCTGATACTGGGTATCGACCGGTTCATGAGCGAATGCCGCGCGCTGACCAACTTCATCGGCAACGCTGTCGCAACGATTGTTGTCGCGCGTTGGGAAGGCGCGCTGGATACCGAGCGTTTGGCCGCTGCGATGGCGGGGGCACCCATGCCGTTGCCCGAAGAAGATATCGAACGACATGAACGCAGCGGGCCGCGCAGCGAATCTTTGGCCGAGGCATTGAACGAGCCGTTATGATCGCGCGCCGCACCTTGCTGCAAAACCTTGCCGCGCTGTCGGCTGTTGGCGCCGTCCAATTGGGCAGCGTCATGCCTGCCTTTGCTGAAGCGCGCGAAGAAGTTCTGTTATGGCCCGGCAAGCCGCCTGGCCAAGGTGAGGTGACGGGTCCGGAAAGAGTCGGCGAAGCAGGCGCAGGACTGGGCGCACTGTCAAATATCTCCGTGCCCCGTATGCGCGTCTATCGACCGGAAAAGACAAACGGAGCGGCCGTTGTCGTGTGCGGCGGTGGAGGCTATTTCCGTATTCAGTTGAAGAAAGAAAGCACGCCGATTGCCCGTTGGCTGCAAGCGCGCGGCTTTACAGTGTTCGAATTGCTTTACCGCCTGCCGAACGATGGCTGGGATGCATCCGTACCGTTTATGGACGCACAACGGGCAATGCGGATCGTGCGGACCAGAGCAACCGAGTTCGGCATCGATCCAAAGCAAATCGGTATTATGGGTTTCTCCGCAGGCGGGCACCTCGCTGGGTTTACTGCACTACAGCCGCAACGGCAGCTTTATGCAGGGTCGGACACATATGAGAAAGTCAGCGCCAGACCAGATTTCGCGGTACTGCTGTTCCCGGTCGTTTCCCTCCGGAAGCCCTATGATACAACGCGCACACGGCGTGAAATCATCGGCGAAACGCCCAGCGCTGAGGCTGAGAATGCCTGGTCGCTCGACACTTATGCCAGCGCCGCCGCGCCGCCAACGATCATTTTTGCATCAGCGGACGATAAAACTGCGCCGCCGGGGCATGGTATCATGCTGTTTGAAAAGCTTAACGCTGCCGGTGCATCAGCAGAGTTGCATATGTTTCGTGACGGCGGCCATGGCTGGGGTCTTGGCCGTCCCGAACAGGTCTTGAGCCAATGGCCGGAAATGTTCGTAAAGTGGTTCGATTCAGGAAAAATAATACAAAGTAAGCAGGGAGAATAAAGATGGGGACTAAGATATTACGCAAGGTAGCGTTGTTCAGCACAACCGCGTTGATGACAGCAAATATGGCATATGCGCAAGACGCTGCGACCGTTGCGACTGAGGAAGCAGAAGCATCAATCGTCGTAACCGGTTCACGGATCCAGGGCGCGCAGATCAACGACGTCCTTCCGGTTACCGTTCTTGACGAGCAGCAGATTGAGAATACCGGCGCATCGTCGGGCGACGAATTGTTCCGTTCACTTCCGCAGAATGGAACGATCGCGTTCAACGAACAGAATGCCACCACCCAGAACAACGTCCGCGGTGATGTCGGGTCGGTGAACTTGCGCGACTTGGGCACAGGAAACACATTGCTGTTGATCAATGGCCGCCGGATGAACCTACACCCCGGTTTCCAGACCGAGTTGCTAGTACCGGTAGTCAGCCCTGACACCAACGAGATTGCACCCGGCAGCGTTCGCCGGATTGAAGTCCTGCGCGACGGTGCTTCAGCCATTTATGGAGCCGATGCGGTCGCAGGCGTGATCAACACCGTGCTCAAGGGCAATTTAAAAGGCGGCTTTCTTGAAGGTGACTGGCGCGCATCGGATGGAACCAGCTTGTACAGCTATTCCATCAGTGGCGGTTTAGGGTTCGATTTCGGCGGCGGACGCGGTAACCTGACCGTGTATGGCGGCCGTTTTCATGAAAACGGCCTTGGTTCGTCCGGTCGCGACTATTCGCGCGACGATGATCGCACGCCGTTTCTGGTGGGAACCGATTTCGAAGGGGAAGCTTCGTTTAACAATCGCAATACTTTCGGGCCGTTCGGCCAATTCGATATTCAGACTTCACCCAATAGCCGAACACCGATAAACGATGACGACTTCTATTTGCAGCCAAGCACATTTACCGGCTGCCGCATGGATTTCCGCAACGGGATATGTGCCCGTAACGGAGAAACGCCAACCACGGCGGTGCGTTATAACACCATATTCGGCAACTCGCTGATTAGCCGCAAAGACCGCTATAACGCGATGGCGCTGCTGAATTACGAATTGACGGATAATGTCGAAGCGTATTTCGAAGGCAGCTATTACCGCTCGGAAAACCAACGCTTTAACGATGCATCGGCTATCCTAAGCGCAGTTCCGGTCGGCATTTCGCGTAATGCCTATTGGAACCCGTTTGGCCCGACCACGCTGGTTGGCGGCGGAGCCAACCCCAATCGTCTGCCTGGCACCACCATTCCTACCACCGGCGCTGATGTAATTATGGAGCGCTATCGCTTTGTCGATGGTGGCAACCGCAGCGTTTTGGTTGACAAGGACGCTTACCGTCTTGTCGCGGGTCTGCGCGGCAATTTCGGCGCGTGGGACTTTGACACCGGGTTCGTCTATTCCGAATCGAAGCTGACGGATCTTGAAACCAACCGCGTGTCGCTCACCGCGATGCAGCAATCGATCAACCGTACGACGCCCGATGCTTACAATCCGTTCAATGGCGGATGTCTCAATGATCCCGGCCAAGGCGATTGCACGCCGAATCCGACCGCTGTATTCGACACTTTCCGTATCAACGTGTCCCGCAAGGGCGGCACCAGCCTTGCACTGGCAGACTTCAAGGTCAGCCGCGACGACCTGTTCGTCCTCCCCGGCGGCAACGTTGGCGTTGCAACAGGTGTTGAATGGCGTCGTGAGACCTTTTTCGATGATCGTGACCCCCGCCTCGACGGGACAATCACATTTACCGACAGCGTGACCGGCGTATTCAACGGCAGCGACGTAGCTGGCACCAGCCCGTCACCCGACACAGATGGGTCGCGAACAGTATATTCGGGCTTCGCCGAATTGTTCGTGCCTGTCGTCAGCGCAGACATGAATATTCCACTGGTCGAAGAATTCAATGTGCAGATGGCCGGACGGGTCGAGCGGTTCGAAGATATTGGCGCAACCGCGGTGGTCCCGCGCGTTGCCGCGTCATGGACCACTATTCCCGGCGTCACATTCCGAGGCGCATGGTCGCAGGGCTTCCGCGCACCAAATCTGGCGCAGGTCAATGATGACGGGACTACCCGGTCCAATACACGCGATGATTTCGTGCTTTGCCAGGCACAGGTCCGAAAAGGCCTCCTATCCAGCCTCGACGCCTGCCCCGGTGCCGGTGTCATCAGCTTCCGGTCGGGCGCTCGAAGCCTGAAGCCCGAAGATAGTGAAAGCATAAACCTTGGTATCGTACTTGAGCCGAAGTTTATTCCCGGCCTGACACTGACCGCCGACTATTGGCGGGTAAAGCAAGCCGAGTTGGTTGGTACGTTCGGCGACGACAACGCAATTGCGCTTGATTTGCTCCGCCGTCTCGGTGGCAGCACCAATCCAAATGTTATCCGTTCTGCGCCGACCGCGGATGACATAGCATTGTTCACTGGGACTGGCCTTGCCCCCGCGGGCAAGATTGTTCAGGTGCTCGATCCTTACCTTAACCTTGATAGCCGCGTGTCCAAGGGCTGGGACTTCGGTATGGCCTACAATGTGCCCGATTTCGGGGCAGGCAAGTTCCGCCTTCGCTTGAACGCGGCACGGTTAAACAGCTTCGTCCAGAGCGCGAGTGCTGACGGTGAGGAACTGCTCGCTGGAATTGCTTCCGGTAAACTACCAGCTGACGTCACGGTTGGCGGGCTGGGTGAATTGCTCGAAATCGACGGCCGTCCCAAATGGCGTGTCAGCGGATCGATCAATTGGGAAACCGGTCCAGTCGAAATCGGCCTGTTTGGCCAATATACTGGCAAGGTATGGGACACCAGTGTTGTCCGGGACATATTGTTGGTTTCGGATGATCCAAATGCCAACTTCTACCGGGTCAACGACCAGTTCCTTACCAACCTTTCGGTTTCTTACACGATCAACAACGACACGGCTCTTAACGGAACCCGGCTGCGTTTTGCGATCAACAACCTGTTCGACAAGGATCCGCCACTGGCTGATGAAACCTATGGTTTTTACAGCGAGTTGTACACGGCGCGCGGACGTGTCTTCCACGTCGAACTCCGTAAGAAGTTTTGATGTGATGCGGCGGGCGGGAACTTTGTTATCGCTCGCTGCGTGGATTGGGATCGGGTCGGTTGCACATGCGCAGCCGCCCGCCACCCCAGTGTCATCGGAGTCCAAACCTACGCTGTCAGGTTGCCATACAGCGAAAGTTAGCGTTAAATTTGATTTTGAGGGCGCGTCCCGCTCTGTCTGTTATGTGGAGAGTGAACGGACGCTCTCAATTTTAGTGACACCCGAGCACCTACCGCCAATTAACCCCAGCCCATGGTATGCCTTTCGCTACAGCGCGGCTGAAGGCGGGAATCTGACGGTGCATGTACGTTACCTTGGCGCACGCCACCGTTATGCACCCAAATGGCGCGGACGTGGCGACCCTTCGGCGATTTCCGTCGTGGTTGCCAACGACGCCAGTTCGGTATCAATTACACTCCCGCCGGGCGAAGGTGTCATCAGTGGCCAGCCGCTTTTGACGAGTGCCCATTACGACAATGTACTTAGTCAGCTTACGAAAAGAGGCGGCGGCAGCCGGATTGTAATTGGCCAATCACACGATAGCCGCCCCGTCGAAGCCGTTCGTTTGGGCGCTGCTGATGCGCCGCGCCTTGTGGTGCTGCTCGGCAGGCAGCATCCACCTGAAGTGTCGGGCGCCTTCGCAATGGATGCGTTTTCACTTAAGATTGCAGAGCTGGTCCGCAACGGCTCCATAAACGGCAAAGAATTTCAGTTTCTGGTTGTGCCGTTACTCAATCCCGACGGCGTGGCCCGTGGGCACTGGCGGGGTAATCTAGGTGGGACAGACCTCAACCGCGACTGGGGCACTTTCAAGCAGCCTGAAACGCGCGCTGTCCATGATTGGTTGGCTTCTTTGCCGCTACACGTCCGGCCGGTTTTGATGCTCGATTTCCACTCCACCAACCGCAACCTTTTTTACGTGCAGGGTGATGAGGCAAATGCGCAAGGCAAGGCATTCCTTGCTGCGTGGCTCGGGGGCAAGGAGAACGCCTTTGCAGGATATCCGTTCAAGATTGAGCCACGCGATGCCAATCCCGGCTCGGGCACGACAAAGAATTGGTTCAGCGCGAAATATGGCATTCCGGCCTATACCTTCGAGGTCGGAGACAACTCCGACCCGGCAGCGGTGCGTGCTGCTGCGGAGGTATTAGCTCAAAATTTGATACCATCTCTGGTTATGCCGCTTAAAGAGTGATGCACCCGCATATGTGCAGGGGCGCTGCTCAGTTCGATCCGGAGAGTTTTTAATGAGCCTTACCATCACCTATCGCGCCGCAGCGGTCTTTGCGCTCCTTGGGGCATCGTTTGTGGCTGCGCCAGTTATGGCAAAAGACTGCGCACCGCTTTCGGCCGGATCGTCGCAGATTGTTTTTTCCGGCTGGGCAGGGCCTAAACTGCCTGTCTTCGTGCACAAGCCGCAAACCGCTGGGGCCGATAGCCGTATCGTTTTCGTCATGCACGGCGTGCAACGTGACGGCGACCGTTATCGCGATGAATGGCGCGATCTCGCTGAAAAACACAATCTTATCGTGGTCGTTCCGACGTTTGGCAGAAAGGATTTTCCCACCACCAGCTCTTACAATCTTGGTAACATAGTCGATGAGAAGGGCCGAAAAACGCCTAAGGCGAAATGGTCCTTCTCGGCGATCGAGCCTTTATTCGACGACATCGTTTGCCGCGTGTCTGGTGATCAACGGGGCTATGCGCTTTATGGTCATTCTGCCGGTGGGCAGTTCGTTCATCGCTATGTCGCCTTTGCCGATGCGCCCCGTATGGAAGCTGCAGTTGCTGCGAATTCGGGATGGTACACGATGCCGGATGATGGGGCTTTCCCATATGGCTGGGGCGGCGATGTGGCAGGACTGGTCGCGCCTGCAAAGGCGTTTCAGCGGCCGCTCACCATCCTACTGGGCACTGAAGATATTGATCGCAACGATCCCAACCTGCGCATCAACGAGGAAGCAGACAAACAGGGCCAAACGCGTTTCGACAGGGGGCACGGTTTTCTGGCCGCGGCACACAAGCAGGCGGGTGCCGTCAGGCCGCTCAACTGGAAAATCGCCTACGCACCGGAGGTTGGGCACGACAATGGCCAAATGGCTCCGTTTGCCATTCCCCATCTTTTAGGCGCAGCTGTCAGCGCACCATCGTTGCAAGTCGCCGTTAAGGCCGAAGCTGCTCTTAAAGAATTACGGTCGCGCAAGGTCGTCACAGCGGCAATGGCAACGATAGTTGAGCTTGAAAGCGATTGGGCCATCCAGCGGCTCATCGAACTCACCGAAATACCGGCCCCGCCGTTCGAAGAGGAAAAGCGCGGGCTGGCTTTTGCCCGCATGTTGCGTGAAATTGGTGGGCTCGACGTTCGAATTGACGCAGTTGGGAATGTGATCGCGCGGCGTAAAGGCACTGCCGCCGGACCCGCCCTCATGCTGGCTGCCCATCTCGATACCGTTTTTGCCAAAGACGTGGACGTGACGGTAAAACGGGACGGTGACCGTTTCACGGCCCCGGGCATTGGCGACAATTCACGCGGTCTGGTATCGCTTTTGTTGGTTGCGCGTGCTCTGGAACGGCATGGCATTAGCACCGAACGGGACATCCTGCTGGTCGGGACAGTCGGCGAGGAAGGTACCGGCGACTTACGCGGCATGCGCCATATCTTTGCGCAGCCCAACCACGGGATTGGCAGCGTGATTGCGATTGATGGCGGAGAGATGGGACGGCTGATCGACACAGCAGTTGGGTCAAACCGCTATCGCGTGAAATTTACTGGTCCCGGCGGCCACAGCTATGGTGCATTTGGGACCGTCAATCCGCACCACGCCACGGCGCGGGCAATAGCCCGTTTTCTCGACCGCGCCGAACCCGTTACAGCCTCGGGTACAAAGGCAACCTACTCGGTTGCATTGTTGGAAGGTGGCCTTGGCATCAACGTCATACCAACTGACAGCGCGTTCGAAATCGATCTGCGATCGTCGGATGCCAACCGTCTAGCTGCTCTAGATGCGATCCTGCGATCGGCAATTGGTGCAACGCTTGCCAGCGACAATGCTGGTAAGAAACAAGGCGGGCTGTTGGCAGTCGAGATCAAGGATCTTGGAAAGCGCCCGGCAGGCACAAATGCCGCCGCCGCCCCGTTGGTCTCCAATGCTGAAGCGGCTCTTTCTTCTTTGGGCGTCGAACCGAGCCGGAACGCCTCATCCACCGATGCAAATCTGCCCATGTCGCTGGGGATTCCCAGCATAACCATTAGCCGTGGCGGCATCAGCGAACGGTCGCATTCTAATGAAGAATACTGGATTGCAAAGGACCCACATCTTGGACCGCAAGCAGCATTACTGATTAGCCTGCTTGAGGCCACGGTCAGCAATGATATTGGCGATACAAGATAAGCGATAAACGCCTTACAAAGGCCTCCTGAGCAAATCGCGCTGAAAATGTTCGGATCGTGTTCGGATTTTCTAGAGGTCAAATACCAATCTTATCTAAAAACAAAATTTCATAGAGCCGAATCTTGCCAAGGTTGGGGTCGAGGGTTCGAATCCTTTCGCCCGCTCCAGTTTTTCAATGCTTTAGGCGATAGCGCCTTTGCTGCTGCAGGCGGCACTAAGTCTAATTAGAACAGTCATCCACAAATTTCGGAAATGCATCGCTTTAGTGAATCCTAAAAGGGATGTGGCCGGGTTAAATGACGACAATTCCCAAGCTCCACAGCTATGCTGCGCGTAAAAACGGATAAGCGAGCTCATCCGCACCACTGTGCGCCTGGTCCGGCAGGCAGGGTTGAAATTGTCGCAGGCCAAAGCTGGCGGCTTGCACTCACTAACATTATGCTTATCATGCTTAATTAAGGAGAAAATTGACGCTGACAGGCGAAAGATAACTGCAGCGTGTAGCTTACAACGGGGGGATTTTTGATGAACGATTCATTTCGCGCGGCTCAGCTTGGGCGGTTCTTGTTTGCCGGTTCGGCTCTATCGGTTGCGTTGGCAACGGCGCAGGTGGCTGCTGCTCAGACAATGCCTGCGCCAGTCGTAGAGGACGCTGATGGCACCGAAATTATTGTTACGGCGCAAAAGCGCGAACAAAAGTTGCAAGACATCGGCATCGCAATTTCGGTGTTGAGCAAGGACGACCTTGATAACCGCAATATCACAAACGCGACGGACGTTGTTTCGGCGATCCCGAACCTGAAATATAATGCGTATTCTTCGTCGCAGGTTGTCTTCAATATGCGCGGTGTGTCGCAGAATGACTATGGGGACCAGCAAGAGCCGCCCGTCGCCGTCTATCAGGATGATTCCTACGCCAGTTCGATCACAACGGCGAGTTTCCCGATCTTCGATCTGGCACGGGTGGAAGCTTTGCGCGGTCCACAAGGGACGCTTTTCGGGCGGAACGCCACCGGCGGCGCCGTGCAATTTATTTCCAGCCAACCGACTGACGTCTTGGACGGCTATGTCCGCCTAACTTATGGTCGTTACAACCAGACGCAGGTTGAAGGAGCCATGTCGGGACCATTGAGCGATGTTTTGAGCGCTCGCGTTTCCGGCATTTTTGATCGTGACGATGGTTATATGCAGAACATCACTCCGGGAGAGAAGGACCGGGGGGCGAACAACCACTGGGCTTTGCGGGGAATCTTCGACTATCATCCCAGCTCTGCATTTAAGGCGAAGCTGACGCTGCGTTATTCGCAGGCGGACAAGGAACGTCAGGCCGGGGTGTATAATTATGGCCCTGCCTGCCCCAATGCGCAGTTTCAGGGCGAGTTCCTCGCGCCGGCCGCGACATGTTCTTATTGGGGCGTGACCGGGACGGCTGGCAATGGCTATTTCAATCCGGAAATCGCAGCGTCGCAGGGCGGCAGCCCATGGAAGACGGCTGGTACGGGCGATGCTTATGTCGACCGAAAGCTGTTTGGCAGCACGCTTCGGATTGATGCTGAAGTTGGCGGCTTCGATGTGACCTCAATTTCCGATTATCAGCATGTCGACAAATTCTACATCGAAAGCGGCAATGGTCCGCCCGAAATCCCATATGTTGAAAATGTCACGCCAGCAGCAACCGCGCCATGCCCTGCGCCAAACACGTCGCTGACATGTTACGGATCAGGCACCGTGTTCTTCCAAGATGCGAACGTGAACCAATATTCGCAGGAATTGCGGCTTTCCAAGACATCTGACCGCAATTTCCTGACGGTCGGCGCCTTTGGTATGGTTATCGATGGGAAGTACAAGGCGAAGTACGCAACGCCGTTCGCGGGCTATGACCCCAGCGTGAATTTCACGCAGAAGACGACGTCTTACGCCATCTTTGCCCAGAATGAATATGAAGTGAGTGATCAGGTTAAGCTGATTGGTGGCTTGCGCTATTGGCATGACCACAAGGTTGGGGATTACGCCGCGGTGCACACGTTGCCGCTCTACGCGCTTTCGCTTCGCTTTGGACCAAATGGCATATCCTACACTGACCTAACGGGAACCAACACGCCCGGGACATGGACCTATGGATCCGGCACATCTGGCGTGACCATTACGCCAGATGCCGCCTCGCCCAATTTCAGCGGCGTCACCGCGCGTGCAGAGGTTGACTATAAGCCGAGCGACAATGTTTTGGTTTACGCTAGCTATAACCGTGGTTCAAAATCGGGCGGATTCACTTTTTCGACCGGAACACCGTTCCCGTCACAGCTGGTCGATACGCTGAACAATCTGGCGTATCAGCCGGAGACGTTGAACGATTTTGAAGTTGGTCTGAAAACCACGCTGGCGCGAGGGACGACGTTCAATGTCGCCGCTTTCTATTACGACTATAAAAACTATCAGGCCTTTGTGCAGGTCGGGTTTACGCAGG
>JBEDET010000032.1:0-25692 GCA_041175505.1 Pseudomonadota bacterium
GTCGGCACGTTGATTTCGAAACCAAGTTCGCCCGTGAAGCTCACCCGGAACAGGCGCGTTGGAATGCCGCAGATTGTGCCTTCGCGAATGGCCATATGCGGGAAAGCATCGGCGGACAGGTCAATGCCCTCGACCAGTGGTTCCAACAATTTGCGCGCATTCGGACCTTGCAGCGCAATAACCGCATATTGCTCGGTCGTGCTGGTCAACCAGACGTCAAGGTCAGGCCATTCTGTCTGGAGATAATCCTCCATCATATTCAGCACACGGGCGGCACCACCAGTCGTGGTGGTCAGATGGAACCGGTCGGGTGCCAACCGCGCCGAAACGCCGTCATCGGTGATGAAGCCATCCTCTTTCAACAGCAGCCCATAGCGGCACCGCCCTGGCTCAAGCGCTTTCCATGGGTTAGTATACATGCGGTTCAGGAATTCGGCGGCATCGGGGCCAACGACTTCAATCTTGCCCAAGGTCGACGCATCAAAAATGCCGACTGACGACCGCACCGCAACGCATTCGCGGTTCACCGCCGCGTGCATGTCCTCGCCCATTTTGGGGAAATAACGCGCGCGCCGCCACTGTGCGACCAGTTCAAACACAGCGCCATTTTCGGCGGCCCAGCTGTCGATATTGGTCGTCCGTGTCGGTTGGAACAATGCGCCCTTTGCATGACCCGCGAACGCACCGAAAGTCTGCGGCGTATATGGCGGGCGAAAGCTTGTCAGACCAATATCGGTCACCGGCTTGGCAAGCGCTGTTGATGCAATCTGCAAGCCATTGAGGTTCGATGTCTTGCCCTGATCCGTTGCCATGCCGTTGGTTGTGTAGCGCTTGATATGCTCGATCGAGCGAAAGCCCTCACGCACCGCCAGCTTGATATCCTTTGCCGTGACATCATTCTGGAAATCGACAAAGGCTTTTATCCGACTTTGGTCCTTAGGCGTTGGCAACACATCAACAATCGCGCCGCTGCCAAAATCCCAGCCGCCTGAACATGCCCCGACACAGCGTACATTTTCGTTGGGTTGATCGGGAACATAGGCGCCGATGTCATCGCGCCATGCAAGCGATCCTTTGCTGTGCGACCATAAATGCACGCTCGGCGTCCAGCCACCAGCCATCAACAGCGTATCGCAATCGATGCGCACGCCGACATAATCGGCATTATTGCAGATCTGGATGGATGTGACGCGGTGCCGGCCATTTACGCCAGTGACGCTATGGTTGAGGTGCACGGCGATGCCAAGTCGGTCGGCCTCGTCCAGCAGCGCAGGTGACACCTCGGTGCGCACATCGATGATCGCTTTTATACCGACACCCGCTTTTGCCAAGGCGAAGACATCATGCCAGCCGCTGTCATGCGCGGTCATCAATGCGACCGACGTGCCGACCGCAACGCCGTAGCGATTGGCGAAAACCTTTGCGGCGGACGACAGCATCACGCCGGGCGTGTCGTTGCCGTCAAAAACGAGCGGCCGTTCAATCGCACCTTGCGCAAGGACCACTTCACCGGCCCGCACGCGCCATAATTTTTCGCGTGGGCTGTCCGAATTGTCCGGCATGTGATCGGTCAAACGCTGCACCGCGCCAATGAAGTTGTCGTGATAATAGCCGAACGCCGTGGTGCGGGTGAGTATCGTGACATTGGGCGCATCGATGAGCGCTTTGCGACTGCGTTCCAGCCACGGCCATAGAGCCGGATCAGCAAGAGCACCGCCGCCAAGTTCATCCTGTTCATCGATCAGGAATATCCGCTTGTTCGAACCCATCGCTTCCAACGCGGCATCAATTCCGGCGGGTCCTGCGCCAACGATCAACAGGTCGCAATGGGCATAAGTGGATGCATAAATGTCGGGGTCTTCTTGGGTCGGCGCATCGCCAAGTCCAGCCATCTTGCGGATCGCTGGTTCATACAGTTTTTCCCAAAAAGAGCGCGGCCACATGAAGGTTTTATTGTAAAAACCCGCAGGGAAAAACATGCCCAGCCGGTCATTTATCGCGCCAAAATCGCGCTTCAGCGACGGCCAGCGATTTTGACTGAAGGCGTTGAGCCCAGCATGAATCTCAACACCGGTTGCACGCAGATTGGGCGTGAAGCGACCTGCCCCGCGATCCACCGATATGAGCGCGTTTGGCTCCTCACTGCCCGCTGCCATAATGCCGCGCGGGCGGTGATATTTGAATGATCGGCCGAACAGGCTGATACCATTGGCAAGCAAGGCTGACGCCAAAGTGTCGCCAGCGAAACCTTGATAGGAATGTCCATCAAAGCTGAATTCCACAGGTCGGTTGCGATCAACGCGCCCGCCATTTTCGAGACGATATCCGCTCATCGCCGCGGCTCCCCAGCCTTGTAAGTCGTTTCAAATTTGTCGGTCACTGTGTCGCGTACGGCGTTGAAAAAGCGGCCGCAGCCATGCACATGCCGCCAGCGTTCGTGGTGCCGCCCACGCGGATTGGCGCGAATGAAAAGATAGGCTTCCCATTCTTCGTCGCTCTGGCTTGACGGGTCCAATGGGCGGGCAACATGCGCCTGCCCGGCATTGGCAAATTCGATTTCAGGACGTTTCTCGTCACAATAAGGGCAGTGAATTAAGATCATTAGTGTGCCACCGCCGCTGCTGCTGCTTCGTCGATCAACCGTCCATTGCGGAAGCGGTCGAGATTGAAGGGCGCGTTGATGCGATGCGGCTCGTCCTTCGCCATGGTGTAGGCCAGCAAATCTCCGGCCCCGGGCGTCGCCTTAAAGCCGCCAGTGCCCCAGCCGCAATTAACATATAGCCCCTGGACCGGGGTCTTGCCCAATATCGGTGAGCGGTCGGGTGTCACGTCGACAATCCCGCCCCACGTGCGCAACATCCGCATCCGCCTGTAAATCGGAAAAATCTCACAAATCGCGGCAAGCGTATGTTCGATAATGTGGAGCGCACCGCGTTGCGAGTAGCTCACATATTGGTCGGTACCTGCGCCAATGACCAATTCGCCTTTGTCCGACTGGCTCATATAGGCATGGACTGTGTTCGACATAACGACACAAGGGAAAGTCGGTTTGACGGGCTCTGAAACCAGTGCCTGCAAGGGGTAGCTTTCCAACGGAAAGTCCAAACCGGCCATCTGCATAACGACAGACGTATTGCCCGCCGCCGACACGCCAATACGCTTTGTCGCGATAGGCCCGCGGGTGGTTTCAACGCCCTCAACCGCACCATCGGCACCGCGCCGGATAGCCGTTACGGCGCAATTCTGGATGATATCAACGCCCAAAGCCGCCGCAGCCCGCGCATAGCCCCACGCCACCGAATCGTGCCGTGCCGTCCCGCCGCGCCGTTGCAACGCCGCACCCAATACCGGATGCCGCGCGTCTGGCGAAATGTTCAAGGGCGGGCAATAATCTTTCGCCTGCTGCGGTGTCAGCCATTCATTGTCGACACCGTTCAGCCGGTTGGCATTGATATGCCGTTGCAGGCTCTGCACATCATGCACATTGTGCGCGAGCATCATGACGCCGCGCTTCGAATACATGACGTTGTAGTTAAGTTCCTGGCTCAAACCATCCCACAGCTTCACCGCATGATCATAAAGATGCGCGCTTTCATCGTAGAGATAGTTTGACCGGATGATCGTTGTGTTACGCCCGGTATTGCCGCCGCCGATCCAGCCTTTTTCGAGCACGGCGACGTTGGTAATCCCATATTTTTTGGCGAGATAATATGCCGCGCCTAGCCCATGCCCGCCACCGCCGACAATGATGGCATCATACGCCGGTTTTGGTGCAGCATCGGGCCATTGTTCGGGCCAATCCTGATGTCCGCCAAGCGCTTTGGCGAAGAGACTGAAAGCACTGTGGTGGGTCATGATATTTTCTCAAGCGCAGCTGTAGCGCGGCTCACATAGAAACTCTTAAAGTCGTCGACCAGCTTTTCTTCCACGGCATAAGGCCCCTGAATATAGCCATCGCTGGCGATCCCGCGATGGTTGATCGCAGAGAAATGCCCGTCTTGCTCGTTTGTTTTGCGCCACAATGCGGCCAAATGATCGGGATCGTAATCGACGCCCTCAACCGCATCTTCGTGCACCAGCCAACTGGTGCGCAGCAATGTCTTGTCCGGCGAAATCGGTGTCAGTGAAAATGTCACAACATGGTCACAGCAGAAATGGTGCCAGCTATTGGGTTGAGTCCAAACAGACAGGCTGGACGTTTCAGGCGCAGTAAATGGCCCGATCAATTTTTGACACGCAAGCTTGCCATCTATCGATTGCGTAACCGCACCATTAGCCAGCGCCAACCGCGCGACCCGGTGCCACCAGCCACCCGGAAATTCGATCAGGTCGTGGTCAATGCCGAGCGTTTTCCACTCTTCATGCTTCGCCGCATTATCGGGCGCATCTTTACCAAAGCCTGTTGTTCCAAGCACACTAATCAGTTCAGGATGACCAACGTCGCAATGGTAACATTCGCGATTATTCTCCATCACCAATTTCCAGTTGGCGTCTTCGATATAATTGTCCTGAACAACGACCTTTAGCTTTTCGAGATCATATACCGAAATCTGTTCGGATATGTCGGCCTTTACGCGGTCAATCGGCGGCGGATTGTCGCCCAAGCAGACGAAAATAAGTCCGCCGACATTTTCCAACGCCACCGACGAAAGCCCATGATCTGCCTTGTCAAAATCCTCCGCCATGCTGCGCGCGGCAAGCAGCTGACCATCAAGACCGTATGTCCATTGATGATAGGGACACATTAAACGCGGCGCCCGTCCGCGCTGTTCCAGGCAGATTTTGGCCCCGCGATGTCGGCAGCTGTTCCAAAATGCGCGCACTTGCATGTCGCGGCCACGCACAATGACGACCGAATTCTGCGCCAGTTCGAACACGAAGAAATCACCGGGATTTTTCACATGCGCGACGGTACAGGCGTAAAGCCAAACCGACTTTAGCATGACCTGCGCATCAAATTCGAAAGCGTCTTCGCTGACATATAATTCGCGCGGCAAGGTATGGCCCTTGCGATCCTGCGCAAGCAAGTCTGCGATGGGGGCGAAACGAGACATCGGCTTAGCTCTTCAGTGCATTATTTTCAGGGTCGAACGGCGAGTCCGCAATGATCGTCGCCTTATGGCGAACGCCCAAGATAGCGATTTCAAACTCTGCGCCTATCTGCGCCAAATCAGGCCGGACCATCGCAAGCGCAAGCGACTTGCCCACGCGCCAACCATAACCGCCAGACGTCACCCGGCCAACGACATCATCGCCATGATAAATCGGCTCAGACCCGCGAGCATCGGCATCGGTTACATTATGCACTTCCATCGTCACAAGCGTATTGGCACCGCCCCGTTCCTGCCATGCAAGCAATGCATCGCGGCCATGAAAGGTTGGTTTCTTCAGGCTGACAAAGCGGTCCAACCCGCTTTCAAACGCCGAATATTCAACCGACAATTCACGCGGGATCAGCTTGTAGCTTTTTTCGAGCGCCATTGACGTCATCGCGCGTATACCGAACGGCTTAATCTCAAACTCGGCGCCAGCCTCCATCAACCGGTCGAAAATATAATTTTGCATTTCGATCGGATGATGGATTTCCCAACCAAGTTCACCGATGAAATTGACCCGCAGCGCATCGACCTGTGCCAGACCAATGCTCATTTTCTTGCCCGTCAACCATGGGAAGGCTTCATTGGACAGGTCGGCATCCGTAAGCTTCGCCAACACATCGCGCGAACGCGGGCCCGCCAGAACGAGCACGCCCATAGCCGTTGTCAGCCGTTCAAAGCTAACGGATCCATCGCGCGGCAGGGCCTTTTTCAAATAGTCATGGTCATGCCGCTCATATGCGCCAGCCGAGACAAGATAATAACGCTGCGGTGCGACCTTATAGACGGTGAACTCACTGCGCACGCCGCCCTTGTTGGTCAGCAGATAGGACAAGGTTACACGTCCGACCTTTTTCGGCACCGCATTTGTTAGCAACTGGTCGAGCCAGCCTTCCGCACCCGGGCCTGATATCTCGCATTTGGCAAATGCGCTCATATCCTGAATGCCGACTTTTTCGTGCACGTGGCGACACTCATTGCCGACATGTTCGAAATAGTTGGACCGACGGAACGACCATTTTTCGCGAATGGGTTGATCGGCAACGACAGGATGATTGTCGTTCAAAAGCACGTCGGGCTTGTCGAGATCGGCCTCACTTAGCACATAGCCCTCAGGCGCGAACCAGTTGGGGCGTTCCCAGCCAAACACACTGCCAAACACCGCGCCCAGCGCCTTCATCCGGTCATAGCAAGGGGTGCGCCGCAATGCGCGTCCCGCTTCGCGTTCTTCATCGGGATAATGCACGGTGAAGACCTTGGCATAAGCTTCTTCGTTTTTCTCAATCAAGAAGCCGCGGCCGGCATAATCGCCAAAGCGGCGCGGATCGACGCCCATCATGTCGATCGTTGGTTCACCATCGACAATCCAATGTGCCAATTGCCAACCTGCGCCACCTGCGGCGGTAACGCCAAAACTGTGGCCTTCGTTGAGCCAGAAGTTTTTCAGGCCCCATGCAGGCCCGACAATAGGCGACCCGTCGGGCGTATAAGCGATTGCGCCATTATACACGCGCTTGATGCCAACCTCGCCAAAGGCGGGCACGCGCTTCATTGCGGCAAGAATATAGGGCTCGAGCCGTTCAAGCGCGTCAGGGAAGAGTTCATATTCGCTGGTTGCCGAAGGGCCATCCACATAGCAGGCCGGCGCACCCAATTCATATGGCCCCAACAACAGCCCGCCCGCTTCCTCACGCATATAATAGCTTGCGTCGGATTCGCGCAGGACGCCCATTTCAGGCAAACCAGCCTTTTTGCGCGCCATGATGTCCGGATGCTGCTCAGTCACGATATACTGATGCTCGACAGGGATCACGGGGATATCGAGGCCCACCATTGCGCCTGTCTGACGCGCGAAATTGCCGGAGCAGGAGACGACATGCTCGCACGTGATATCGCCCTGATCCGTCGAGATAAGCCACTCGCCATTGGGCTGCTGCGTGATCGCGGTGACCGTTGTGTTGCGATAAATGGTCGCGCCGCGCTGCCGCGCGCCCTTGGCCAATGCCTGCGTGAGATCGGCTGGCTGGATATAACCGTCATCGGGATGCTGGATCGCGCCAATGACGCCGTCCATGTCGGCAAGCGGCCAAATATCTTTGACGTCGTCGGGGCTCAGGAAGTTGACATCGACGCCAATGGTACGCGCAACGCCCGCATAATAATTATATTCATCCATCCGGTCTTTGGTGGTCGCGAGCCGGATGTTCGTGACTTGCGAAAAACCGGCATGCAGGCCGGTTTCTTCCTCAAGCGTCGGATATAATCCTACCGAATATTGATGCAGCTTGCCGACGGAATAGCTCAGGTTGAAAAGCGGTAAAAGGCCCGCGGCATGCCAGGTTGAGCCGGAGGTTAACTCCTTGCGCTCAAGCAACACGACATCGCTCCACCCCATTTTGGCAAGATGGTACAACGTGCTTACGCCGACAACGCCACCACCAATTACAACCGCCCGTGCTGTGCTCTTCATAATATCCACCAATTTTCGTTATCGCGGCCCTATGTCAGACTAAAAGCTGGTGCGGCAATCGGATTGCGCCGTTGAATCACAGCAACAGTTTTTTCTAATATTAAATATTAGTACTGTTTACTTGGCGACCAAGCAAGGCCGGGAAGAGGCACGGATTTCCTTGGGTGTGGTGGCCGCGCAATATGCAACTGTCACAGGACGGTTCGGTCGGCCCAATGCGCGTGGGTTCCACTGCTAATCTTATGTGGCAGGGCGATTCTGCACACCGGCCCATCATCAAAGCGTTTGCAGTCGATCAGGATGCATTCTGACGTTCCACGGTTTTCGTCGGTCACAAAGCTGACAAGATACCCATCGTCTTCGTCTGTGGCGCCGACACGCGGGGCGAAGGGCGCTTCGCTGGCATAGCGACCATCGGTCAGCTGGACTTCCCAAGACTCGCCCGTGACCAAATCATGTTTGACGAAGCCTGTGAAGAGGAACCAGCCCGGCTTTGACGTCGTGCTATAGGCATAACGATAGGGCAGTCCCAAATAGCGTTGGTTCATCATGCCAAACTCTAAAATCCGGTCATCCAACCGCTCCTCGCGTGTGGTGCCATCCTTCAAGTTGAAGCGCCAACGGTGCAGCTTGGGCTTAAAGCTATGTTCGTCGACATAGGCCATCATATGCCCATAGCCGTCGGCATTTTCGATCGGTGGCGGATAAGGGTCTTCTTCGAAATAGCCGTCGAGGATGACCTCGTCCCCTTCCTCATAGGCATTGATGAAGTGCAGGACAAAAGTCGGGTCCGCTTCAAACCAGCGGATATCTTCGGGTTGGCCATAACGTGGAATGAGCGCGAAACGCGATGGCAGCCCTTCGTGCAGCCGCGTCACATGGACATCACGCTTCAACAGCTCCTCATCCCAGAACAAAGGAAAGTCGCACAATATTGACCAGTTTTCGGTGAACATCATGTCATGCGGCAACCGCGGCCCGGGTAGCGGGATGGGCACATAATGCGCAAGCTTTCCGCTGCGGTCGACCACGCCATAATGCATATATGGCGCATGTTTGGAGTAGTTGAAAAACAGCAGCTCGCCGGTGCGTTCATCGACTTTGGGATGCGCCGAAATGCCGTCCAGCGGCACCCAGGACGCAACGCCCTCCTGCTCCAGTGTTTCGGGGTCGAGCACATAGCCTTCCCCGCACTGGTAGAAAGTGGACACAGCCTTGCCAGCATGCACAATGATGTCGGTGCTTGATGAATCCTTCAGGCTGCCATGTGCCCCAAAGCCGGGGCGTTTCGACACGCTGACCTTGTCCATCAACCCGCCCCAGAGCGAGCCGCCAGCGTCCTGCTCCGCCTGAAAACAGCGGGTGCGCACAAAGCGATTGCGATAGCTTGCCTTGCCACCCGAAAAATCAATCTGGTGGATCATGCCGTCGCCATCAAAGGGATGGTAACGCCCAAGCGGCTGATGGATCTGGTTTTCGGTGTTGCGCAAATAGACGCCGTCAATATCGTCCGGAATGCTGCCTTCGATCACCTCAAGGTCCGTTGCCGTGACCTCTTCATGCTGCGGCGTCCACGCACCATTAAGATAGGGGTGGTTGCTCGGCTGCAGCGTCGCTTTCACCGGTGGCAATCTATCGACATGCATTTTCGCTCTCCTCAGGCGTTAGCCTAGGTCGAAAGTCACCCCTTGCGCAAGCGGCAGTTCGTTCGAATAATTAATCGTGTTCGTCGCGCGGCGCATATAGGCTTTCCAAGCGTCGGAACCGGATTCGCGACCACCGCCCGTTTCCTTTTCGCCGCCAAAGGCCCCACCGATTTCAGCGCCCGATGTGCCGATATTGACATTGGCGATGCCGCAGTCGCTACCCTCGGCAGACAGGAATCGCTCGCACTCGCGTATGTCTGTCGAAAATATTGACGACGAAAGCCCCGCGCCGACGCTGTTTTGAAGCGTGATTGCGTGCGCCAAATCGTGATAGCGGAAGATGTAGAGTATCGGCGCGAAGGTTTCGCGCAATGCCGGGCCGTTGTGGGTGGGCATCTCGACGAGCGCAGGCCGGACATAGACGCCTGCCAAGTCCATCCGATCACCGCCCGTGATATTTGCGCCAAGCGCGCGCGCTTCATTAAGGGCGACTTGCATGCCGTCATGTGCAGCTTCGTCAATAAGGGGTCCTGCAAGGTTGCTGCTGTCGAGCGGGTCACCAACCGCCATCGATGTGCTGGCGGCCTTCAATGCCTCTACAAAATTGTCATAGATCGCATCATGCACAAAGACGCGGCGCAGGCTCGTGCACCGCTGCCCGCTTGTGCCGAACGCGGAGAACAAGACGCCGCGTAATGCCAATGCAAGGTCGGCCTTGTCGCTAATGATCGCGGCGTTATTGCCTCCAAGTTCCAATATCGTCTTGGCAAAACGCGCGGCCGCAACCTGTCCGACTTTGCGGCCCATTTGCGTGCTGCCGGTGGCAGAGATGAGCGCGACGCGCGGGTCCGCGACCAAAGCCGCCCCAACGTCGCGTCCGCCGTGCACCACTTGAGATACATGCGCTGGAGCATCGCCAAATGCGGTCACCGCACGTTCAAAAATGGCTTGAACGGCCACTGAAGTCAGCGGGGTTTTCTCCGACGGTTTCCAAATAACGCTATTACCGCACACAAGTGCCAACGCCGCATTCCACGCCCAAACGGCGACCGGGAAATTGAACGCAGAAATGACCAGAACCGGACCAAGTGGATGCCATTGTTCCATCATGCGGTGGCCGGGACGTTCGCTGGCGATGGTAAGACCATGAAGCTGGCGCGATAAGCCGACGGCGAAGTCGCAAATGTCAATCATCTCCTGCACTTCGCCCATGCCCTCAGACAAGGGCTTCCCACATTCGATGGTGACAAGGCGCGCCAGCTTCTCCTTATCCTCGCGTAAGGCATTGCCGAACAGGCGGACGAGCTCTCCACGACGCGGCGCGGGGACAGCGCGCCAATTGTGAAAGGCAGCGGTGGCATTTGCGCACGCCACATCAATATCGGAAGCGGAGGCGGTTGGCACCGATCCGATATTGCTGCCATCGACGGGCGAGTATGACGCCATATCCCCCGAAATGTGTGTTCCGAGGTGCGCCAAAATCGTCTCTACATCTGCTGCCAGCTTCACCGCTATCTCCCAATTGATTGCAAGGCGAATAGACGGGTTCCAAACATTTTGCCAGCTTGCCCGCAGCACACAAAAAGTTTAGCGACCACGCATCATTGGAGAAACCTTATGGCCGAATTGGCAGCATTTGATTGGTCCGACCCCTTCCGTCTGGATGCGCAACTTACCGAAGATGAACGCATGATCCGCGATACGGCACATGCCTTTGCGCAAAGCGAATTGCAGCCGCGCGTGATTGACGCGTACCGGACCGAATGTGATGCGCCCGAATTATTTCCGCTGATGGGCCAAACGGGTTTGCTTGGCGCAACGATTCCGGAAGAATATGGCGGCGCTGGCGCGTCTTATGTCGCCTATGGCTTGATTGCGCGTGAGATTGAGCGCGTCGATTCTGGCTATCGGTCGATGGCGTCGGTTCAATCGTCGCTCGTGATGCATCCGATCTATGCATATGGTTCCGAAGAACAGCGCCGCAAATATCTGCCCGGACTTGCGGCAGGAACGCTGATTGGCTGCTTTGGATTGACTGAGCCGGACGCCGGGTCCGATCCTGCGGGCATGCGCACCTTTGCCAAAAAAGTTGATGGCGGATATGTCATCAACGGTTCGAAAACGTGGATTTCAAACGCACCCTTTGCCGACGTCTTTGTCGTCTGGGCAAAATCAGAAGCGCATGGCGGCGGCATTCGCGGCTTTGTGCTGGAAAAGGGCATGAAAGGGCTGTCCGCGCCAAAAATTCAAGGCAAATTGTCGCTGCGGGCATCAACCACGGGCATGATCATAATGGATAATGTCGAGGTTGGTGAAGACGCGCTTTTGCCCGACGTGCAAGGCCTGAAAGGTCCGTTTGGTTGCCTCAACCGTGCGCGCTATGGCATCAGCTGGGGCGCATTGGGGGCGGCAGAATTCTGCATGCATGCGGCGCGCCAATATGGCCTTGATCGCCATCAATTTGGCAAGCCGCTCGCCGCCAACCAGCTCTATCAAAAGAAGCTGGCCGATATGATGACCGACATCGCGCTTGGGCTTCAGGCATCGTTGCGCGTCGGACGGCTTATGGACGAAGGCCAGTTGGCGCCCGACATGATTTCGATCGTGAAGCGCAACAATGTCGGCAAAGCGCTCGATATCGCCCGCGCCGCGCGCGATATGCATGGCGGCAACGGCATCAGCGAGGAATATCAAGTCATGCGCCACATGGCGAACCTCGAAACGGTTAACACCTACGAAGGTGCGCACGACGTCCACGCTTTGATTCTCGGGCGCGCTATCACGGGCATCGCCGCGTTCTGATAAAAATTGGGCCGCCCAGCTGTACAGCGGCGGCCCAGTTATGGCTTTGCAGCCAACTAGGGAGGAAAGCGTATCTCCTAAAAGACACGCATCCCTTTAACGCGAACATGGTAAATATTTTATGAACGCCGCGACGACGGCGATTGGCCTAGCAAGGGCCAGTCCTTCGGCCTTCGACCGAAAACGAAAACGGCGCATTATTGCGAATGCCCTGCGACTGAATGTGGATGATCCGGTTGGATTCTTTACGGATCGTCGTCAGACCTTGTCCCTGACCTTTGCAGGTGTAGCTGACCGTCACCGAATTCTCGGTTGAACGGACAACATACCGCTCACAGGCTACACCTGAATGCTGGATTTGGGTAAGCACCTCTGGGTTTCCAAGACATATCTTTGTTAATGGTGCCTCGGCCCCAACTGCCCGCAAAGTCCATTGCCCGCGTTCCAGCGTGTTCAATAATGACAGATCATGTGCTGGCGTAAACGCAATTGTGGCTGAAGCCAGCGACAGTAAAATGGTACCAGCCAGGCAATATTGGGCGTGTTTTAATGTCATAAGTGTCAATCCAGAAACCAGCCATTTTCGTTGAAGCGGCCCGTTTATTGCCGAGACATATCACAAAATGCTGCATTTCGCATGATAGAATGTGGGCGGTGAACGATACGTGACCGGATTGGTCCACGCATTTCGATCAGTTGTTGAAGCTTGCCAAACTCACCGGAAAACGGCGCGAGCAAAATTCGCAATCAACAACGATATCCCCGGCATCATCGGCCATGTCAGCCCGGTCTTCTGCCGGAAATTTTGAGATGACATCGCGAATATGCACCGGGTCGCAGCGACAGCCCTTGGACAGCGGGTCGCCTTGTTCAATACGCACTTCCTGTTCCTCGTGGAACAAGCGCCAGACAATCTCTTCGAGTGGCAATGTCGGATCGGCAAGTTCGGCGCGGGCGATCGTGGAGGCAATGATTTCCACATGCTCCCATTCCGGATGGTCAAGCCGAACATGCAGGCGTTCGCGGCCTTCTTCGCCCTCAGGCAGATGCTGGACGAGCAGCCCGCCTGCCACACAGCGGCCGTTCACATGGTCGACGGCAACGCGAATAAGCGTCGGTATTTGTTCGGACTGCACGAAATAGTTCGCGGCGGCATCGGCCAGCGTATCGCCCTCAAGCGGTACGATACCTTGGTACCGGCCACCGCCTTCAATCGCTGGCTTCATCCGGTCGAACGTAATGGCAAGATAGCCTTTACCGAAGATACCAAATAATGTGGCATCGTCCGGCAGCGCAGCGACGGTCGCTGGATCAAACTGCGCATATCCGCGCAATGCACCGTCCTTATAATCGCATGCCAGCAAACGAATGGCACCCGTTTCGGTTTGCGTCTGCAATGTCAGCTGGCTGCCTTTTTCCTTTAGCGAAGCGCCCAGCAATGCCGTGAGAACCAGTGCTTCTGCGAGCGTTTTCTCAATGATCGGCGGATAAGCATGCGCGGCCAATATTTCAGCCAACACCTCGTCAAGCCGCACCAACCGTCCCCGCGCGTCACGATTCGGAATGGAAAAGCGCAAAGGCTGATTACAAAAAGTTTCGGACTGCCCAGCCATTAAATTTGGCCAAAACACCAGCGTAAGATCGATTTTTGCGCGTGTAGCCGGTTTTCGGCTTCGTCCCAGATGACCGACTGCGGTCCATCAATCACGGCATCCGTAACTTCCTCACCACGATGCGCAGGCAGGCAGTGCAAAAATTTGGCATCGGCCTTGGCCATAGCCATAAGCTGCTCATTCACCTGATAGGGCATCATCGCCGCTATTTTGTTGTGGGCGTGCTCTTGTCCCATCGATACCCAGGTATCGGTGACAATCACGTCTGCGCCGCTTACCGCCTCGGCAGCGTTGCGCGTTAACGTAACGTTCGCACCCGCTGCGCGCGCGCTTTCGATAAAGCTATCGTCGCTTTCATAACCCTGCGGCACGGCAATCCGCACGTTGAACTTGAACAATCCCGCAGCCTCAACGATGGAATTGAGCACATTGTTACCATCGCCAAGCCATGCAAGCTCAAGCCCCGGCAACGATTTGCCATGCTCGGCTATCGTCAACAGGTCAGCGACAATCTGGCAGGGGTGCGACAAATCAGTCAGTCCGTTTATCACGGGCACACTGGCGTGATGCGCGAGCTCCTCCACCTTGGCATGATCATCGGTGCGGATCATGATGGCATCGACATAGCGCGACAAAACGCGGGCGGTGTCGGCGATAGATTCCCCGCGCCCCAGCTGCATTTGGCCCGACGCCATAAAAATGCTGTCGCCGCCCAGTTGCTTCATCGCCATTTCAAATGACGTTCGCGTACGTGTCGAATTTTTTTCGAACACCATCGCCAGCGTATGCCCGGCTAATGGCGCATCCGCATCTGCCTTGCCCTTGGGCCAGCCTTGTCGCGCAGCTTTGCGGTCAATGGCGTCGTTGAGCATGGCAGCAATCGCATCGCCGCCCGCATCCGCCAGATTGAGGAAATGACGGGTCATGCCGCCTGCGGCACCTGATAACTTGCCGCACCAGCCGAAAGCTTTTCCATGAAAATCTGGATTTCGGTATCGGTAATGTTCAACGGCGGCAGCACACGGAAGGTGTTGTCACCAGCGGCAACCAACAACAGTCCATGATTGTCCCGCAAATGCGCGACGAACGCGCGCGTTTCATGCGTCATCATGACGCCCAGCATCAAACCCTTGCCACGCACGCCGGTAAACAGATCGGGATAGTTGCCAATGAACTGTTCAAGTGAGGTGCGCACTTTATCGCCCGTCGCGCGCACATTTTCGAGGAATTCGTCATTGGCCACGACATCCCATACCGCTTGGCATGCCGCCATCGCAAATGGGTTTCCGCCATAGGTCGAACCGTGCGTCCCTACGACCATGCCGCGGGCAGCCTCTTCGGTCGCCAAGCACGCACCCACAGGGAAACCGCCGCCCAAGCCCTTTGCCGTCGCCATAATGTCGGGTGTGATGCCATATTGTTCATAAGCATAAAGCGTTCCCGAGCGCGCAACACCGCACTGGACTTCGTCGAGGATGAGCATGATGCCATGTTCGTCGGCCAGCGCGCGCAGGCCCTTCAAAAACGCGTCAGACGCAGGGCGAACCCCGCCCTCGCCTTGAATGGGTTCTACGAGGAAGGCTGCGGTCTTGGGTCCTAATGCAGCCTTGGCACCTTCAAGATCGTCGAAGTCGACATATTTGAAACCTTCGAGCAGTGGCAGAAAGCCCTTGTGCATCTTTTCCTGATTGCTGGCAGAAATCGTCGCCATCGTGCGGCCATGAAAGGCGTTTTTGAAGGTGATGATTTCAAAGCGGTCGCTGCCCTGGCTCTGGTGGTACGCGCGTGCAGTCTTGATTGCGCACTCGACAGCTTCGGCGCCGGAATTTGTGAAAAACACGGTGTCCGCAAAAGTCGTATCGACCAGCCGCTGGGCAAATGCCTCACCCTGTGGGCTGCCATACAGGTTCGACACATGGATCAGCGTCGCTGCCTGATCCTGAATGGCTTTGGTCAAATGCGGGTGGCCATGCCCAAGCAAGTTCACAGCGATGCCCGCTGCAAAATCGAGCGCGCGGCTGCCGTCTTCGGAAATCAACCACGCGCCCTCGCCGCGCACCGGTCGGAAACCGCAACGCGGATAGACGGGCATCAATGGCGTGATCGACATGGTATATTTCCTTCCAACCAAATGCTTGGCATATTCCAAAAGCCAAAAAGCGGCCCCACGGGACCGCTTGTTTTGCCCTGCTGCTATAAGCTTGCAAATATGGCAAATCAACCCGTGCGACCGCTGCTATGTCACCCCTGCTATCGGCGCATTGCGGCGCAGCAGCTATAGCCCCTTATCGCGTTTCGCCGCGGCAATCCGTCGCTTAAGGTAACCGAACAACAGCAGATGCACCGCCACCAATAATAAAACGACAATCAGGATGATTTTGCCAGCGCTCATACGCGTTTCCTTTTTGCAGATCAGGCAGTTTTAGCGACATCGCTGGCTGGCTGATGCAACGGCTTTTAGCATTTTGTACGAATGGACTTAAGGCCTAATCGCCGCCGCAGCCGCCGCCATCGCCCGTGCCGCAGTCTGCGGCGCTATCTGTGGCGGTCGTGCTGACGCCGTTATCGCTGTCTTCCCGTTTTCGAGGATTGGACGATTTGCCCGACCGAGCGCCAACGAAAGCCACGGTGACAAAAATCGCGGCTGCAACCGCCGCTATTACAAACACCGACATATCATACTCCTTCTTCTGGACCGCCAATAACTCGATTCAGGGCATCGCTGGGCAGGTTAAGCGGCGGTATTGCCCGGCAGCTTTCAACGCGTTTCGCGCATCATCACTCCACCGTAACAGATTTTGCCAAATTGCGTGGCTGGTCGACATCCGTGCCTTTGGCGCACGCCACATGATAAGCGAGCAGCTGCACGGGCACAGCATATACCAATGGCGCGATGAGCGGGTGGACGCTTGGCATCTCGATAGTGGCGAGGCAGCCCTCGCCGGCTTCGGCTATGCCCTCGGCATCTGAAATCAGCACGACCTTGCCGCCCCGCGCGCGCACTTCCTGCATATTGCTCACAGTCTTTTCGAACAGTGGGCCACTTGGCGCGAGGACGATGACGGGCACGGCTTCATCGATCAGCGCGATTGGGCCATGCTTCATTTCGCCCGAGGCATAGCCTTCGGCATGGATGTAGCTGATTTCCTTGAGCTTGAGGGCACCCTCCATCGCCAATGGATAATCAGGGCCACGGCCAAGGTAGAGCACGTCACGCGCAGGCGCGATGAGGTGTGCCATCGCCGCAATGTCTTCGTCATGCGCCAAAGCGGCATTCAAGGCAGCGGGCGCTTCGATCAAATGGCGCACAATCTCGCTTTCTTCTTCTGCGGTCAGCTTGCCTTTGACGCGCGCAAGATGCGCGGCAAGCGCCGCGAGCACCGCAAGCTGGCAGGTGAAGGCCTTTGTCGACGCAACGCCGATTTCGGGGCCAGCATGTGTCGGCAGCAATAGGTCGGCCTCACGCGCCATTGACGAGGTCGGCACATTGACCACGACCGCAATGGTCTGGCCATTTTCCTTGCAGTGGCGCAGCGCGGCCAGCGTATCTGCCGTCTCACCCGATTGCGAAATGAACAGCGCGAGACCGCCTTCTTCCAACACCGGATCGCGGTAGCGGAATTCGGACGCGACATCGATATCGACGGGTACGCGGGCGAATGTTTCAAACCAATATTTGGCGACCATGCCAGCATAATAGGATGTGCCGCAGGCAACGATGGTGATACGCTTCACGCCCGCAAGATCGAAATCCATTTGCGGCAGGGCAACGGTCTGTTCAACGGGGCGGATATAGCTGGAGAGCGTTTGGGCGACCACTGTGGGCTGCTCAAAAATCTCTTTTTGCATGTAATGGCGGTAATTGCCCTTTTCGATCTGCGCCGCGGACACGCCGCTGGTGGTGACTTCGCGCGTGACAGGATTATTGTCCTTATCGAAAATCTGCGCGCCGTCGCGGGCAACAACAACCCAGTCGCCCTCTTCCAAATAGGCAATTTTCTGTGTCAGCGGCGCGAGCGCCAACGCATCCGAACCCAAATAGGTTTCGCCGTCACCATAGCCAACAACCAGTGGGCTACCGAGGCGTGCGCCAATCAAAAAATCGGGAAATGCGCGAAACGCAATCGCCAGTGCAAAGGCACCGCGCAGGCGCGGCAGCACGGCCTTCACAGCATCGGCCGGTGCATGGCCAGCCTCCACCTGTTCAGACACCAGATGCGCGACAACCTCAGTATCGGTTTCGCTTTCGAATGTCCGGCCGCGGGCGATGAGTTCATCGCGCAGCTGCTTGAAATTCTCGATGATACCATTGTGCACGAGCGCGACTTCGCCGGTCGCATGGGGATGCGCATTGCTGGTGGTTGGCGCGCCATGGGTGGCCCAGCGCGTATGCGCAATGCCAATGTTGCCAGCCGCATCGTCGGTTTTCAGAACCTTGACCAAGTTCGCAAGCTTGCCCTCCGCACGGCGACGAACGAGCTGACCATCATGCACGGTGCAGACACCAGCGGAGTCATAACCCCGATACTCCATCCGCTTCAGCCCATCGACCAACCGGTCCGAAACCGCAGATTTGCCAACAATTCCGATAATGCCGCACATTTATTTTGTTTCCCAATCTGCTTTGTAGGGGACCCTTATTCCCGGCATCTCGGCCGGAAAATCCTTAGTATTGCGTGTAACGAGTATACGCCCTGTCACCTGCGCCGAAGCGAGGATGATTGCGTCAGGCGATTTCAGTGACTTACGCTGGTGCCGAAGCGCCGCCGCACGCCGCGCAATTTCTTCGTCTATCTCGCTCATGGCGAACAGACGCAGGAATTCTTCAGTCTCGGTCGCGGCGTCATCAGGAACGCCGGACATAACCTCAATCCAAGTCATCCGGCTTATCCAAGCACGGGCGACGTTGCGCACCTCTGCCCATGCTGCAGGCCGGTTATGCAACATGTCGATAACAATATTGGTGTCGAAAAAGCGCTCGCTCACGCAGCACTGCGTTTCTTTTTGGCCAGTGCAACGTCGCTGACGTCGGGCCATTCATCGCGCAACTGCCGCTCATACTCTAGGCCATCGACCGTCGAGCCGTGCCGCTCCCAAAGACCGAAATATTTCTCGAAACCCTCTTTATGGCTTTCAGCGCGATATGCTTCCACGGCTTCGCGCAATACCGCCGCACGCGACTTGCCCTGCTCGGAAGCAAGTTGGTCGAGCCATTTGATGTCTTCATCAGGCAGATCGGCGAGGATACGAGTCATGATATATTGATATCATATCGTGATATCATGTCAATGCAATCATAAGGAGTTTGGGCACTTGCCCTTTGACGTCAAGCATCGCTCACTTCTTCTCCGCCTTCTTCTTCCGCATCGCATCGTGGAAACGGTCCGCCCAGCCGGGCTTCACAAGCTGTTCGGCGCGGACCATGCGGAGTTCGCCGTCGGCGACGTCGCGTGATACGGCGCTGCCTGCCGCGACGATTGCGTCACGGCCGATTTTGACTGGCGCGATGAGGGCAGAGTTAGACCCGATGAACGCGCCCTCGCCAATCACTGTCTGATATTTGAAATAGCCGTCATAGTTGCACGTAATCGTGCCCGCGCCAATATTTGCGCCCGCGCCGATTGTCGCATCGCCAAGGTAAGTGAGATGATTGGCCTTTGCGCCCTTGCCCAGATGGGCTTTCTTGGTTTCGACGAAGTTGCCGATTTTGGCTTTTTCTTCCAACAATGTTCCGGGCCGCAACCGCGCAAATGGGCCGACTTCACAACCGCTGGCGATTTGCGCGCCTTCGATATGGCTGTTGGCGCGAACTTTGACGTTATCAGCGATGCGCACGCCGGGGCCGAAAAACACATTGGGTTCAATCAGGACATCGCGGCCAATTTGCGTGTCCCATGCGAACCAGACGGTTTCCGGCGCGATCAACGTTGCGCCATCGTCCATCGCCTGCACGCGGCGGCGCTTTTGCCATTCGGCCTCCATCTCGGCCAATTGTGCGCGGCTGTTGATGCCCGCAACATCAAAGGGATCCGTGGTCACTGCAACGCAAACACGGCCATCGGCGTTCGCGATGTTGACGATGTCCGTGAGATAATATTCCTTTTGCGCATTGTCGTCCGTCACGCGGTCGAGCAAGCCGAACAGATCGCGTGACTTGACCGCCATCAGGCCGGAATTGGACAGCTTCACCGCCTTTTCAGCTTCGGTTGCGTCCTTCTGCTCAACCATTTTAACGATGCGGCCGCCTTCGACAATCACGCGGCCATAGCCTGTGGGGTCTTCCGGCGCGAACGCCAACACGACGACGGCAGGCGCGTCGGCGGCGTTGAGTCTTTCAACCATCGCCTGCATTGTCGCCGTCGGCACGAACGGAACATCGCCGTAAAGGATGAGGACATCGCCATCAAAGCCAGCCAGCGCGCCTTGTGCCTGCTGCACGGCATGGCCTGTTCCATGTTGCGGTTCTTGCACGGCCAATTCTGCGGACCCCGCCAAGGCAGATTCAAGCTGATCCTTGCCGCTGCCGACGACCACAACCTTTTTGGCAGGGCTTAAGGCATCAACCGACGCCATCAGGTGCATCAGCATGGGCCGGCTGGCAATGGGATGCAGGACCTTATGCAAGTCGGATTTCATGCGAGTGCCCTTGCCCGCGGCAAGGATGATGGCAGCTAATTCAGTCATGTGCAGTGTCATGCCAGCAAATTGTTGCGGTTTCCAGAACTTGCAGCCATTTGGGATCGATATGACAAAATTTCCTTTCGACATCATCGGCTTCGACCTTGACGGTACTTTAGTGGATACCAGCGGCGACCTAACCGCCGCGGTCAATCATGTGCTGTCCAGCGTCGGCAGGCCCACCCTTTCGGCTGAAACCGTCAAGCAACATATTGGCGGCGGGGCAAAGCTGATGTTGCAACAGGGGTTGGAGGCAACGGGCGGCATCCCCGACGGCGATTTCAAGCCCCTCTATCGCCAGATGTTGGCTTATTATGAAGCCAATGTTTCGGTCCACAGCCGGCCCTTTGACGGTGCGCTGAAATTGCTGGATACGCTGGACGCGATGGGCGTCCGCTACGCCGTAGTGACCAACAAGTTCGAGAGCCTGGCGGTCAAGTTGCTGAACGACCTGAATCTTGCGCATCGTATGGGCTGCATCTTGGGTGCGGACACGTTGGGCAAGGAAAATGCCAAACCATCCGGCGCGCCCATCTTTGAAATGGTCAACAGATGCGGCGGCGGACGTGCGGCTTATATTGGCGATTCCATCTACGACATCATGGCCGCAAAAAATGCCGATGTGCCGAGTGTGGCCGTT
The DNA here is from genome assembly GCA_041175505.1 of Pseudomonadota bacterium. Classification (GTDB taxonomy): domain Bacteria; phylum Pseudomonadota; class Alphaproteobacteria; order Sphingomonadales; family Sphingomonadaceae; genus Sphingorhabdus_B. The sequence goes on from JBEDET010000032.1 coordinate 20,946, forward strand.
AGCTTTGGTTTCCTACACGGGCCAGTCGAGGATATGGGCGCAGATGCCATCATCGACCATTTTGATAATCTGATCGCGGTATTACGAAACCTCTCCTAATCAAATGTCCCTTATTTCATCGGCGATGCTTGCACGCAAAAACTGCGTCTATATGTGGGACAATGTGGCTGGTAATAGCTGACACGGGATTGCCGCAGATCGGGCTGACATGGACGGGTTAATAAATTGAACAGTTGGTTTTCTCCCCGCGTGCTTTTTGCCTTTGGCCTTGCTTTTGTGGGCGCCGTTTTTGCGGGGCAAATGCTTGGTGTCGCCGAACGCATCCTTGTGGTGTTTGTATCCATGCTGATTGCTTTGTTCGTTGTGGCCGAAGGGCAAGATCATGGTGAAGCTGTTATCGATACGCCGCGGTCAGACGAACCGCTTGTTATCGACGCCGCCTCAATCACATCGCATCCCCAGTTGCAGGCGTTCATCGATGCATCAACCGATGCGATATTGATGGTCGAAAACGCGCGCGTCACGGCTGCGAATATGGTCGCGTTGCGCTTATTGGGTAGCAATATTGTTGGCCAGAATGTGCGGATGGCATTTCGGCATGCCGGCGCAATCGAACGATTGTCTGACCCTGATGCCCAGCATAGCGGCCACCCGATAAAACTGACAGGCATCGGTCAGAAAAACCAGCTGTGGGAAATGCGTATCCAGATGATGGGGCCCGGACAAAAGATTGTCCATTTGGCCGACCGCAGTGGCACACAAGCCGCCGAAAAGATGCGCGTTGATTTCGTTGCCAATGCCAGCCACGAACTGTTGACGCCGCTCGCTGCTGTTAAAGGGTTCATCGAAACATTGGATGACCCCGCTGCGGGCGACGACCCAGCCACGCGCAGCCGATTCTTAGGGATAATGGCGACAGAAACCGATCGCATGCAGGCGCTGGTGCGCGACCTTATGTCGCTTAGCCGCATTGAAGCTGAAAAATATGACCCGCCACAAACGCCCGTCGATTTTGCCCAAATCGTGCTGGAAACGGTGGACCAGCTTCGCAACAGTCAAAAGGACCGGGGCGCAGATATATCTGTAGACATTACCGCGGATTTACCCGCTGTGATTGGCGATGCGGGGCAGTTGCGGCAGCTTGCCAATAATATCCTGAATAATGCCATGAAATATGGAAAAGATGGCACCCCGGTGCTGGTCTCGCTCGTGTCGTCACGATCCGGCGCCATGCTGAACTTCGCAGTTGCGGATGAAGGGGACGGAATTGCGCCCGAACATTTACCGCGGCTGACCGAACGTTTTTACAGGGTCGATTCGGGGCGCAGCCGCCTGGTTGGCGGAACGGGTCTGGGGCTTAGCCTCGTAAAACATATTGTGGACCGGCACCGCGGCCATCTGGAGATCCGCAGCACGGTGGGAAAAGGCACCACGGTGTCGATTCTGCTGCCCGTTGGACCGGCGTGACCGTCACAATAGTGTAACACAAGAGTCATTTATCAGCCATCTGCGGCGTCTAATGGACCCGGGAGCGCAGTTCGATCTGTGCCGAATCCACTATGGGGACAACAGTTATGATTAAGAAAATTTCACTTGTTGCCATCAGCGCGCTCGCGCTTGCGGCATGTAATGACCAAGCAAGCACTGGTGGTGCCGCTGGCGGTTCGCGTCAGGAAATCCGCATTGTGGGTTCATCGACGGTATTTCCATTCGCAAAGGCCGCATCTGAAGCGTTCGCTAAAGCCGATCCTTCACGCAAATCACCCGTTCTGGAATCGACCGGAACCGGCGGCGGAATTGAACAATTCTGCAAAGGCGTTGGCGCAGAGACACCAGACATCGCAAATGCTTCACGTCGCATGAAGAAGAGCGAATTCGAAAATTGCCAAAAGAATGGCGTTAAGGACATTATCGAAGTTCAGGTTGGCATTGACGGTCTGGCGCTTGCGCAGTCGAACAAGGGTACCAAGTTCGTGCTTTCGACCGCTGACGTCTACAAGGCGCTCGCCGCTAACCCATTCGGTAAGCCACAGACTGCAAAGCTGTGGTCGGACGTGAACCCTTCGCTGCCTAAATTGCCAATCTCGGTATATGGCCCGCCATCGACATCCGGCACACGCGATTCATTCCATGAGCTGATCATGGAATCCGGTTGCAAATCCGACGCTGCAATGAAGGCGTTGAAGGACAGCGACGAAGACAAGTATAAAGCAATTTGCACCGAAATCCGCACCGATGGCGCTTTCAAGGAGCAGGGCGAAAACGATAACCTGATCGTGCAAAAGCTCGATTCCAACCCCAACATGGTTGGCATCTTCGGCTACAGCTACATGGAAGAAAATGCATCCAAGGTGCATGGCATCGTGATGAACGGCGTCAACCCGACAGTCGCGACGATTTCGGACGGTAGCTACCCCGGTGCGCGCAAGATGTTCATCTACGTCAAGAAAGCCCACATCGACAAAATTCCTGGCATCAAGGAATTTATTGCCGAGTTTCTTAAGGGTGGCGCAGTTGGCGGATATCTGACCAAATTGGGCATGATTGCATCCACTGAAGCCGATTATAAAGCGGCAACCGAAGCTGCAAACAGCCTCAATCCCATGACGGGCGCAGATTTGAAATAAAACTGCAACAATCATCGCGTCTATGGGCCTGGATCGAATCTCTGTTTGATCCAGGCCCATTGCTATTTTGGGTTCGGTGTTCAGCGGAATTCGGCCAATTTTGGTCCAAGGGGGCAACGTTAAGTTTATGACCGGAACGGCTTTGCTCTTCCTTGTCCTTGGTCTCGGCCTCATCGGCTGGATATTTGGGCGTGCCCGTGCGTCGGGTTTCGTCCGTAAGGCAAAAGGCGGCCCACGTGGCACTGTGAACAGCCTGCCTTATTATCATGGCTGGTTTGTTGCGATTTGTGCCGTTGTGCCTGCGCTTTTGTTCATGGTCATTTGGCAGTCGCTTTCGCCATCGCTGGTCACCAACATGGTGCTGTCGGCACCGATCGCCGCTGAATTGCCACAAGACACCTTTGCCCGCGCAGCCATATTGTCTGAAGCACGCGCCATAGCGCAGGGTTTCCAAGCGACCGCGTTTCAGGACATGAGCGACAAGTTGGTTCCTTTATACAAAGGCGCGCTGTCTTATTATAAGTGGCTGGGCGTAGCCGCGACTTTGCTGCTGTTATTTGCGGGCGGCGCATTTGCCTTTACTCGTCTGAAGCCCGATTTTCGTGCACGCGGTAAAGTCGAACGCGTCATCATGTTCGGGCTGCTTGTCGCATCGCTGATCGCCATCATCACCACGCTTGGCATATTTGCTTCGTTGATATTTGAATCCTGGCGCTTTTTCTCAATGGTGTCGCCATTTGAATTCCTGTTCGGAACCGACTGGAACCCCAAATCGGTTGTCACGCCGGGCGCGGACAATGGCTATGGCGCTATTCCATTATTCTGGGGCACGATTTTCATTGGCGCAATTATCGCGATGATCGTGGCGATTCCGCTGGGTCTGATGAGCGCGATCTTCCTGACGCAATATGCGTCCGCGAATGTGCGCAAATGGATGAAGCCCATTCTGGAAATCCTCGCCGGTGTGCCCACCGTGGTATATGGCTATTTTGCGGCCTTAACCGTAGCGCCTGCTGTACGCGACTTTGCGGTCATGCTGGGTGTCAGCAACGCAGCATCTGACAATGCGCTTTCTGCAGGTATCGTCATGGGCGTGATGATTATTCCATTGGTATCGTCGATGTCGGATGACAGCATTGCCGCAGTTCCCAACGCGATGCGCGATGGCAGCTTGGCCATGGGCGCGACCAAGAGCGAAACCATTAAACAGGTACTCCTACCAGCCGCACTTCCGGGCGTGGTCGGCGGCATATTGCTCGCCGTCAGCCGCGCGATTGGTGAGACGATGATCGTGGTGATGGCCGCAGGCTACACCGCAAACCTCACTGCAAATCCATTCGACACGATCACCACCATTACAGTGCAGATTGTCGCGCTTTTGACGGGCGATCAGGATTTTGGCAGCCCGCATACACTTGCCGCGTTCGCGCTTGGACTGGCGTTGTTCATCACCACGTTCTTCCTGAATTATGTCGCATTGCGGGTCGTCAAAAAATATCGGGAAGCATATGAATAAGGCCGTCATTGACCCAAGCCCGACCGACTGGAACGGGCACATCATGCAAAAGCGTATTGCCAGCCGTTATGCGGCTGAGCGACGCTTTAAAGCGATGGGCTTTATGGCGGTCGCGCTATCGACGCTGTTCCTTGCGTTTCTGTTGTTCACCATGCTTGGCCAAGGCCTGCGTGGCTTCCAGCGCACAGAACTCGCCGTGGAGTTCGACTTTCCGGCGCTCACCTCTGGTGCGACTGCTGCATCAGTCACTGGTCCAAATGCCGATGCGGCGTTGAATTCGATGGACATTCCCGGCCTCGTCGAATTGGCTGTCGGGCAACAATATGCTGGCTTGGGCGACAGCCTACTGACATCCGCCGCGGCCGCAAATGTGCGGCAGATGTTGATAGACAATCCGGAATTTGTGACGTCCAAACAAACGCTTTGGTTGCCAGCGGACTCTCGCTTGGATGTAGCATTCAAACGCCAAGGCGAACCGGTAGCTGAAAAGACGGTTGCTGCGCTTTCTGAAAAGGATGCTTTGCGCTCGGGCTTTAACTGGACGTTCCTAACAGGTGCAGATGCGACAGACCCATCTGCGGTTGGCATTTGGGCTGCGTTCAAG
>JBEDET010000033.1:0-25297 GCA_041175505.1 Pseudomonadota bacterium
TCCGCCCCCGCCGTCACGGTCGACAGCGGCAATTGCCCCAGCGAATTGCCATCAAGGTAAATCACGCCATCCGGGCACATGAACTGCGCGCGATAGCTGCCCAGCGGGTCGGCGGCATCCAGCGCCTGCGCCTGTTCCAACGTCATGGCTTTGCCGCCTTTAGGCCGAACGCCTTCAATATCACCGCGCGCTGCTTGCCCCAGGATATGGTCTCGGGCGCGATCAGCTCGGCATGGCCTTCATCGGGCGTTGTCACCATCTTGGCCCCATAAGCCGCGCCGAACGACGGCGGCGCGATACGGTCGCGGTCATTGTTAAACTGCAACTCGCGCGCACGCCCCTTGGGCATTTCGGGCGGAGAGACACGCGCAAAGGCATCGCCCGCCATTTTGGCCGCCGCTTCATTGCCGCAGCCATGGTCGGGCAGCATCATTTGCGCGCGCAAATCGGGCAAGCCGCCCTGTGATATCGCCAGATCAACCTGCAAAGGTGCATCCCCGCGCAAGGCATCACCCTTGGCCAGCGCCGACCGCCGCGCGAGCCACAGCGACAAATGCCCGCCGGCCGAATGGCCAATCGTCACCACCGGCGCGTCTGTCTTAAATCCAAACTCCGCGCGCTTAGCCGCAAACATATCCGCCGCCGCGCCGACATCCTGATAGGTCCCGGGATAGCCACCGCCGCGGTCCACACCGCGATATTCGATGTTCCACACGCCCACACCATGTTTGCGCAGATCATCGGCAATCCAGTTCATGATATCGCGCTCGGCAATTTCGGTCTGCCAGCAACCGCCGTGGATCATCACCACCGCCGGATGCGGGCCAGCCCCCACAGGCTTCCACACATCCACCACCTGCAAGGCATCCGCACCATAACGCACCGTCATATCGGGCGCTGGTTTTGACCGCGAGAGCAGATCGTCCCACACCATCAGGCGCTTGGGTGCTATTGGTGCCATTGCTGCCTCCTTCGTCGTTGGGGTGCAACCCGCCGCACTGGCCAAGACCAAAAGCAAGAGCCCCAACCGCGCAGTGGCCAAATGCTTACTCCTCACCCATCCGCAACGCGGCGATGAACGCCTCCTGCGGGATGCTGACATTGCCGTACTCGCGCATCTTGGCCTTGCCCTTTTTCTGCTTTTCCAGCAGCTTTTTCTTGCGGCTGATGTCGCCGCCATAGCATTTGGCGGTAACGTCCTTGCGCATCGCAGCAATGGTTTCGCGGGCGATGACTTTGCCGCCGATGGCCGCTTGAATGGGGATTTTGAACAAATGGCGGGGGATGAGGTCTTTTAGACGCTCGCACATGCCGCGGCCGCGGGCTTCGGCGGTGCCGCGGTGGACGATCATGCTCAGCGCGTCGACCGCGTCGCCATTGACCAGCACGCTCATCTTCACAAGGTCACCTTCGCGGTGGCCAATCTGGTGATAATCGAACGAGGCATAGCCGCGTGAAATGCTCTTCAACCGGTCGTAAAAATCGAACACCACTTCGTTGAGCGGCAGTTCATAGACGATCTGCGCACGGCCACCGACATAGGTCAGTTGTTTTTGAATGCCGCGCCGGTCCTGACACAGTTTCAATATGCTGCCCAAATATTCGTCGGGGCAGTAAATCGTCGCCTCAATCCACGGCTCCTGAATTTCCGCGATGCGGTTAATGTCGGGCATGTCGGCGGGGTTGTGCAGCTCCATACTGCGCGCATCTTCGGTCTTCGACCGGCTCAGCTCCAGCTTGTACACAACCGACGGCGCGGTGGTGATAAGGTCCAGGTCAAACTCGCGCGTCAGGCGCTCCTGAATGATCTCAAGGTGTAACAGCCCCAAGAACCCGCAGCGAAAGCCAAAGCCCAACGCCGCGCTGCTTTCAGTCTCAAAACTGAATGATGCGTCGTTCAGGCGCAGCTTGCTGATGCTTTCGCGCAGCTTTTCAAAGTCCGCCGCGTCAGTGGGGAACAGGCCGCAGAACACCACGGGCTGCACTTCCTTAAACCCGGGCAGCGGTTCGGCGGCGGGGCGCTTGGCATCGGTGATGGTGTCACCCACGCGGGTCTGCGCGACTTCTTTGATCTGCGCGGTGATAATGCCGACCTCGCCCGCCGCGATTTCGGACAGGATTTCCAGCTTTGGCCGCATACAGCCGACGCGGTCGACCAAATGCTTTGTGCCGGCGGCCATGAATTGGATTTCCTGACCTTTTTTGATCACGCCGTCGATGACGCGGATCAGGATGACGACGCCAAGATAGGGGTCGTACCATGAATCGACCAACATCGCCTTCAACGGCGCGTTGCGGTCGCCCTTTGGCGGGGGAATGCGCGTGACCACGGCCTCCAACACCTCATCAATGCCGATGCCGGACTTGGCCGAAGTCAGCACCGCATTGTCGGCGGGCAAGCCAATGATTTCCTCAATCTCGGCCTTCACCTTGTCCACCTCTGCCGCGGGCAGATCGATCTTGTTGATGACGGGCACGATTTCATGGTCATGCTCAATGGATTGGTACACGTTGGCCAGCGTCTGCGCCTCAACACCTTGCGCGGCGTCGACGACAAGCAACGCGCCTTCGCACGCGGCGAGGCTGCGGCTGACTTCATAGGCAAAGTCGACATGGCCCGGCGTGTCCATCAGGTTCAGCTGATAGGTGATGCCGTCCTTCGCGGTATAATCCAGCCGCACCGTCTGCGCCTTGATCGTGATGCCACGTTCTTTTTCAATGTCCATATTATCAAGGACTTGGCTCGTCATCTCACGCGCCGTCAGCCCGCCCGTCTGCTGGATCAGCCGATCCGCAAGGGTCGACTTCCCGTGATCGATGTGGGCGATAATGGAAAAATTACGGATAAGGGACAGTTCGGTCATGAGCCGCCCCTAGCAGGGCTGCCCTGCCCCTTCAAGCATGGCGGAAGGCCTGTATCACGCTATGTGAATCGGGATAACGGAAGGGGGTGTGTGTAGGAAAGTGGTTTTTAGGCACATCAACGACTTCGCTCATTTATTTTTCCCAACCACTTCGGTCGAGCGCCTTCATCGCTTCGGTGATAGCCATTGTGTCTACGCTGACTTTCACGACCTTACCGAGCAATTCGATGCAGCTCTCTTTATAATCGGCAAAGCGGTACGTGTTGAATTTTTTGCGAATGGTCGGGTCGCGCGGCGTTTTTTCCTTGTGCTGGTCAAGGACCCAGTCAATCGCACTGCGGTTGCCAAGGCGATATTGCCAAGCCTGCACCGGCACTCCGGTTAGTTGTGTGTCTTCGTCGATGATGATGTTGCCCGCCTCCGGATTGCTTCTCAGCTTGGGCTTGGGATGCGTCCCCTCGGCGCGCTTGGGCGCTGGCGTATCAACGCGGATCAGCTTGGCGGGCTTCACCTTTTCATAATCGACATGCAGCTTCAACAAAGCCTCACCCCAAGCCACCCACTGAGCAAAGTCGGGATAAAACGGAATACGCGGAAATTCACGTTTCAGGTTCAGCGCATACTTCTCGCGGTATAGCGGGTCGTGCAGCACGGCATAGCAATAGGCAAAGATCGCGTCCTTGGTAATGGCGAGGTCGGAACCATAGTTCGCCTCAAACTGCGCCACCGCCCAATCGGTGATATTATCCACCTGCTCGCCCGACTTAGTGTAGCGGTAGCGCGCTACTTGCTGATATCCGTCCAGAGAAGCTCCGAAATGCAAGTCTGTGGGGCCATCGACGGCCTGAACGCAATATTCTGCTCTAAACCCCTTGTCGCTGAAGCAAATTGCACGATTTTCTGATCCAACAGGAAATAGCCGAGGTACCAGCCCCAATTCGTCTACATACAAGGATGATTGATAAAGCCATCTTTTGCAAAATGGCCGATAAGCAGCCAGAACGGAAAGCTTGGCATTAAATGACTCTTTGCGGCCTTGTAACAAACGCCGCTTCAGGTTGCGCGACCATTTGATTTCAGTACCAAAGTCTGAAGTAAATCTTGGAGTTTCGGAGTAGCCGTCGATGAGTGCCTTTGCTTTAGCCGAAGAATCTTTTTTCGAAATACTGTATAACCAGTCATCACGATTAGTAGAAACACCGAGAGAATAGAGCTTGAAAATCGCACGATCTTGTCCTGAGCTCTCTTGGTCTTTGGTTTTTTTATCGGCGATCGGTAACATACCAGCGGTGCTAACGTCAGGTATATCAACCCATGCTGCATCATCGCGATGTTCAAGCTGCTGCCAGCCCTTGCCGTCCATAGGCTGATTAGCCAGCCAGGACAGCTTGTCTTCCGCAGTCCCTAGAGGCGACGCTATGTACCATAACTTCATTTTTCCAACGTGATTTTGGCTTTTCACCCAAAAACTCACTGCAACGCCAGTGCCTATTCCAAATACATTACCTGATCCGGCAAAGCCCTTTTTTTTGAAATCGCCGCCAAGATCTACGACCCATCCTTCGGAAAAATCCTTTGCCACTATTCGTCGAAACCCATCAAATCCCTGTGCGTCAACAAAACTGCGATTGGTAATAAACGCCAGCACCCCGTCTTCGGTCAGACGGTCGCTCGCCCAGCGGAAAAATCGCGCATACATATCATACAGCTTGGTCTTCTGGGCCTTACTGGACTTGATATATGTTTGCTTTATCCGTTCATCAATCCGCACATAGGCACGGTTCTTGTTGTTATCGTTCTCGTTCTGCTGGTTGGCATTATAGGGCGGGTTGCCAATGATGACGCTGATCTTGCGTTCATTCTGCCGCTTCACCCGCGCCATATTTTCGTCGGACACGCTGCCAAACATATCACCCTGATACCCGCTGTAAATGCCCAGCGCCGCAACATTATCCAGCGTATCGACAAAGCACAGATTTGGGTATTCAGCGAACTGTCCGGTTATCGCGGCGTAGGTCGCTTCAATATTCAGATTGGCGACATAATAAGGCAGTATCGCAACTTCGTTGGCGTGCAGCTCTTCCTTATACTTGTGCCGCAACTTGTCGGGAAAGCCCCTGAACGATTCTAACAACTCGACGATGAATGTTCCCGTTCCTGTTGCTGGGTCCAAAATTTCCACGCCTGCATCAACAAGGTTCTTGCCGAAATGTTTTTCACACAACCAGTCGGCACTCTTGATCATGAACCGCACAATTTCGCCCGGCGTGTAGACCACGCCCAGCCGGTCGGCGGCCATCGGGTTATAAACCTTTTAGAAATTCTCGTAGAGGCCTTTCAGAAACCCCTGCTTCTCGGTATGGCTATCGATCACCGCCGCAGTTGCACTGATCCCCGCATAATAAGGCTGCAATGCCTTTAGCAGGCGCTGCTTCTCGCCATAACCGAATAACTTGTCTTCCAGCGCATAGAGCGCGGCGGCCACATTGTTCTGCCGGTGGAAATCGGGATTTTCGAATACCTTGGCAAAGATGTCCTCGGTCAAGATATGTTGGATCAACATTTCCTGCACATCAGCATCTGTCACCGCTGGATTGATGGCGTCACGCGCATGTTTCAAAAAGTCGTCCTGCGCGCGGGCAAAATCTTTGCTCTCCTTGCGCTTCTTTTGGATGATATCGCGTAGCGCGGTCAGCACCGCGGGCAGGTCAACGGCAAACTGCCGCACCGCTTTTTTGAAGTCGGCGACTTCCTGCCGTTCATGGCCGAAAAACTGGCCGAGCAAAGGCAACAGCGCGTCGGCATCGTCCATTGCGGCGCGCAATTGCTCGTGACCGTTCTGATAAAGGACAGCTGTTACATCGTCGGAAAAAATGATGTTATCTTTTGGGTAGCCTTTGCGAAACTTGTCGGCGATTTCACCGTCCAGTTTATCGTCTTGGTCTTTGGCTTCCCAATAGCCAAACGGGACACGCAAGCCGTGCAGCAACGCGCCGTCGGTATAGATGCGGTTGCCCTTTGGTGTAACTATGGCGTGTTCGGCAACGAAATGCAGATCTTGGCTTTTGCCCCAGCGCTTCAACAAATCCTTAAACGGTTCGCGGACGACGCTTTCACGGCGGCTACCAGATACTTGGCGAACCCTATCGAGTTCAGCGCGGTATTCGTTGATAAGCTGGCGGCTCATGCCAGCTCTCCCGCGAAAATTTCAAAGCCATTTTCTGAATGCCTTTTGGGAACGGACCGTATCTGCCGCAAATAGCCATCTATATCCAAATGAATTGCCCCTCCCCGGAACCCATAAGATGTTATAAAGTTCACCTTTTGTGACATTTCATTTTATGTGTGTCTATGGCTATTCTGGATTTTATCTTGGCGGGCCCACTGGCGCGCCCGACTTCACCGCACCCACCCTTGAAATGTAGGATTTGCCCTGCGATCATTGGCGCGGTCATCGGCAACTGCCCCTCTGGCTGATCGGGGTTCGCACAACAGCCGCCTCCATCGTTAAAGCGACAAAGGGGACAGTCATTTCATCGCCGCAGGTATCTTTTGTATCCTTAAGGGCCAAATCCGGTGCTCTTACGGGTGCTTCGCCGCCGCGGAATTGCCCTTGATGGCCGCAGGTCAGGGTTGACCCTCAACGCTCGCGGCTCTATACGACGTCCAACATCTGCCCCATCGGGATTGGCCTTGTCGTCGCGCAACTTGGCTAAAGCATTGAAGGGTCTGGATTTTCACATACGCGAAACGGCTGCACGGCAGGACCCGAATCTTCGGACCTTTGCCATGCGGCCTTTTCTTGTCTGGTGAAAACGAATTTAGCGCGTTTGACATTTCTAACTGAGGCAAAGTACCTTATGGCAACCCGTACCGCTCCTGCGACACTCTCGCGTCAAAAGCGTATCCGCAAAATCTTCGGTAACATCCACGAAGTTATCGACATGCCCAACCTGATCGAGGTTCAGCGCGAAAGCTATGAGCAGTTCCTGCGCTCTGACCCGTCAATTGGTTATGTATCCGGCCTCGAAAAGACGCTGCGCAGCGTTTTCCCGATTAAGGATTTTGCCGGAACGTCGGAACTCGACTTCGTCCATTACGAACTCGAAGATCCCAAATATGACGTTGAAGAATGCCGTCAGCGCGGAATTACCTATGCCGCACAGATGAAGGTGACACTGCGCCTCATCGTGTTTGAGGTTGACCCTGACACCGAAGCGCGTTCGGTCCTCGATATTAAGGAACAAGACGTTTACATGGGCGACATGCCGCTCATGACGCATAACGGCACCTTCTTCGTCAACGGTACAGAGCGCGTTATCGTTTCGCAGATGCACCGTTCGCCGGGCGTTCTTTTTGACCATGACCGCGGTAAAACGCACTCGTCGGGCAAATATCTGTTCGCCGCACGCGTTATTCCTTACCGTGGTTCGTGGCTCGACTTTGAATTTGATGCCAAGGATATCGTCAACGTCCGTATCGACCGTAAGCGCAAATTGCCGGTCACGACCTTGCTCTACTCGCTGGGTCTGAACGACGAAGAAATCCTGAGCCACTTCTACGACCGCGTGACATTTGAACGTGGCACCGGTGGCTGGAAAATTCCATTCAACGCTGAACAATGGCGTGCGTCGAAACCGATGTTCGACATCGTTGATGCAAAGACCGGCGAAGTCGTGTTCCCTGCGGGCACCAAGGTTACCCCACGCGCCGCGAACAAGGCGGTCAAGGATGGCCTGACGCATCTGCTGATCCCGACCGAAGAAATCTTTGGCCGTTATTCGGCATTCGACCTGATCGACGAAAAGACAGGCCGGATTTATGTTGAGGCTGGTGACGAAATCACCGCCGAAAACCTTGAAGCATTGGACAAGGCCGGCATCGACAGCCTTGAGCTGCTCGACATTGACCATGTCATCACCGGCGCTTGGATGCGCAACACGTTGAAGGCTGACAAGGCCGAGAACCGCGACATGGGCCTGGATGCGATCTACCGCGTCATGCGTCCTGGCGAGCCGCCAACGCGCGAAACCGCCGAAGCATTGTTCGCTGGCCTGTTCTTCGATCCAGACCGCTACGACCTCAGCGCCGTTGGCCGCGTGAAGTTGAACATGCGTCTGCAGCTTGACGTTGAAGACACGCTCACCACCTTGCGGACGGAGGATATCCTCGCCGTGGTCAAGGAACTGGTGAACCTGAAAGACGGCAAGGGCGAAATCGACGATATCGATAACCTCGGCAACCGTCGTGTCCGTTCGGTCGGCGAATTGCTGGAAAACCAGTATCGCGTCGGTCTGCTCCGTATGGAGCGCGCCGTGAAAGAACGCATGAGCTCGGTTGACGTATCGACCGTGATGCCAAACGATCTGATCAACGCAAAGCCAGCAGTTGCTGCGGTGCGCGAATTCTTCGGCAGCTCGCAGCTGTCGCAGTTTATGGATCAGACCAACCCGCTTTCGGAAGTCACCCACAAGCGCCGTGTTTCGGCCCTTGGACCAGGTGGTCTGACGCGTGAGCGCGCTGGCTTTGAAGTCCGCGACGTTCACCCAACGCATTATGGCCGTATCTGCCCGATTGAAACGCCAGAAGGTCCGAACATCGGTCTGATCAACTCGCTGGCATCATTCAGCCGCGTCAACAAATATGGCTTTATCGAAACGCCTTATCGCAAGGTCATCGACAACAAAGTCACCGACGACGTGGTCTATCTCTCCGCCATGGAAGAGCAGAAGAACACCATCGCGCAGGCGAACGCCGAACTGAACGCCGATGGCAGCTTTGCCGAAGACCTGATTTCGTCACGTGAAGCGGGCGAATTCCTGATGGCGCCGCGCGACCAGATCACGTTGATGGACGTTTCGCCAAAGCAGCTGGTTTCGGTTGCGGCATCGCTCATCCCGTTCCTGGAAAACGATGACGCCAACCGCGCATTGATGGGTTCGAACATGCAACGTCAGGCCGTGCCTTTGCTCCGCGCAGAAGCACCGTTTGTCGGAACCGGCATGGAAGAAACCGTTGCCCGCGATTCCGGCGCTGCTATCGCTGCACGCCGTACCGGTATCGTCGACCAAGTCGATGCGACCCGTATCGTTGTCCGCGTGACCGGCGACGTTGAACCCGGCAAATCGGGCGTCGACATCTACACGCTGCAAAAGTTCCAGCGTTCGAACCAAAACACCTGCATCAACCAAAAGCCATTGGTGAAGGTTGGTGACGTCATCGAAGCTGGCGACATCATCGCCGATGGTCCTTCGACCGAACTGGGCGAACTCGCACTGGGCAAAAACAGCCTCGTCGCGTTTATGCCTTGGAACGGTTACAACTACGAAGACTCGATCTTGATCTCCGAACGCATCGTGAAAGACGATGTCTTCACATCGGTCCACATCGAAGAATTCGAAGTTATGGCCCGCGATACAAAGCTTGGACCTGAAGATATCACCCGCGATATTCCAAACGTAGGTGAAGAAGCGCTTCGTAGCCTCGACGAAGCTGGCATCGTGTACATCGGCGCAGAAGTTCACCCCGGTGACATTCTGGTCGGCAAGATCACGCCAAAGGGCGAAAGCCCAATGACGCCGGAAGAAAAGCTGCTGCGCGCCATCTTTGGTGAAAAGGCCAGCGACGTGCGCGACACATCGTTGCGTCTGTCACCTGGTGTAGCTGGTACTGTTGTTGAAGTGCGCGTGTTTAACCGCCACGGCATCGACAAGGACGAGCGTGCGATGGCCATCGAACGCGAAGAAATCGAGCGTCTTGCGAAGGATCGCGAGGACGAACGTTCGATTTTGAACCGTGCGACCTACAACCGCCTGAAAGACATGCTCATTGGTCAAACTGCAGCCGCAGCGCCAAAGGGCATCAAGAAGGGCGACAAGATCACTGAGGAAAACCTCAGCGAAGTTGAGCGTCACGAATGGTGGAAAATCGCGGTTGCCGATGATAAGATCCAGGGCGACCTTGAAGCGGTCAAGGTTCAGTATGACGATGCCGTCAAGCTGATCGTTGAGAAGTTCGAAGATCGTCGTGAGAAGCTGGAGCGCGGTGATGAACTCGCACCTGGCGTGCTCAAGATGGTCAAGGTGTTCGTCGCGGTGAAGCGTAAGCTGCAGCCAGGCGATAAAATGGCCGGACGTCACGGAAACAAGGGTGTTATCTCGCGGATCCTTCCGCAAGAAGACATGCCATTCTTGGCCGATGGTACACCTGTCGACATCGTTCTCAACCCGTTGGGCGTTCCATCGCGTATGAACGTCGGGCAGATTTTCGAAACCCACCTTGGCTGGGCCGCACGCGGTCTGGGCATGCAAATTGGTGAGGCTTTGGAAGAGTGGCGACACAATAACCCGAACCCCGAAGCCGCAGCTCCGCCAGCGATCGTGCGCGAACGTTTGGCGAAAGCCTATGGCGAAGATTATGCCGACGAGATCAAGGGCCGCAGCGACGCGGACATCATTGAACTTGCAAGCAATGTCGTCACCGGCGTCCCAATGGGCACACCTGTGTTCGACGGCGCACGTGAAGCGGACGTTACCACCATGCTCCAGCTCGCTGGACTTGATGGTTCGGGTCAATCCGACCTGTTCGACGGCCGTACCGGTGACAAGTTCGACCGTAAGGTAACCGTAGGCATCATCTACATGCTGAAATTGCATCACCTTGTTGATGACAAGATCCACGCCCGTTCAATCGGACCGTACAGCCTTGTTACGCAGCAGCCACTTGGTGGTAAGGCGCAATTCGGTGGTCAGCGTTTCGGGGAAATGGAATGCTGGGCACTTCAGGCATATGGCGCGGCCTATACCTTGCAGGAAATGCTCACGGTCAAATCCGATGACGTTATCGGGCGTACCAAGGTTTACGAAGCGATCGTCAAGGGTGACGACAGCTTTGAAGCCGGTATCCCCGAAAGCTTCAACGTTCTGGTTAAGGAAATGCGCTCATTGGGTCTGAATGTTGACCTGAAAGCGCACGACTTGATCGAAGGTGACGAGGGCTTTGCCGAGGCAGCGGAATAAGCAGAGCCGGGCGGACTTAGGTCCGCCCCCTGCCCCTGCCCTTAGGTTTTCATGGGCAAAAGCCCAATGAGGAAAAGATTATGAACGAACTGAGCAAATTCAACAATCCCATCGCCAAGGTCGAAACATTTGACCAGATCCAGATCGGGATCGCATCGCCGGAAAAAATCCGCAGCTGGTCTTTTGGTGAAATCAAAAAGCCCGAAACCATCAACTATCGTACGTTCAAGCCAGAGCGTGACGGCCTTTTCTGCGCACGTATTTTCGGACCCGTGAAGGACTATGAGTGCCTTTGCGGTAAGTATAAGCGCATGAAGTATAAGGGCGTCGTCTGTGAAAAGTGCGGCGTTGAAGTCACCGTTACCAAAGTGCGCCGCGAGCGTATGGGCCACATTGAGCTCGCCGCGCCTGTTGCGCATATCTGGTTCCTGAAGTCGCTGCCTTCGCGCATCGGCCTGCTGCTTGATATGCAGTTGAAGCAGCTTGAGCGCGTGCTGTACTTCGAAAACTACATCGTTACCGAGCCCGGCCTGACCGCGCTTGAGAAGTTCCAGTTGCTGAGCGAAGACGAATTGCTCGACGCACAGGACGAATATGGCGAAGACGCTTTCACCGCCAGCATTGGTGCCGAGGCCGTCAAGACCATGTTAATGGACCTCGACCTTGAGCAAGAGCGTACCGACCTGCTCGACGAGCTTGCTGTTACCAAGTCGGAACTCAAGCCAAAGAAGATCATCAAGCGTTTGAAGGTTGTCGAAAGCTTCATCGATTCAGGCAATAAGCCCGAGTGGATGATTTTGGACGTCATTCCCGTCATTCCACCAGAATTGCGCCCATTGGTGCCGCTGGATGGTGGCCGTTTTGCAACGTCCGATCTGAACGATCTCTATCGCCGCGTTATCAACCGTAACAACCGTTTGAAGCGCCTGATCGAACTGCGCGCGCCAGACATCATCGTCCGCAACGAAAAGCGCATGCTACAGGAAGCTGTTGACGCATTGTTCGACAATGGCCGTCGCGGCCGTACGATCACCGGTGCCAACAAGCGCCCACTGAAGTCGCTGTCCGACATGCTCAAGGGCAAGCAGGGCCGTTTCCGTCAGAACCTTTTGGGTAAGCGCGTCGATTATTCGGGTCGTTCGGTTATTGTGACCGGTCCTGAATTGAAATTGCATCAGTGCGGCCTGCCAAAGAAGATGGCGCTCGAGCTGTTCAAGCCGTTCATCTACTCACGTCTGGATGCGAAGGGTCTTTCGATGACCCTGAAGCAAGCCAAGAAGTGGGTCGAAAAGGAGCGCAAGGAAGTTTGGGACATCCTCGATGAGGTTATCCGTGAACACCCTGTGTTGCTGAACCGCGCACCGACACTTCACCGTTTGGGCATTCAGGCGTTCGAGCCTGTCCTGATTGAAGGCAAGGCTATCCAGCTTCACCCGCTCGTCTGCTCGGCCTTTAACGCCGACTTTGACGGTGACCAGATGGCTGTTCACGTTCCATTGAGCCTTGAGGCCCAGTTGGAAGCACGCGTTTTGATGATGTCCACCAACAACATCCTGTCGCCTGCAAACGGTAAGCCAATCATCGTTCCTTCGCAGGACATGGTCTTGGGTCTATATTATCTTTCGATGGATCGCCGCGGCGAGCCAGGCGAAGGCATGATGCTGTCCGACATGGCTGAAGTGCATCAGGCGCTTGAAGTTGGCGCCGTAACGCTCCACTCCAAGATCATTGCCCGCGTCCCACAGACCGGTGAAGATGGCGTTGAGCGTATGGTTCGCTTTGACACCACACCTGGCCGTATGTTGCTTGCAGAAACGCTGCCAAAGAGCCACCGCGTGCCGTTCGAAACCGTCAACCGCCTTCTCACCAAGAAGGAAATCGGCGACGTTATCGATCAGGTTTACCGTCACACGGGTCAGAAAGACACGGTATTGTTTGCCGACGCCATCATGTCGCTTGGCTTCAAATATGCGTTCAAGGCCGGTATTTCGTTCGGCAAGGACGACATGATCATTCCGGAAGAAAAGACGGAAATGGTTGCTGAAACCAAGGCAATCGTTGCCGACTTTGAGCAGCAATATCAGGACGGTCTGATCACGCAGCAGGAAAAGTACAACAAGGTAATCGACGCCTGGTCCACATGTGGTGACAAGGTCGCCAACGCCATGATGGACAAGCTAAAGGCATCGCCAACCGACGAGCATGGCCGTGAATTGCCAGTCAACTCGGTATACATGATGAGCCACTCCGGTGCGCGTGGTTCGCCAGCGCAGATGAAGCAGCTTGCCGGTATGCGCGGTCTGATGGCCAAGCCTTCGGGCGAGATCATCGAAACACCGATCATTTCGAACTTTAAGGAAGGTCTGACCGTTCTCGAGTATTTCAACTCGACCCACGGTGCCCGTAAGGGTCTGGCCGATACCGCACTGAAGACTGCAAACTCAGGTTACCTGACACGCCGTCTGGTCGACGTATCGCAAGATTGCACCATCGTTGAAGTCGATTGCGGTACCCAGCGCGCGCTGGAAATGCGTTCGATCGTTCAGGGTGGTTCGACCATCGCCTCACTTGGTGAGCGTGTCCTTGGCCGTACCACGGCAGAAGACATCCTTGGCCTTGATGGCAAGGTGCTGATCCCTGCTGGAACCTTGCTCGACGAGCCAATGGTTGCTGCCATGGAAGAAACCGGCATTCAGGCCCTCAAGATCCGTTCACCGCTGGTGTGCGAATCCAAGGTCGGTGTGTGCGGTACCTGCTACGGCCGTGACCTTGCACGCGGTACGCCAGTCAATATTGGTGAAGCTGTCGGCGTTATCGCGGCACAGTCCATCGGTGAGCCTGGAACCCAGCTGACCATGCGTACCTTCCACATCGGTGGTGCGGCGCAGTTGAACGAACAATCGAACCTTGATGCAACTGCATCGGGTAAGGTCATGTATCGCGATCTGCCAAGCATCGTCGACAAGCGTAAGAAGCGTCTGGCAATGGCCCGTAACGGTGAACTTATCATCGTCGACAAGGATGGCCGCGAGATGGAAATTCACCGTCTGCCTTATGGTGCAACGCTGGCATTCCCGGATGGTGCGGACGTCAATGTTGGTGATCGTCTGGCTGAATGGGATCCATTCACCATGCCAATCATCACCGAAAAGTCGGGTATCATTAAATATCAGGACCTGATCGACGGCAAGACGTTGACCGAGCAAACCGACGAAGCAACGGGTATCGCCCAGCGCGTCGTTATCGAAGATCGTGCCGGCAGCCGCACCAAGAAGGAAGACCTTCGCCCACGCATTACCTTGCTGGATGACGATAGCGGCGAAGCTGCACGTTATCTGCTCGGTGTAGGAACGATGCTTTCGGTTGAAGACGGTGCCATGGTTCAGGCAGGCGATGTTATCGCTCGTGTGACCCGTGAATCTGCCAAGACCCGCGACATCACCGGTGGTCTGCCACGCGTTGCCGAATTGTTCGAAGCACGTATTCCGAAGGATAACGCAATCATTGCGAAGATTTCGGGCCGCGTTGAATTCGTCCGTGATTATAAGGCGAAGCGCAAGATCGCGATTGTTCCGGAAGAAGGCGATCGTATTGAGTATCTGATCCAGAAGTCGAAGGTACTTGATGTTCAGGAAGGCGATTTCGTTCGTAAGGGCGACAACCTGATTGCTGGTTCGCCGAACCCGCATGACATCCTTGAAGTCATGGGCATCGAAGCATTGGCTGAATATCTGGTTGCGGAAATTCAGGAAGTGTATCGCTTGCAGGGCGTGAAGATCAACGACAAGCACATCGAAACGATCGTTCGTCAGATGTTGCAGAAGGTTGAAATCACATTCGGTGGCGACACAACCTTGCTTCCAGGCGAACAGGTTGACCGCGAAGAAATGGACGCCATCAATGCGAAGCTGACCAAGGGTCAGGCGCCTGCAACCGGTAACCCGGTTCTGTTGGGCATCACCAAGGCTTCGTTGCAGACACGTTCGTTCATCTCGGCAGCATCCTTCCAAGAAACCACACGCGTCCTCACACAGGCCGCTGTGGAAGGTAAGAAGGACATCCTGACCGGTCTGAAGGAAAACGTCATCGTTGGTCGTCTGATCCCTGCGGGTACTGGTTCTGCCATGAACCGTATGCGGATTGCCGCGACAAGCCGCGACGTTGCGCTTCGTGCCAGCTACAAGAAGCTTCAGGAAAGCCTGATTGCGCCTGAGACAGCAGCTGAAGAGCATGCTGCCGAATTGGCACAAGGATCTGAAGCAGCCATCGGCGATGATGTATTGGCAAAGGTGATTTCAGATGATCTGACCACCATTGACGCCGCCATCGATGATGTTGTGGATAGCGGCGAAGAAGAATAAGCTTCGCTTCCCTTAAGGAATGACAAAAGCCCGCTGGAAGCAATTCCGGCGGGCTTTTTGCTGTGTTACGTGAATAAATCACTGGCCTAATCTTTTTGCACTACATATACAGGGCTAGAAGACAATTGAGGGCGGGTCGGATGTTTGAAACAATACGGGCTTGGGTGAAACGGCACCGCGTTTGGTCAGCGATTATCGCGCTTGTGTTGCTATTCATTCTCTACCGCATCGTACGCCCTACCCCGCATGACTATGAATATGTCAGCGAGACCGTCACGCGCGGCGAAGTTCTGCGCAAGGTGTCGGCCAGCGGCAAAATTCGCGCGCTGAACACAATCAAGGTCGGCACCGAGGTGTCGGGCCAAGTCACCAAGGTCTACGTCGATTTCAATTCACCCGTGAAAGCAGGCCAAGTCCTCGCCGAGATCGACTCAACGCGCGTGCGTGCCCGGGTGCAGCAGTCCGAAGCGCAAGTTGCGTTGGCCCGCGCCGGTTTGCAGCAAACGGTTGCCAATGTCGCCCGTGCGCGGTCGGAGCTTGAGATACAGGAACGTGATTTTGCGCGGCAACGGGCGCTGGCCGAGCGCGGCTTTGTGTCGAAGGCAGGCCTCGACATCGCGCAAAGCAAGCTTAACAGCGCGCGCAACGCCTTGCAGGTTGCACTGGCGCAAACACAAAGCGGCAATGCACAGATCAGCCAAGGCACGGCGGAGCTTTCTTCAGCGCGGCTCGACCTGAACCGCACCGTGATTGTCGCCCCTGCCAGCGGCGTTATCATCAATAAACTTGTTGAACCCGGCACCACCGTCGCCGCCAGTTTCCAGACCCCGAACCTGTTCGAAATCGCTGCCGACACCACCAAGATGCAAGTTGAGGCATCGGTTGACGAAGCGGACATCGGCCAGATTATCGAAGGCCAAGATGTGACCTTCACCGTCGACAGTTACCCCAATGATATATTCCGCGCCAAGGTGCGGCAGGTGCGAAAAGCGCCCGTCGAAACGCAGAATGTGGTCAGCTATCTCGTCATCATCGACGTGGACAATACAGATGGCAAATTGCTGCCCGGAATGACCGCGAATGTCGAAATCATCACCGGTGCAAAGGCCAATGTGTTGCGCGTGCCAACCAACGCGCTTCGCTTCCGTCCCAAATTGGCCGACCGGGGTGAACCGAAAGAAGAAAAACCCGGCGCGCCTGCGAAAAAGGAAACACCCCGGCCGACATTGTATCTGGCGGGAAGCGATCTGTATCGACCGGTCCGGAAACAGATTCAAATCGGCTTACAAGGTGACGATTATACGGAAGTGACTTCGGGCATCAAAGCGGGAGACAAAGTACTCGTCCGGACAAAATCCCTGAAGCCGAAGGCGCAAACCGACGACAATGCGGACGAAGATGACAGCGCCGCTTCTTGAAACGCATGATCTGGTCAAAGATTATGTCATCGGCGGCGAGGTTCTGCACGCCGTCAACGGCGTTTCGTTGACCATAGAACGTGGCGAGTTCGTTGCAATTATGGGTGCCAGCGGTTCGGGCAAATCGACGTTCATGAATATGATCGGTTGTCTGGATGTCCCAACGTCCGGAACCTTGTTACTCGACGGCATTGATACAAAAACGCTCGACAGCGACGCATTGGCTGAAATTCGCAACCGCAAAATTGGTTTTGTGTTTCAACAGTTCAACCTGCTCGCCCGCACAAGCGCGTTGGACAATGTCGCGGTGCCGCTCATTTACGCTGGCCTTGGCTATACCGAGCGCCGGGAACGTGCGCAGGCAAAGCTTGAGGCAATGGGGCTTGGTAACCGTTTGCAGAACACCCCTGCAAAACTATCGGGTGGCCAGCAACAGCGTGTGGCCATCGCCCGTGCGTTGGTCACCGATCCGCTCATGCTGCTTGCTGACGAACCAACAGGCGCGCTGGATACCCAGACATCGCTGGATATCATGGGCATTTTCCAGAAGCTGAACGACGAAGGCATTACCCTCATCGTCGTTACGCACGAACCGGACATTGCCGAATATGCCGAACGGCGCATCGTCTTTCGCGACGGACGGGTGATTGAAGATGCTGCGGTCAAATCGCGACGCCGCGCGGTTGCCGGATGAGTAAGCTGCTGAACTCCATCGCTGGCTGGGGCGTCAATATTGCAATTGCGATGACGGCGCTGCGCACCAATTTGATGCGCTCCATCCTCACCACGCTTGGCGTGATGATCGGGGTATTCTCCGTCATCTTGGCGGTCGCGGTGGGCAATGGCGCACAGGTTTCCGTAACGCAGCAGATCGCGACTTTAGGTTCCAACATGGCCATCGTCGTGCCGCAGCCCGACAGCGGCAGCGGCCCGCCGCGCTCCACAGACCGCGGCCGCTTAACCGAGCGCGATGGTCGCGCCATTTTGCGTCAAGTATCGGGTGTGAGCGCTGTCGCACCCCAGATCCGCAGCAGCGTCCAACTGGTCACGCCGGGCCGCAGCGCCACCACACAAGCGACTGGCGCCACACCTGAATATGGCATTGTGTCCAACGTCACCGCATCCGAAGGCCGTTTTCTAACCGATGGCGATGTCGGTGCGGCGGCACGTGTTGTTGTGATCGGACAGACGGTCGCTGACAAGCTGTTCGCGGATGCAAATCCTGTGGGCGAAACCGTACGCATCAATCGCGTGCCCTTTAAGGTCATCGGTTTACTCGAAAGCAAGGGCAGCAATTTGGGTAATGACAATGACGACCAAATTGTCGTGCCCATTACGACGCTGCGCCAGCGGCTGCAGACGACGGCGATGCAGGGACCTGACGATGTGACGCTGCTGTTCGTCGGTTTCGAGGATGAAGATTCGCTGATCGCGGGGCAGCAGGACATCAAACGTATGTTACGCGACCGCTACCGCGTACCCAAAGGAAGAATTAGTCCGTTCACTGTGCGCACAACAACGGAAATTGCGGAAACGACCGGTCAAGTGACGCAGATATTTCAGGCCGTTTTGGTCGCCATCGCATCCATATCGTTGCTGGTGGGCGGGATCGGTATCATGAACATCATGTTGGTCAGCGTTACCGAACGCACACGCGAAATCGGCCTTCGCATGGCATTGGGCGCAAAACGCAGCGACATCCGCAACCAGTTCCTCGTTGAAGCCGCCGTGCTGTGCGTCAT
Source organism: Pseudomonadota bacterium (assembly GCA_041175505.1). Classification (GTDB taxonomy): domain Bacteria; phylum Pseudomonadota; class Alphaproteobacteria; order Sphingomonadales; family Sphingomonadaceae; genus Sphingorhabdus_B. The sequence continues at coordinate 18,404 of JBEDET010000033.1, forward strand.
TGGCGGCGCTATCGGCCTAACCTTGGCGATCCTTGCTGCAGCCATTTTTCAGCAAGTGGCCGACTTTCCAGCCCCGGTCGGGTTGGACACCGCATTGATGTCGGTCGCGTTTTCGGCAGTCATCGGCATCCTATTTGGCGGCTACCCCGCCATTCGGGCATCGCGCCTTTCGCCGATTGAAGCGTTGCGCAGCGAATAATTAGAATTTCCCGGACAACGTCAATTGAAGCAACGGGTCGAGGCTGCGTTTCCGGTTCACGATCTGATCGAGCTCTCCCGACGCCCGCGTACCGGCATAAATAAACCGGTCTCGGTGGAAACCTGCCATGTCGGTCACTTGGAAACGCAGTGTTCCTAGGCTGAACTTGCTATATTCGATAAATAGCGTCGATCGCGTGCCCTCATGCTGACGTCTGATCTCGTTGAAAAAATAGGCGTAATTCGGTTCCTGCACACTGAAGGATGCGCCGTAGACAAGGCCAAGGTCGGCCATGTCATAACGAATATCCCATTGTTGGTGCCACAATGGACGGTGGGACATGCGACGGTGCAGACCCGTGACGGGATCAGTCACTTTGCTCCCGTGATAATGGCCAATATATTTGGCTTCGATGCCCGCGATGCCAATGGGCTGTGTCAGCCAATCCAGCGGTAATGTTATCTCCAGCTCGGCATTCCATCGCTTGCTTTTGCCGATGTTCCCGGTGCCGTCAAATTGCGCAGTGATGGCTCCATTGCTGTCGCGGACAGTGATGGGCACAAGATCTTCGGTGTCGTCGACCAACTGATAATCACCACGAAACTGAATGCTGCCGCGTTCCAGAAACTTGTGACGGATAAGGCCGGAGAAAGTCGTTGTTTTTTCGGGCACAAGGTCTGCGTTGCCAGCATCCACCTGATTGCCGACGGTCACGTCGACCGAGGTCGCAAACTCATTGAAGTTCAGTTGGGCCACCTGACGTTCGGCGCGCAATTCCAAAGTGGTTTGCGGATTGATTGTCCACGTCGCAATTGCGCGGGGCTTGATAAATTGAAAGCGCCGCTCCGCTATACTGTCGCCTGACAAGGTGAGTTTGGAAAATTCTGCAATGGCGCCTGCTTCAACTTTCCATGATGGGCCAAGCGTCCATACGTCACTGACAAATGGTTCAAACCGCGTTTCTTGAACGAGGACATCGGATGCCGGGAAACTGGTAACCGATCCTGCGACCGAATTGGCCACGCTGAAACGTGCGTCAAGGCGATTATAAGCGATCTCAGCGCCGAATTGGACTGCGTGCCTCCTCACCCCACTCCAGTCATTCTGGATGCGTACAACAGCCTCTGTGGGCGTGTTGCGGCTGCGCGTTTCAAACAACGTCACCGGCTGCCCCATGCGGGCGATTTCGATGCTACCATAAGCGCTTTCGTGCCCTGATCGATAGAGCGCGACAATTTTGGTGTTCGTCTTCGGCGCAGCAGAAAATTCAATGTCGCCGCCGACTTCATAGCTTATGTCGCTAACGGGGCCGCCGCGCAGCAAAAGCTCATCAGCGGTGTCCTCACCGGAGCCATTGAAATAATCCGCCTCCCGAATGTCGAAACTGTCATCCCAGCGCACTTGGCCATTGAGGTTGACCTTGCTGTCGCCGAATTTGGTTTTGATGGCGCCGCCAAGGGCAGCTTGGTCATTCCCGCCTGTGCCATTGTAAAAGCGCCGTTCCAGCAAGACAGCCGATCCCGTCTTGAAATCTTCAGGACCAAATCCGTAGACGCGTTCAGAATAAGATGACAGGTTCAGTTCATAGCTTGTTTCGCCCCGCCGCAGCGTCGCCGACGCGTTCAATGATGGCTGGAAACCATAGCGGGTTCCAGCGATGATCGTCCCTTCATAGGTGCCGTTGACCTTTGCAGTCCGCTTACGGACGATATTTATGACTTGCCCTTGCCCCTGCGTTTCGGTGTCCGCGCCCGCCTGCTCAGACAACTCAATATATTCGACCTGACTTGCCGGAATCCGGGACAGCATCGTCCACACGTCATCGGACTTTGTGGATGGCCGATCTCCATCGATCAGAACATTGCCGGCATTTTCGCCAAAGCCGCGACGCCCTTCGCCTTCACTGATGGAAAATCCCGGGATGCGCTTCACCATGTCGAGCGCGGTGACGGGGGCGTAGGTGGTGAAAAAATCGGGTGTGAATTGCCGGCTACCGGCCCGAACTGAAGATGCCTCGGCATTTGCGCCGCTGTCATTGGCAACAGCTTGGGACGGTACAGACATCACAGCCATAGCCGTCGTCAACAGTGCCAGACGTAGTTCAAAAACGCGCATTAACCCTCCACGAGAACCGCGGGCATCTTCCCCGTCGGTCTTTGCCGATGCCTTAACGGACCGCAGGCCTTGGGCGAAAGCTGCGTTCGACCAAAAAGCTTAGCAATCGACGAGATACAAAGTTTTGATGCAAATCAGCCGTTTGTCGACAGCCATTACCGGTTGGCAGACAAATGCGCTTACCGCGCGCGCGCCTTTTCCCGCTCAATCTGATCGCTCAGATCCGCTGCCTTTTCGCAGGCGCCTCGATCGCCGTCGGCACAGCGTTTATTCTCCTTGGCACGTTTACGGCTGAGCTTCCCAACAGCTTCTTCGTGTTTCCGCAATTCACGGCCGCGTTTTTCATCAGATTCCGATTGGCTGGTCGTCAAAACATCCGCAGTCTTCGAAACGACCTTAATCGGTGCTGTCACAACACTGGACACCATAGAAGCAACGCAACCTTGGAGGAGCACAAACAGCAAAGCACAAACTATCAAACGCATTTGGAAACCCCCAATATCTCGCGCAACAGGCCTATTTTAATAAATTGACCGCAATGGCGCGAACTTCGTCTGCCATATCAGCTCTTTGCAACGCTACCGCCAAGTTGGCTTCGATGTAACCTACTTTTGATCCGCAGTCATAGCGATTTCCGTCAAATGTGACGGCATGGAAAGGTTGCTTACCCAGCATCTGCGCCATAGCATCGGTCAACTGGATCTCACCGCCAGCGCCTTTTTCTTGGCCTTCCAGAATATGCATCACTTCGGGCTGAAGGATGTAACGGCCCGAAACGATCAGGTTCGATGGCGCGTCCTCAACCTTTGGCTTTTCAACCAGGCCAAGCACCTCTGTAATCGCACCGCGCGCCTCGCCGGGGGCAATAACGCCGTAGCTGGACACGGCATGTCGGGGCACTTCAAGCACGCTGATAACGTTGCCGCCAATGTTCTGATAGGCGTCCACCATCTGCTTCATACATCCCGGCGAGCCATGCATAAACTCATCGGGAAGGAATATGGCGAAGGGCTCATCGCCAATGATGTCGCGCGCGCACCAGATGGCGTGCCCAAGTCCCAGTGGTTCCTGTTGCCGAACATACACGCAGTTGCCGGGTGTCAGGCGTGAGCTCGCCAACACCGATGTGTCTTTGCCACGCGCCGCCATTGTATGCTCAAGTTCGAACGCGATATCGAAATGGTCTTCAATTGCGCTCTTACAGCGGCCCGTCACGAATATCATCTGCTCGATACCCGCTTCCCGCGCCTCATCGACCGCATATTGGATGAGCGGACTGTCGACGATAGGCAGCATTTCTTTCGGAATGGCCTTAGTCGCTGGCAAAAAGCGGGTGCCGAGACCAGCGACCGGAAATACAGCTTTTCGAACAGGTTTATATGTCATGACGTATACTTAACGCGCCAATCTGCATTGTCTATGCGGAGTCGGCGAGCCGTTGGGCAAATCCCTTTTTAAGCTTTGCCAGCTTGGGCGGAATGACAGCCAGACAATATGTGTTCCGCTGACCTTCACCCTCCCAATATTCCTGATGATAATCTTCCGCAGGATACCAAGTCGCTGGGCCTTCAATCGTGGTGACGATCGGCGATGGCCAGTCCGCGGCGGCCTTCGCAATGCCTGCTTCAGCGGTCGCCCGCTGGACATCGTTCAACGGGAAAATTGCCGAGCGATATTGCGTTCCGATGTCATTCCCCTGACGGTTTAACTGCGTCGGATCATGCGTCGCAAAAAATATCTCAAGCAAATCGGCATAGCTGATGACTTCGGCATCAAAGGCAATGCGGATGGCTTCTGCATGCCCCGTTTGACCGCCGCAAACCTCTTTATATGTGGGGTCAACCGTCGTCCCGCCAATATATCCGCTTTGCACGCTATGCACGCCATTCAGCTGGCCAAAAACGGCTTCAGTGCACCAGAAACAACCTCCGGCGAAAATCGCTTCATCATGTGACATATGCTTATCCTTCAGCTTGAATGGAATCTGACGCCTTCGCGACATCCCCGCGTACCACAAGAAGATACATGGCGGGTGTGACAATACGTGATAGCACAGTCGAAGAAATCAACCCCCCGATCAATACGATCGCCAGTGGCCCGTAAAGGCTACCGCCAAAAAGCGCGAGTGGCATAAGTCCGCCAATCGCGGTTACCGATGTCAGCAGCACCGGAAGGAAACGCACCTCTCCCGCCTTTTCAATCGCTTCACGCAGCGCATAGCCGCTGGCGCGTAACTGGCTGGTGAAATCGACCAGCAGGATCGAGTTTTTAATTTCAATCCCGATGAGCGCGATAAAACCAATCACGGCCAAGAACGATAGATTGTTGCCGGTAACAAGGAGCGCGATGAGGCCACCGAACGTACCCAACGGGATAACACCCGCGACAACCAAAGCCTCTTTGAACCGGCCAAATTCAGCCACTAGAATGGCGAAGATGCTAAATAGGGCAACGATGACAACCGGGCCAAATCCAGCAAATGTTTCGTTGATTTTTTCCGCCTCTCCGCCGACCCCTATGCTGTATCCCGGCTTAAGCGGAATGGCGTCCATCTTCTTCTGCGCGTCCAAGTTCACCTTTGAAATCACCGCACCGTCGGATACCTGCGCCGTCACGCTGACATTACGTTGCAGATTATAGCGGTAGATTGCAGCCGGTGTGGATTCCAACGTCGGATTGGAAATTTCCGCCAACGAAACGGCCTGCCCGCTTCGGTTGGACACATAGATGGATTCCAGCGCCGATATGGGCTGGGTATCGATAAGGGGATGCCGCACGATGATGGGGTAGCTGTCGCCCTCCTCGTCCCTAAATGTGCCGGCACGTTCACCGCTGATGGCCAGTCGGACCGCGCGGCGTGCGGCCCCTGCAGGTACCTCCAACAGGGCGGCTTTTGCGTCATCGACCCGGATATCCAGGTCAATGCGGTCAAAGGCGACTGGGTTGTTAATGTCTCTGGCCCCGGGCGTTTCACGCAACGCCAACTCCATTTTGGCCGCGACGCGTTTAAGCTCGTCTTGGTCGGGCCCATATACCCTAAATTCCACAGGCGCGTTTATCGGCGCTCCGTTTTGGAACAATACCAGCTTGATACGCGCGCCGGATATTTCGTCGAACTTCTTACGCAGCCGGTCGACCATTGCGCGGGATTTGGATCCCTCCCAATTGTCCATGATAGCCAAGACTTCGCCATGGGTTGGGTTTTCGCCGCGTTGGAAAACATTGTAAAAGACAGGCGGATTATATGCGCCGACATTTTCGGCCCGGACTTTAATCGCGGGCTCGGTCTTCAAAATCTCCGAAACTTGCCGAACGATGCGACCCGTTTCTGCAATGCTGGCGCCTTGTTCCGCTTCCACCGTGACGCGGAAATAGGATGTGTCCGCATTTGGAAACAGGCTGAAACCGAGCAAGGGGATGAAAAGAAATGCCGCGCAGGTGACCGCAAGGGCGGACCACACCGAACGCCGAGGCCTATCCAGCGCCCAATGCAGCATCGGGTGATAAAATCTGTCGATCTTTAGCATCAGCCACTGAAGTAACGGATTGCCGCCTTCATGATCATCACGCTTCAAGATACGACTGGCAAGGAACGGCACAATAGTCAGCGATACGAGCATCGAGGCGGTAATCGTCGACACGATTGTCGCGATAAAGCTTTGCGTGAATTTGCCCGCCCCCTCCGGCAAAAAGAACAGCGGAAGGAAGGCAAACACCAAAACACCCGTTGACCCCAAGACGGCCATGGTGATTTCTTTGGTGCCGTCGATGGCCGCTTGGTTCCGGCCTTTGCCCATCCGCAAATGCCGCGCGATGTTTTCGACAACGACAATCGAGTCATCCACCAACAAGCCAAGCGTCAGGATAAAGCCCGCGACCACAAGCTGGCTAAGGTTAAATCCATATGCCGAAATCGCCAGCAATCCCGAGGCAACCGACAGCGGGATCGATATCATCACAATCACCGACGCGCGCCAGCCCAAAGGCAGCAGCGTGATCAGCACCAAGAACAGCGCAAGGGTGAAGTCGCGGGCAAGTTCCTGAAGACGCTTGCGAATATCCCGGCTTTGATCAAACTCAACGACCGCCTTTATATCCGGCGGAAGCAGCTTCTTTTGAATCTCAAGCTCTTGGATTAACCGGTTACGAAGCTTGGTCGCGTCTGTGCCCTGTTTTTGGTTGGCCGTAATGAAGACCCCGCGTTGGCCATTATGGCTGACCTTTACACGCTGTTCAGCCGATCCCATTTTAATGTCTGCAACATCGTCGACGCGCAATAAGGTTCCGTCATTGGTCCGGATGGGCAAATTGCGTATGCGATCAAGGTCGCGAAACGCGCCCCCTGCTTCGATGTTAAAACGGCGTGCGCCGCTGGTGACGGCACCTGCAGGAACATCGGCGCCAGCAAGACGGATCGCGTCAACCACGGCGCTTGCGGGAATGCGTAACTCGGCCAAACGTCCCGAATTGATGGCGACGGTTATTTCGGGTTGAGGCAGCCCATAAATTTCGGACTGCCGGACTTCTTTGTAACGCCCAAGTGCTTCGCTGATATCCCGCGCATATTTTTCCATGCGGTA
>JBEDET010000034.1:0-24702 GCA_041175505.1 Pseudomonadota bacterium
ACTTCTCACGACCCCATCGGTTCAGGCACGGCCAGGGCGCACCGACGAGCTGCTGAAACGGTCCGACCGGCGCGAAGATGATCCGTTCGACATTCCGCCCGGGCAAGAGCCCAAACCGTTCGACCCCGAACAGACTGATTCGTCCGAAAAAATTCCTCCCAAATAAGTATCCCATCCTATGAACCATTTTGACCTCATAAATGGCGTGTTACACGCCGAAGATGTCGCCCTGCCCGATATTGCGGCGGCGGTTGGCACACCTGTCTATATCTACTCACGCGCAACGCTGGAACGGCACGCGCAAGTGTTCCGCGACGCATTGTCGGGCCTTGATAACCCGCATTTGGCCTTTGCCGTAAAATCCAACCCGAATTTGGCCGTGCTCAAGGTGCTCGCGCGTCAGGGCTATGGCGCGGATGTTGTGTCGGGCGGCGAAATGGACCGTGCACTGGCCGCTGGCATGGCGCCAGAAGACATTGTGTTTTCGGGCGTTGGCAAGACGGCCGAAGAAATCGTCCGCGCGTTGAAGGCAGGTATTGGGCAATTCAATATCGAGTCCGAAGAAGAAGGCCGCGAGCTTGCGACGCTTGCGAACGCATTGAACTATCAAGCGAACGCCGTGCTGCGTATCAATCCCGATGTTGACGCCGGAACACATGGCAAGATTTCAACGGGGAAAGCCGACAATAAATTTGGCGTGGGCATTCACCGCGCGACGGAAATTTATGGCCGCTTAAACGCTTTGCCCGGGCTGAATATGCGCGGTGTAGCGCTGCATATCGGCAGCCAGTTGACCAGCCTTGATCCGTTGGAGACAGCGTTTACAAAGGTCGGCGTCCTGATTCAGGAACTGCGCGACCAAGGCCATAAAGTCACCCATGTTGACTTGGGCGGCGGCCTTGGCGTGCGCTATCGCGACGGTGACAATCCCCCTGAGCCTGCCGAATATGGCGCGATGGTTGCGCGCGTGACCAAGGACTGGGGCGTGCGTTTGATGTTCGAACCCGGCCGTATCATTGCCGGAAACGCGGGCGTCCTGCTGACGCGCGTAATTCGCGTGAAGCCCGGATCCGGCAATGCACCTTTTGCCATTGTCGATGCCGCAATGAATGACTTGGCGCGCCCCGCGCTGTATGATGCATGGCATGATTTTGATGCGGTGGAGCCAAATGGCCGCAAAATGACCGCCAACATTGTCGGCCCCGTCTGTGAAACCGGTGATACCTTTGCCATGGGCCGCGAAATCGATGTTGTGGAGGCCAATGACCTTGGCGTATTCCGCACCGCTGGCGCTTATGGTGCGACGATGGCAAGCACCTATAACAGCCGCGGCCTCGTCCCCGAAGTGCTCGTCGACGGCGATAAATTCGCGGTGGTTGCGGAGCGTATTTCGCCCGAGACCATTCTCGCTGCCGAGCATGTGCCCGACTGGCTGAAATAAGGATAAAGCTTTGGATCAGCTCCCCATTTTCGTAAATCTGAAGGGCCTAAATGTCATTTTGGTCGGTGAAGGCGAAATGGCGGATGCGAAACGGCGGCTGATTGAACGCGCGGGCGGCATTTGCGTCGACGCCGCCGATCCAGCGGCACGGATTGCCTTCGTCGCAATCGCCGAAGAGGAAAACGCCCGCATCGCTGCTGACGATTTGAAAGCCCGTGGCTTGCTCGTCAACGTCGTCGACCGCCCCGAAATCTGCGATTTTACGACACCGGCGATTGTCGACCGGACCCCTGTGTTAATTGCAGTCGGCACGGGCGGCGCGTCGGCGGGCATGGCCAAGGCCATTCGCCAGCGTATCGAAACATTGCTGCCAGAAACATTGGGCCCGCTGGCCGAGGCTATTTCCGGCGCGCGCAGCAAAATCCGCGCGCGTTGGTCCGAAGGGGCCGAACGCCGCCGTGCATTGGATCAGGGTTTCGCCGCCGGTGGGATGCTTGACCCATTCGGCACCCATGACGACGCGACGGTCGACAATTGGATCATGCAGGCCGAAAATCCCAAGGGCGACCGGTTGATCGAAATTGCATTGCTCTCCGCCGATCCCGATGACCTTACGTTGCTTACCGCGCGGCTCCTTGGTGAAGCGGACAATGTGTTTCATGATCCCAGCGTGCCAGCCGCCATCCTCAATCGCGCGCGCGCCGATGCCGTTCGGCACGCAAGTGCACCACCGGCGGCACCGCCTGAGGGCTTGTCCTTGTTCCTGCGGTTGCCGTTGGCGCAAGGATAGGGCATGACGACAGCGTAAATAGTCGCAAGGTCTTCATTGTGTCCGCTTTCCCATCTAAAATTTGCTTTTACGGCTGTGGTAATATGGGGGGTGCCATGCTGCGCGGTTGGCTTGCCGCCAATGTCGCACCCGCCACCTTCCACATCATCGATCCGGTTGCGGAAAACCTGCCAGAGGGCGTTCATGTCCATCGGTCTTCAGCCGCAATGGACACGGGATTTGATGTCGTCATATTGGGCATAAAGCCGCAGCTTTTGGCTGAGCTGGCGCCCGAAATAGCGCGCATACTCGCCCCCGGGGCAACGTTGATATCCATACTTGCCGGAACCACGACCGATACGCTTTCTGCGTATTTTCCCGATGCGCGCGTCATACGGCTGATGCCCAATTTGGCCGCCGCGATTGGCAAGTCCCCGCTGGGTGTTTTTGCGCCGCATGACGATGCGCAGCAACGGGCCGAGATGGCATCCTTATTGGCTCCGCTGGGTGCGGTCATCTGGATCGACGACGAAGCGCATATGGACGCCGTCACGGCGCTTGCCGGGTCCGGCCCAGCGTTCGTCTATCGTTTTATTGATGCGCTGACCCAAGGTGGTGAAGCCGCCGGATTGCCGCGTGATGTTGCCGCACAACTGGCGCTGGCGATGACCGAGGGCGCTGCGATCTTGGCCGCGACTTCATCGGAAACGCCAACTGAACTGGCGCGGCGCGTGACCAGTCCGGGCGGCACCACCGCCGCCGGACTCGCGGTGCTGGATTGTGGTGCAGCATTGAACATATTGATGACCGATACATTGAGCGCCGCACGTGACCGCGGCGCCGAACTGGCCAAGGGAGACGCGACGTGAAATTTAAAATTGCGCTCATCTTAAGCTGTGTCAGCTTTGCATCGTCGGTGTCCGCAACGGTCGCAACGCCGCCGTCAACCGAACGGGCAGCCGCCAATCTTGCCAAGGCTGGCCCGATCGAAAACTTGGACCGTTCGCATTTGACCGTGCCGATGGGCTTGTCGGCTGGCCTGCCGGTCGGTTTAAGCTTCATCGGGCCAAAATGGCATGACCATGCTGTATTAAAGGCGGGATATGCCTATGAGCAGCTTTCAAAAGCACGTGTGACGCCGCAATTGCGGCCAACTTTAGAAAGTAAGTAAATGGCATTCGGCAAACCCGACTTGGGCAGCATCGTGCCAAAAGGCGCTGAATTTGACCCCGCCCTCGTCAACAAGATGATGGGCAAATTTGGCCATGGCGGGTTTCTCGACATGGAATATGTTGGCCATGGCGCTGACTGGGTGGAACTGGCCATTGACTGGCGTGAAGACCTTGTTGCCGACCCGGATACCGGTATCCTTGCGTCGGCCGTGATCATCAGCCTGATGGACAATGCCACCAGCATGTCGATTTGGACGAAGCTGGGTGAGTTCCGGCCGCAAGTAACGATGGACCTACGGATCGACTATCTGCGCCCCTCACCTTCGGGTGAGCGCGTATATGGCCGGGGCATCTGCTATCATTTAACCAACAGCATCGGCTTTGTTCGGGGCTTTGCCCATAATGGCAATCCGGACGAGCCATTGGCGCATGCAAGCGGCACATTCATCCGTATCGGAGACCGCGTATCATGACCGATAGCCCAATTGCTCTGCCGCCTTATGCCCAAGCCTTGGACATGACGATCGTCGACGAAATCGACGGTGTGCCCGTGATCGGCATGCCCTTTGCCGACCGCGTACAAGGTCGGCCCGGGTATCTGCATGGTGGCGCCATATCCGGATTGCTCGAAATCGCAGCCATCGCCGCCGTGCACCGTGCGTTACAGGCCAAGGGGAGCGATTCCGCGATCAAGCAAGTCAATGTCACGGTCGATTTCATGCGCGGCGGGCTCAGCCAGATGACCTACGCTATGGGCGAAGTCACGCGCCTTGGCCGCACGATGGCCAATGTGGAAGCCCGCGCGTGGCAGGATGATCGGGATAAGCCCATCGCCATGGGCCATATGCATTATCTGATTAAGGCCAAGCGCGAAGACGCGGCCTGACGTTAAGCTTCGCCGTGCGTATCTATGAGCGCGCTGGCGATGGCGTCTTCGGGTGATTTGTCGCCCCAGATGATGAACTGGAACACCGGGTAGAAACGTTCGCATTCGTCAATTGCGACGTCGATGATGGTTTGTGCCTGATCCACACCCAACAACCCATTGGACGCCATCAAGCTGCCATGGCGGAACAACAATATGCCGTTCGCGGACCACATGTCGAAATGGCCAAGCCACAATTGTTCATTGATAAGGCCAAGCGCGGTGTAAACGCTCGCGCGCTTGTCGGCTGGCACCGTGATGTCAGGCAGGATGATAAGCTGAAGCGCATTGTCATCTTCACGCCAGATCGCGCGGATCTGATAGCTGGCCCAACTGCCCTTATACTCAGCGGTAATTTCGTCTTCGCCCTCAAGCTCGAACGACCAGCCGCGCGCTTCGAACAATGCGGCGAGCATGTCTACGGGTGCGGATTCATCCCGTTCAAATTGCTCATATTGTTCGTCTGCGTCGTGCATGAAATTGCGCCTGTTATGATGCCCGCGAGTCTGCCTCTTGACTGACTCGCGCGCAAGCGACTTGCGACGCTGCGCAACACAAGCTTGTGGGCCGACTGTGGAAAAGTTCAAATCGGACGGATTATGAACTTATTTGGAAGGCTTGGCCTTTGCAGGCGCAGCGCCACCTTTTGCTTGAAGCGCGGCTTCCAACGCAGCCACCCGCTTACCAAGCGCATCGGCTTCGGCGCGGGCGTTTGCCGCGAGTGTCTTTACAGCGTCAAATTCTTCACGCGACACTAGGTCCAGACCGCTGGCCCATTCGCGGGCCCGTTCACGCATGCTCGCTTCGGCTTCGCGGCCCATGCCAGCGACTGTTCCGGCAACGCCATTCAGTACCTTGGCCAAATCATCAAAAATGCGCTTTTCGCTTTGCATGTCATTCACTCCATTGCGGTCGGGAGATTAACCGCCATTGCCTATCTGGGAACTCACAGCCGAAACGTAAAGGCTCTCCGCATCAGGATTCAACTGATCGATCTGAAAATTCAGTATCGATGCAAAGCTAATCCACACCAAATAAGGCACCATCAACCACGCGGCAGCCTTGCGAACGCGCGCAAATGCGAAGGTTGTAGCAATAGCGACACCCAACATCACAAGGATGATGAAAAACGCAGCCGTCACTTCATGCTGGCCAAAAAATATCGGCGACCAAGTCAGGTTGATCACAAATTGCAACAGGAACAGGCCAATCGCCACAGTGCGGACCCGCGCGCCGCGCGCGGCGAGCACCATCGAAAGGGCAAGCCCCATCATCAAATATAATGTTGGCCAAACCACACCGAACACCCAGCCCGGTGGCTGAATGGCGGGTTTAATCAAGGCTTGATACCATGCGTTCTCGGCGGTTGACCCTGACATGGTGCCGGAGAGAAACCCAAGAAACATGGTGAGCGGAATGATAATCAACGCCCAGCGCAATAACGACATACGAGGCTGCGATGCGGATGCGATCTGGTTCATGCCAAGGCTCCTGCCTGTTCAGCGAGTCGGGAGAAACGCCATCAATCGACACAGTAGCACTCAGCCACAATAGAACAAGGCCGCCCACCCCAAGGGGCAGACGGCCATGTGTCTCAATTCAGGGCGCGGAGACCGGCCCCGATTGTAATTTACTTACGTGTGCCCGAAAGGCCCATCGAACCAAAGGCACCCGCCTTTACTTCACCGGTGATAGCATCGCCCGAAACGGTTGCGGTTGCATCCAGATGCATTGGCATTGGAACAGTGATGTCCATGCCCCAGCTCAACGTGTCACCATCGACGGTGCCATTGGCAATTTCCATTGCGCCAAGGCCACCCGACATGTTGCCCGAAAAGCTGCCGCCGTCGCTGTTGACGGTCAAAACGGCCTTTTGGTCACCCATTGGGCTTTTGATTGTTACGTCCCATTGGCCATCAACTGTTGCCATATTCTTGCTCCTTACTTGGTTGTTTTACTTGCAGTGGTGTTAGCAGCTTCGGTTACCATTTCAATTGGCAATCCAAGTGCTTCAAGCTGTGGCTTCACCTTGGCTGCGTCGCCCACGACCAGCCATGTAATTTTGGACGGATCAACCTTTGCGCGCATTTCGTCGTTCAGCGCCTTGGCGGTCAGGGCATTATATTTGCCCGCCAGTGTTTCGGCATAATCGAATGAACGCTTGTTCAAACGATCGGACTGCATTTGCCCCAGAACCGCAGACGACTGTTCATAGCTGCCCGGCAGTTCAAGCACATTGCCCTTGATGGTCTTTTCCAGTTCTTCCGCAGTAACCGGCTTTGCACCGTTAAAGTCATTTAACTGGTCAATCAAAACCTTGACCGATGGGCCTGTCTGGTTGGTTTGGACTGGCGCAAACATGTAAAATGGCACGCGGTCTTCCGCGCCATTTACTTGGCTGCGCACGCCATAAGACCAACCCTTGGTTTCGCGCAGGTCCATATTGATCCGCGACAGGAAGTCACCGCCGAAAACCTCGTTCGCTGCGCGCAGGGTCAGCAAATCGTCCGATCCCTTTGCATCCAGCACGACACCGGCAAGGACCAGTGACTGTGGCGCATTTGGCCGGTCAATCAGCAGAATCTTGGATTGCGGCGCAGGGATGGCCGCGGAGAAATTCTTCGCCGGTGCAGCCGCCGCTGTTGGCTTCCACTTGCCAAAGCGCTGTTCCAACATCGGCTTGATTTCCTTCAGCGTGGTATCGCCGACGACAAAGATTTCCGCTTTTGCCGGATGTATCCATGACTGGTGGAAATTGGCGACATCGGCACGCGTGATGGTTGCCACCGTTTCGGCATAGCCGCTACCCGTTTGCGGCCCGCCATAAGGATGTGCGTTTCCGTACAGCAATGGCGGCATGCGGCGCACGGCAATGCCCTGCGGCTGGTTGTTTTCCGCCTTGATCCGCGTCAGTTGCTGAATGCGGACGCGCTCCAGTTCATTGTTCGCGAAGGCCGGATTTTTAATCACATCGGCCAAAAGGTCGAGCGACAGACCCAAATTTGGCTTTACCGCACGCAGGCTTGCAACCGTCCGGTCAAGCGACGATCCGACATTGACGTCAGCGCCCAATTTCTCTTCGGTTTCCGCAAGTTTGGTCGATGTGAGGGTCTGTGTACCTTCCAACATCATCGTCGACATCATCGACGCGATACCGCGCTTTTCTGCTGGATCAGCCGCATAGCCCGCGTTGAAACTGACCGCCACGCGGACCGTTGGTACAGCGGCCCGCCGTGCAAAGAAAACCTTGATACCATTGCCAAGCGTTGTTTCCTCAACGGCGGGGAAATCCAGCGATGGCGTGCCGGTTGGCTCTGGGAATTTGCTGCGGTCTTGAAACGCCAAAGGCGCGGCCGCAAGCGTATCTTCGGTTCCGGGGGGTGCGTAAAAAGCAGGCGATGTCAGTGTGCCGGTGCGGCTGCCCGATCCTGCGGCCACTTCCTTATACACCTCACGCTCGCCTGGCTCGACGCGAATTTCGAGCACGGGGCGGGTAAGCCATTTTTGCATCGCCGCCTTTACAGCTTCGGGCTTTGTCGTGGCGAGACGCTCCAACTCTTTCTTGTAGAAATTCGAGTCGCCCACATAAAGCTGACCTTCGGCAAGCGCGACGGCCTTTCCGCCGAATCCGCCGACCTGTTCAAGGCCATCGATTTGCTGGGCAATATTGCTGGCGGCTACGCGCTGCACTTCCTCGGCGGTTGGACCCGTGGCGATGTAATCGGCCAATATTTCATCCAGCCGCTTGGCAACTGCATCGGCATCACCGCCGGGCTTCACATCCGCTTGAATGTTAATCAGGCTGCCGTGCATGAACGGGATCATATATGCAGAAACGCCGACGACGCTTTGTTCCTGACGCACAAGGATATTGTCCAGACGTGAGCTGGACAGGCCGCCAAGCGCGCTCATGCCAATGAACAGCGCATTTGCATCAGGGTCGGCCAATCCCGGCACCACCCAGTTGCGATAAATACGTGTGGTCGGAACCTTGTCCTTCATCACGATTTTAACCGGCTTTTCCAGCGTGGGTACAGGCGCGTTGACGGGCGCAACATCTTTGCCGCGCTTGATGCTGCCGAACCATTTTTCAACGAGCGGCTTGGCTTGCGCGGCGTTGATATCGCCTGCCAGCACGAGCACCGCATTATTTGGACCATAATGGTCGATGAACCAGTTCTTCATGTCATCCAGCGACGCCGCCGACAGGTCTTCCAAGCTGCCAATGGTGTCATGATGATAAGGGTGACCAACGGGGAACAAGGTTTCCGAACGTTTGTAATCGACCAGTCCAAATGGCTGGTTATCACCCTGACGCTTTTCGTTCGAAACAACGCCGATCTGGTTATCCAGCTTTTCCTTGGAAACAGCATTGAGCAAATAGCCCATGCGGTCGCTTTCGAGGAATAACGCAGATTCCAGCGCCGTCGTCGGCACGGTCTGGAAATAGTTTGTCCGGTCGAGCCATGTCGTTCCGTTCAAGTCGGTGGCGCCGATTTTCTTGGTATATTCAAAATAGTCGCCCGGCGCGTTTTCGCTGCCGTTGAACATGATATGTTCGAACAAATGGGCATAGCCCGTTTTGCCCTTGGGTTCATTCTTTGACCCTACGCCATACCAGATGGAAACCGCGACGATCGGCGCCTTGCGGTCTTCATGCACCAACACCGTCAGGCCGTTGTCGAGCGTGAATTTCTCATGCGGAATATTCACGGCCTCCACCAGCTTTGAAACGGGTGCAGCGGTTTGCGCAAATGCGGGTGCCTGCGCGGCCAACACCGAACCAGACAACATAAGCGCGAGGGTCAATTTACGGATCATGATGTGCTCCCAAAGATATTTTTACTGCCGCCAGAGATAGTGCCAAAACGGACAAACACAATCTGGCGGCTGTAAATTTTCGACAAACGCCGTTCAGGGCCGATAACGGCGCTTTGCATGCTTCACGGCGTCGGCCCATTCGAAATGAACCAGCTTATATTTGCCCGCAACAAACAGCTTCATCTGGTCGGTATAATGCGGTGATTCGGGCCGTGTGGTTGCCGCACCATATGGCTGGATGGATTCCGAGATAACGCCACCATTTTTGTCCCAGCGGATCAGCATGATATAGCTGTCGCCATGCCGAACGCGGACTTTGCCATCGGCTTGGTCAGGATCCCACATCGTGGTCGCGCGCAGGGCATCGCTTCCGCCAAACATCGGCAGGTCCACATTGCCGCGCCGCAGCCGCTGGATATCGCCAAGCTGCGGGTCAATTCTGCCAAAGCGTTTTTTGAATTCATCAACCGCTTCTTGCAGCGTTTTGCGGGCATCGGGCATTGGGTCACCGCGCCAGTTCGGACGTGCACCAAAGCGAATGATGCGTTCGGCCAAAGCGTCTGCATCGCCCTTGCCATCGCTTGACCAGTCCCAGCTGGCCAACAGCTTTTGGGCCTTGGCGAGCTCCGGCGCGTCTTTCAGGTCCAACGCGGCAAAGGACGCCATCCATGGTCCGACCCAGCTTTGCTTGCTGTAGGTCATGTCCATCTTGATCGCGAGCAGCTCTTCCGGCGTGATTGACCTATCCGCCGCCAATAGCTCGGTGGCGCGCAGGCCCCGGTTGGTCATGCCACGTTCGATACCCAAATATGGCGAATAGTCCGCCGGGTTCATTTCCGAACCCGGACCAGCCGCCAGAAACGGCGTGTTATTCGCGTTCTGGACAAAGCCCGATGCTGGATCGACAATCTTGGGATAGCGGTCAAAGCCGACAGGGCCGGACCACATGGCAGCGGACGTATCGCCCGGAAGCTGCTTGGTGTAATCATAGCCCGGTTTGCGATCAGGGAAGAGCGCATTGTAAATATAGGCTACGCGGCCCGTTTTGTCGGCATAGATGAAGTTGGTGGCCGGAATCCCGCCAATCGACATGGACTTGGTCCACTCATCCCAATTCGTTGCCTTGGTATTCCGGTAATATTGCTCGACGACCTTCACGCTGTCGATGCCCGCATAGCGGATGGCGAAATAGCCCTTATCATTTTTGATAACTGGACCATGTACTGATCGATACACTGTCTGTGGCACCGGCAGGTTGAACGGCCCGAACTTGACGGGCAACCAGACGCGCTTTGAATTTAGCGGCAGCCATTTGCCATCATAGCGATATTTGTCGCCCGCATCGTTCATCACCAATTTATAGACATCAATCAGGTCCGGGCGATTGACCGTGTTGGTCCAGCCAAGGTGGCGGTTATGCCCCAGCAGGACGAAGGGCGATCCCGGGAACAATGCGCCTGCCATATCAAGGCCTTCGCCCGAATGGGTCACGGCCTCATACCATGCCACTTGCCCTTCATAAGGCTGGTGCGAATTGGAAATTAGCCAGGTCTTGCCATCGGCCATACGCTTTGGCGCGAGGGCAAAGGCGTTGGACCCGTTCATTTCGGGATCGCGCCCGATTGGCGTCATGGGCGCAGCGCTCTCTTTGGGCTGCGGCTTGCCTTCGGTCAGCGCACCGATTGCACCATCAAGGCCATAGAAAAATGGCGCGCGCAGAACAAAGCCAGTGACGATGTCCTGTCCAGTGACCGGAAACAGTTTCGACAGGCGCGCTTCGCCCGGATGTTTCGACACATAATAATTAAGGCCAGCGGCATAGGCTTCGGCCACGGCGCGTACCTCTGGCGACAATTCCATGTAGCGCTTTTCAGCCGTTTCCCGCGCGCCCAACAGGTGCATGACATAATCGACCTTGGCCCCGTCCGAGCCAGCCAACGCGCCATAACGGCCGCGGGTCATTGCCACGACATCTTCTATCGTCGAAAAATCATCTTCGGCGTGGGCATAGGCAAGGCCATAAGCCGTGTCCGCATCGGTCGCGCCATTGATATGCGGCACACCATATTCGTCGCGCACAATCTCGGCATCATAGTTCCGCTTGGCGGTTTCATATTCAGTTGCTGCCAGTGGCTCCCACAACGCACCTGCGCCAGCTACCACACCGGCAAGCGCCAAAGACGCCCACAAAAATTTACGCATCATATTCTCCCCCGCAACGAGACCGTGTCATTCCGGTCCGCTCTCTCAGAGACGGGCATAACCAAGTCTTTGCGAAAGGAAAGTCCTTCCATGCGCAGCAAGGAACATGGCGGCCCCAGCATCAGCGCGTCTTGTGTGGCGAAAATGCTGCACTACATTCTTAATATGAGTTGCGTTTGCCTCGCACGGGGCAGCAACGGCAATCAGGGAAATAGCGCATGAACCTCGAGAAATTCACCGACCGGGCCAAGGGTTTTCTGCAAAGCGCGCAGACCGTGGCCATTCGTATGAGCCATCAGCGTATTGGGCCTGAGCATCTCCTCAAAGCCTTGCTGGAAGACGAACAAGGCATGGCCTCGGGCCTTATCAAGGCTGCCGGTGGCGACGCCGCGACCGCCTTGCGCGAAACCGATGCAGCGCTGGCGAAGGTTCCTGCCGTGTCCGGCGGCGGTGCGCAGCAAACGCCCGGGCTTGATAATGACGCCGTGCGTATTCTCGATTCCGCCGAACAGGTCGCGCAAAAGGCTGGCGACAGCTATGTGACCGTTGAACGTTTGTTGCTCGCGCTTGCGCTGGCCTCAACCACGACCGCAGGTAAGGCCTTGGCCGCCGCTGCCGTCACAGCCGAGGGGCTGAACGCCGCGATTAATGCGCTGCGGGGTGGACGAACCGCCGACACCGCTGGCGCGGAGGACCGTTATGATGCACTGAAGAAATTCGCGCGCGACCTGACGGAAGTGGCCCGCGCGGGCAAGCTTGATCCGGTCATCGGCCGTGATGAAGAAATCCGCCGCACCATCCAAATTCTTGCGCGGCGCACGAAGAACAACCCTGTTCTCATCGGCGAACCCGGCGTCGGTAAAACCGCCATTGCCGAAGGGCTGGCGCTGCGCATTGCCAATGGTGACGTGCCAGACAGCCTGAAAGGCCGCAAACTCTTGTCGCTCGACATGGGCGCCTTGATTGCCGGCGCGAAATATCGCGGAGAGTTTGAAGAGCGGCTGAAGGGTGTGCTGGATGAGGTGAAGCAGGCCGAAGGTGATATCATCCTGTTCATTGACGAAATGCACACGCTCGTCGGCGCAGGTAAAGGCGAAGGCGCGATGGACGCGGCGAACCTCATCAAACCTGCTTTGTCACGCGGCGAATTGCACTGCATCGGCGCGACGACGCTCGATGAATATCAAAAGCATGTCGAAAAAGACCCTGCCCTGCAACGCCGGTTCCAACCGGTGTTCGTCGGTGAACCAACGGTTGAAGATACGATTTCAATCCTGCGCGGGTTGAAAGAGAAATATGAACTGCACCATGGCGTGCGGATTACCGATGGCGCGTTGGTGAGCGCGGCGACATTATCGCACCGTTACATTGCCGACCGTTTCCTACCCGATAAAGCCATCGACCTGATGGACGAAGCTGCGTCGCGGCTCCGCATGGAAGTCGAATCCAAGCCCGAGGAAATCGAGACGCTCGACCGGCGTATCATTCAGCTCAAAATCGAGCGTGAGGCGCTTGGCAAGGAAAGCGATGCCGCGTCAAAGGACCGGCTGGCCACGCTGGAGAATGAACTTGCCAATCTGGAGCAGCAATCATCCGAACTGACCCAGCGCTGGCAGGCGGAAAAAGACAAGATTTCGGCAGAGGCCAAGATCAAGGAGCAGCTCGACACCGCGCGTATCGAGCTTGAGCAGGCGCAACGTTCAGGCGATCTCGCCAAGGCGGGCGAGCTGCAATATGGCGCAATCCCGGACCTTGAGCGGCAATTGTCCGAAGCAGAATCAGCAGCAGGTAACGCCATGCTGCGTGAAGAAGTGACCGCGCAGGATATCGCCAGCGTTGTCAGCCGCTGGACAGGCATTCCTGTCGACAAGATGCTTGAGGGCGAGCGCGACAAGCTGCTCAATATGGAGCAACTGATTGGCGCGCGGGTAATCGGGCAGCAAGATGCCGTGGCCGCTGTATCCAAAGCCGTCCGCCGCAGCCGCGCAGGGCTTCAGGACCCCAACAGGCCGCTTGGATCCTTCCTGTTCCTTGGCCCCACGGGCGTTGGTAAAACCGAACTGACCAAGGCGCTGGCATCATTCCTATTCGACGACGACAATGCGATGGTCCGCATCGACATGTCCGAATTTATGGAAAAGCACAGCGTATCCCGGCTGGTCGGTGCGCCTCCGGGATATGTCGGATATGAAGAAGGCGGTGTCCTGACCGAGGCTGTCCGGCGTCGGCCCTATCAAGTGGTGTTGTTCGATGAAGTCGAAAAAGCGCACTCCGACGTCTTCAACATCCTGCTTCAGGTACTCGACGATGGCCGCCTCACCGATGGTCAGGGCCGCACGGTGGACTTTTCAAACACGCTCATCATCCTCACCTCCAATCTGGGCAGTCAGCATCTCGCCGCGTTGGAAGATGGTCAGGATGTGAAAGAGGTCGAACCGCAAGTGATGGAAATCGTGCGGGGCCATTTCCGGCCCGAATTCCTCAACCGCCTTGACGAGGTCATCCTGTTCCACCGGCTTGGCGCCAATCACATGGCACCGATTGTCGAGATTCAGGTGCAGCGCGTGCAAAAGCTGCTGAAGGATCGCAAGATCACGCTCGCTTTATCCGAAGAGGCAAAGGCGTGGCTTGGCCGCGTGGGTTACGACCCCGTATATGGCGCACGCCCGCTCAAGCGCGCTATTCAGCGATATTTGCAGGATCCTCTTGCGGATCTGCTGCTGCGCGGCGAAGTGCCCGACGGCTCCACGGTCAAGGTCGAAGAAGGGGATGGGGCGTTGGAACTAAGCCTCAGTTGATAACCTATAGAAGGTTTGACGATCGACCAGATTCCCTGCAGTAATAGGTTCTGAAGGAGCGATAACATGAGCAGAATCCCGAAAGCCTCGGTAGCGATATCGTTGGTGGCGGTCTTACTGACACAAGCCGCAGTGGCCAGAGACTCAACGCCAGAAAAAGATCCAGTCCCTGCAATTTTTCAGGATGTTGTCGACTGCCTTCAAATAGATGATTCGGCGCAGCGCCTCACTTGTTTCGACCGAAACGTAAAAGCGATGAAGGCTGCCCAAAAATCAGATCAGCTTTTTATTGCAAGCGAAGATCAGGTTAAGGAAAGTCGGCGTAGGTTGTTTGGTTTGACACTGCCTGGTCTGAAAATTTTTGGAGGCGCAGCTGGGAATGATGAGGAGGTTAAAGAAATAGACGGTGTCATAGCGTCGGTCCGCGAGGCCGCCGCCGGCTACGTCTTCACACTGGCTGACGGAGCCGTCTGGGCTCAATCGGACGCACATTATCTGGGCCGGACCCCAAAGGCGGGACAAAAGATTGTGATCCGAAAGGCAGCGCTGGGCAGCTATATGGGCAAATTAGAAGGCGGTGTCGGTTTCCGCATTAAGCGGCTGAATAATTAACGCCTGATACATAACGACATGACAAACTCTCCGGTCCACTGGAAGCCACTGGTTCAGCAGGCAAGTGTCCTTTTTCAAGCTGGTCGGCTGGAAGATGCGAGACAAGCTCTTAGTCCCCTGGTGGCCAATCCCCCTCCCGATATAGACGCACTTATGCTGATAGGCATGGTCATGCGTGGAACACAGCAAATAGCGCAAGCCGTAACATATTTCAGCAGCGCGCATGACCTCGCTCCCGATAACCCACAGATTCTAAATGTTTATGCCAATGCGCTCGCTGCTGTTGGAGATGTCCAAACCGCGATTGATAAGTTTAGCGAAAGCATTTCGGCGCGACCCGATGTGGTTGAAAGTCATATTAACTTGGCATTGGTAGCCGTTGAGAACGGCCGGCATCAGCTTGCTCTCGACACGGTGGAATTTGGTTTAGAAAACTTCCCCGACAACGCGCGCCTTTTGGCCATACAAGCGATGGCATTGCGTAACGCTGATCGCATAGGTGAGGCGTTGTCAGTGTTTCGTCTGGCCGTCACTGCAGATCCCAATCGAGCGCTCACGCACCGTAATTACGCCGCTACCCTCATGGCTGCCGGAGACACGGACGCGGCTGCGTTGGAATTTTCAGAGGCGGCCCGGCTGGGCCTGAATGACCGGGAAACCTATCTGGGCTGGGCGGCTGCACGGCTTGAGCAAGGCGAAGTCGACGCAGCTTTAGCGATGTACAACGAAGTCATTGCAGCGCTACCTTTTGATGACGAAGCGGCGCGCGCTATCGCGCGGATTTCTTTCGAGTATCAAGCGCGTTCTGATGCATTTGAGCATTATCGAGCGACTGCCCAAAAATTTCCAACAAATATTCATGCTTGGCTTCGTTGGGTTGCTGCTGCGCTGTCGCATAACTGCTTTGCCGAGGCGCATGATGCTGCGTCTACAGCACTATTTCATTTTCCGGACGCAACACCGCTCATGGCGGCAAAGCTATATGCAAGCGGGATGATGGGCGAACCCGCCAATGTGCTCGGCGACCTCTTGTCGACGGTACATCGCAAAGACGGGGATCAGTATAGAGACCTTCTTATCCAAACCGCCATTAAAGCCGGCGACGGGCTACTTGCCGCACAACAGGCTGAAGTTATGACGACGCGCTCGCCGCTAGACCAGTCTGGTTGGGCTTACCTTGCGACTGCGTGGCGGATGCTGCGGGATGAACGGGAATATTGGCTATGCGATTATGAACGCCTGATCGGCGAGCAATTTGTAAACCCAACAGATGGCTTCACCGCCCAAGTAGCTGAAACATTGAATGTCTTGCACAAAACATTAGCGGCACCAGGCGATCAGTCGCTGCGCGGCGGTACGCAGACATCGGGGTCGCTGTTTGATCGACAAGACCCAATGGTCCAAGCGCTCAAGGAGCGAGTGATGGACAGGGTGCAGGATTATATCGACCATCTGCCCGAGGATCCCAATCATCCATTTTTGCAGAGGAAATCATCGCGTTTCCGCTTTGCTGGATCATGGTCGGTACGATTAAAGTCACAAGGTCATCATGTGCCGCATTTTCATGGGCAGGGCTGGATCAGCTCGGCCTATTATGCGCGATTGCCAGATAGCTTGGGGACCGACAAAGAACGCGCAGCTGGCTGGATTGGCTTCGGTCAACCGCCAGAAATTTACGGGCTAGACCACCCCCCCCGGAAACTTGTTCAGCCGCAGGAGGGTCTACTGGTCTTGTTCCCGTCCTATATGTGGCATGGGACACTGCCGTTTATTGGCGATCAATACCGGCTAACGGCCGCCTTCGACGTCATTCCCAACTAAATAATGACCCATAAAAAAAGAGGCGAGGATTTCTCCCCGCCTCCTTTTGGTAGGTTATAGCGTGTTCTTTAGAACTTGGCTTTAGCCGAGAGCGAGAACGTGCGGCCCAAAATCAGTGGGCCATACCAAGTGGTGTCAAGACCACCTTGGTCGAAGGCACCATTTACCGTGCGCTTTGGCTTTGCACCAAGCGCATTTTGAACAATTCCTGTCAGTTGGAAATTGTCACCGATTTTTTGGCTGAGTGAAAGGTCAAAGTAGCTCAACGCCGGTGTCTTTGGATTAATCGCCAAGCCCCAATCTTCTTCAACAGTCGAGAGATAGTTCCAACGCACCTGAGCCGTGAAGCTGTCGGTGTCATAGCCAACAGTCAATGTTGACTTATATTTTGGAATTGCACCACCTGCACCACCTGAGGATTTACCAGCAAACTCGGTATCCCCAAGAAGATATTTATCAACAAACGTGAATACTTCGTTGATGCGCAGGCGTCCGCCACCCAAGCCGATTTCTTCCAAAGGAAGAACCCAGTTCAATCCGACGTCAATACCCGAAGTTTTCCGGGTACCCTGATTACCTGTTGCAGTATTAACCGCATCGATCTGACCGGTACCAGTATTGCGATTGATGCGAGCGCACGCAGCAGGATCGTTCTGAACATAGCATCCGTTGATGAAGAAGCTGGCTCCAAATGCCGCAATCAAGTTATCGATTTTGATGTCGTAATAATCGACAGTTGCGGAGAAACGGCCAAAACCGATGTCAGGGGTCAAGACGGCACCCACTGTAAATGTTTCAGCTTTTTCTTCCTCCAACGCAGCGTTACCAAAGGCAAATGCCTGAACTTGGCTGTTGTTTTGGATAAATCCAGCAAAGTCAACCGCCGGAGCTTGCCGTTGGCATATTGCCAGCGCTTGAGCCGTACGGCCTACCTGGTTGCAAGGATCGGTATAGCTTGGGAATCCTTGATCACCATTTTGGAACAATTCCACGACGCTTGGCGCGCGCGCAGCCTTGTTGTAAATGCCGCGGAACTTCACCCACTCTATAGGAGCCCACTGCCCGCCGACTTTCCAGTTAAACAAGCCACCGATTGTCGAGTAGTCTGAGTAACGTGCACCGGCTTCGATAGAAAGATCATAAAAGAACGGAGTATCAGCGAGGACGGGTACACGAAGTTCGCCATAAGCTTCCTTGACTGTGATGCTACCCTTCTGGTCTTGCACCGCGTTGAAACCATAGATGTTACCCGTACGCTGGGCGTCATCTACAATCGCTACGCCTCGGTCGGTTCGCGCCTCGACGCCGACCGCCAGTGCGACAGGTCCAGCAGGGAGATCGAACAAACTGCCAGCAATGTTCGCTGCTGCGCGAACCTGTTCAAATTCTCGCGTTTCCTTCGTGTCGATTTTGACAAAGCTTAACATCGCTGGAGTAAGCGTATTGGGTCCAAAAATGTTAATTGGAACGCAGCCTGGCAATTTGCCAGCAGGGCATCCCCTCAAACCCTGACTGACTGCCGTTAAGTTGATGTTCCCATTGGCATACACGGTAGCTGAAGTATTCCCGTAGCTAGCCGTTGCGTCCCAACGGAACTTTTCACCCAATGAGCCCGACAAAGTACCGCGCAACGTTGCGGTTTTCGAATTATAGATGCCTTCACGCGGTCCGGTTTCAGAGAAACGACGTGCCATTACGAAGTCCGCTGTCGGATTTGCACGCGAAGCAAGCGCCGCAGCAAGGTCAGCCGGAATTAGCGGGCTGTTATATGGCACAACAATGCCAGTAGCCGGTGTTGGTGCCAAGTTAACCGTCTGTTCCGAGTCGGTGTAGTTCGCAACAGTCTTCAACGTGATATTGTCGTTGATTTCATACCGTGCCGTGGAGGCCAATGTGAAACGACGATATGGTGTCACCAAGAAGTTGACAGGATTGAAGTTGTATCGCGACGAACCGGTCGACCGGTCAGCATAAGCACACAGACCAGAACCAGCCGAAGGAGTAAGCTGACCAGCATCGTTAAACGACAAGGTACCACCGTTTACGGCAACGCCAGGGGTCGCTGTATTACAATCCGTGTTAGCACTGCCGAACCGTGCCGATGTCGCTGGGTTGGTCGACAAAAGACGGAATGGGTTCGCAGAGTTCGAGCTGATCGACCCCCAAGGAGGCGTAGCCGATCCACCTGAAGAGTACAAATAATCGTTATTCGACCCAGAAATCAATTCAAGGTGATTACCAACGCGAATTTGATCGTCAGCTTCATCATCCGTTCCCGCGTCGTTATAAATCAGAACGCTAGCAAGTCGCGTGATATCACGATCATTCTGGCTAACGGCATCACGTGTGAAGTAGCTGCCGAAGAACGTCATGTTACCACGGCCTTCGGCGAAGTTGCCACCGATCAGTCCCTGAACGTTAAACGTTGCGCCATCGCCTTCCTCGGAAAGACCATATTGCGTGGTCAGTTCGAGACCCTGATAATCGTCTTTAAGAATGAAGTTTACAACGCCTGCGATAGCGTCAGAACCATACACTGCGGAAGCACCGCCGGTGACAACGTCAACGCGCGAGATCAGACCTGCAGGAATTGTGCCGATGTCAACAACGCCAGTGGTTGAAGACGCGGGTACGCGCTCACCATCGACCAAGATCAATGTGCGCTCTGGTCCAAGACCGCGCAGATCGAGGGTCGAGAAATCTTCACCACCCTGGTTGTTTGAAGTACGGGTGTTGCCCGGAATAAGCTGTGGAAGTTCGTTAAGCAGCGTTTCAACGGTCACTGTTCCAGTGAGGTCAAACTGCTCCGAGCTGACCGTAGTTACAGGACTTGGCGCTTCCAAATCTGGACGCGCAATACGTGAACCCGTAACAATGATTGACTGGCTTGCGACTTCTTCTTCG
Source organism: Pseudomonadota bacterium (assembly GCA_041175505.1). Taxonomy (GTDB): domain Bacteria; phylum Pseudomonadota; class Alphaproteobacteria; order Sphingomonadales; family Sphingomonadaceae; genus Sphingorhabdus_B. Next base: position 19,466 of record JBEDET010000034.1, read on the forward strand.
GCTGCCGCATCCTGAGCGAATGACGGCGTTGAGATCAACGCCAGACCCAGTGCGAGCGGTGCCGCTGCGTATTTCAAATTGCTGATACGTGTGTTTTTCACGATATAGCCCCTATAATAGCGCCCCATTCCAACGACTTATCGCGTCCTGGTGGCTGTTAAACTCCCCAGCCTTTTCACTCAAATCGAACATGCAAAGCACGCACGGAATGCAGTGAAAACTCTCCGGGTTGGTCGCCCTGTGGCGAATTTCCTAGTTCTGCGCAACAAATTGGGCGGATATGACAATAATATTTCGAGGCTGTCACTTTTATGCAACAGTGACTTATCCACCGACTTCGCCTCTGCGGGGCTAACCTGGCGCAGGCAGAAAATCGTTCATGACAGCGACAGCGTCGTTCGTTATGAGAACCGCACTTCTATTATAAAGGCGGCCTTTTTTGATGTTATCACGCATATTTTTGTCGAAGCTGACTGCGCTCATTTTAGGCGGGCTGTTCCTTACGGGTGCCCCCGCACTCGCGCAAACGCCGCCAACTGTGCCTGCCCCAGTGGCGCCTGACCTTGAAAATATGCTGGTGCTCGATTTATCGACGGGCGGCCGCGTTACCATTCAGATGTTCCCCACCGTTGCGCCAGCACATGTTGAGCGGATCAAGACGTTGACCCGTCAGGGCTTTTACAATGGCGTTATCTTCCACCGCGTGATTGAAGGCTTCATGGCGCAAACCGGCGATCCCACGGGCACGGGCCAAGGTGGGTCGGAGCTTCCCGATCTGAAGGCCGAGTTTAGCAAATTGCCGCATTTGCGCGGGACAGTGTCGATGGCACGCACGAATGAACCAGACACGGCCAACAGCCAGTTCTTCATCTGCTTTCAACCGCGCTTCAGCCTCGACAACAAATATACCGTCTTTGGCCGCGTGACATCCGGCATGCAGTTTGTCGACGCCATTGAACGCGGCGAACCACCCGCAAGCCCAAGCAAAGTGCTTCAGGCATCGATTGCGGCAGATAATGTCCCACCGCCCGCCGTCCCCGAGCAGTCCGTTACTGAAAAACCCATTACCGCAGACCAACTCAGCGGTAGCTGACCGCTGCGGCAATAGCATGCGCGTAGACCTGTTTGATTTCGAGCTTCCGCCCGAGCGGATAGCGCTGCGGCCTGTTAGTCCGCGGGATTCGGCGCGCATGCTGTGCGTCGGTGGCGAAGGCAACATGGTCGACGCTTCGGTCCGCGACCTTCCGCGAAAGCTGCGCAAGGGCGATTGCCTGATCTTCAACGACACGCGCGTTATCCCTGCGCAGCTTACTGGCCGCAGGGGCGACGCGACGATTGGCGCGACATTGCATAAACGGATCGATCTGCGCCGCTGGCAGGCCTTCATCCGCAATGCGAAGCGCCTGCATATGGGCGACTGCATTGATTTTGGCCAAGGCGTCTTGGCCAAGGCCGAAGAACGCCATGACGACGGCAGTTTTACATTGTTCTTTGAAGGCGATGAACCGGTCGAGGTCTTGCTGGAACGTGCTGGCAGTATGCCGTTGCCGCCTTACATCGCCGGCAAACGGCCGACCGATGCGCGCGACGCCGAAGATTACCAGACGATGTTTGCGCAAAAGGACGGCGCCGTTGCCGCGCCCACTGCGTCACTGCATTTCACCCCCGAGCTGATGCAGGCAGTGCACGATGCCGGGATAGAAACCGCGACGCTTACCCTGCACGTCGGCGCGGGTACATTCTTGCCGGTAAAGGTCGATGACACGGCAAGCCACCGCATGCACAGCGAGTGGGGCAGCATCGATGCCGAGACGGCAGACAGGCTCAACCGTATTCGTGAAAATGGCGGGCGGCTAATTGCGGTCGGCACCACCTCGCTTCGGCTCGTCGAGAGCGCCGCCGACCAAAATGGTATCGTGCACCCGTTTGAAGGCGACACCGATATCTTCATAACGCCGGGCTATCGGTTTAAGGCCATCAACGGCCTGATGACCAACTTTCACTTGCCAAAATCGACGCTGTTCATGCTGGTCAGCGCGTTGATGGGCCGCGAGACGATGCAGGCGGCCTATGCCCACGCAATCTCCAACGAGTACCGGTTTTACAGCTACGGCGACAGCAGTCTTTTGCTCCCCTAATCGCGCAACCGGCCGTTAATGGCCCTTTAATTCGTCGCCGGTCAGCCGGACGATGTGCAACACATTTGTTGAACCCGGCGTTCCAAATGGTACGCCAGCCATGATGACAATGCGTCCGCCCGCCTGCCCCAAATGATAGCGCAGCGCCATGCGCTTGCCTTTGGCGACCATTTCCTCGAACGATCCAATATCCTTGGTCCGCACAGCAAAAGCGCCCCAAAGGAGCCCAAGGCGGCGCGCGGTCGATTGGCTGGCGGTGAGCACCAAGAGCGGCACGGATGGCCGTTCGCGCGAGATCCGCCGCGCGGTCGAGCCTGATGATGTGAAGCAGACAATGGCGCTGGTTTCTATGGTGTCGACAATCCGTCCGCTCGCCTCGGCCAGCGCATCCGCCGTGGTGGAATCGGCTGGGGTCTCGGTAAAGTGGATACGCTTGTAGAAATCGGGGTCACTTTCGACCTGTTGCGCAATGCGGTCCATGATCGACACCGCTTCAATCGGCCAAGCGCCCGCCGCCGTTTCGGCAGACAGCATGACCGCGTCGGCACCATCATAAATCGCAGTTGCAACGTCCGACACCTCGGCGCGCGTGGGCGACGGCGATACGATCATCGATTCCAGCATTTGCGTCGCAACGACGACTGGCTTGCCCATACGTCGTGCGGTCGACACAATCATCTTCTGCAACGGCGGCACTTGTTCGGGCAGCATCTCAACACCCAAGTCACCGCGCGCGACCATCACGCCGTCGGCGAGCTCCAGAATTTCTTCCAACCGTCCGATGGCGGCAGGCTTTTCAATCTTCGCCAGCAACGCAGCCTTATTACCGATCAGCTTCTTGCCCTCGGCGACATCCTCTGGTCGCTGGACAAAGGACATCGCGATCCAGTCCACGCCCTGCTCCAACGCAAAGGCAAGGTCCGAACGGTCCTTTTCGGTCAGCGCGGCAATGGGGATGACGACGTCAGGGACGTTCAGCCCCTTGCGGTTCGATAATGCGCCGCCAACTTCCACCATTGTATTGATATATTCCAGCCCGATTTCGGTGACCCGCAGAACAAGCTTACCATCGTCGAGCAACAGCCGCGCGCCGACTTCCAATGCGGCAAAGATTTCGGGGTGCGGCAAATAGACGCGGTGCGCGTCCCCCGGTGTGTGGTCGGTATCCAGCCGGAAAGTATCGCCCGTGTGCAATTCAACCTTGCCCTCGGCAAAGGTGCCGACGCGCAGCTTGGGACCTTGCAAATCCACCAAGATCGTCGTGGGCCGGTTGTAAGCTTTTTCGAGCGCGCGGATATTGGCGATCAGTTGCGCCTTGTCGGCTTGCTCGCCATGGCTCATGTTGACGCGGAAGGCATCGGCACCGGCGCGGAACAGCTTTTCGATCATTTCAGGCGTGTCGCTGGCGGGGCCCAATGTCGCCAATATGCGGACCTTGCGCATACGTGGCTTGTGATATTGCATATAAATGGCTCCGCTATATGGATTTTGACGTTCGCACTCCCCATAACGCGGCATGTCACCAACGGAAAGGGCGCATAGCTATGCAACAGGACATCCAAATATCAGACGCGGCGGCCGCGGCCGCATTTCGCCGCCTCGTGATCCATTTGCAGCACCGCCACGATGCGCAGAATATCGACCTTATGGGCCTTGCCGGCTTTTGCCGCAATTGCCTCGCCGATTGGGTGATGGAGGCGGATGGCACGCTGACCAAAGATGAAGCACGCACCCTCATCCACGGCATGCCTGCTGCCGAATGGAAAGCGAAGCATCAAAGCGAAGCCACGCCCGCGCAATTGCAACGCATGCAGGAAAGCGTGGCGAAAAACGCCCCTTCGCATTAAGGCGCTGTCATCTTGATTCGGGTGCGCAGGCACCAACCAACACCACAGGGAGAATATCATGGCCGAAGGCAATATCGCCGCCGATCAACTGCGTCTTTTCATTGAACGCATTGAGCGTCTGGAAGAAGAGAAAAAGGGCATCGCCGACGACATTCGTGACGTTTACAGCGAAGCCAAAAGCCAAGGCTATGACGCGAAAATCATGCGTCAGATCGTACGCTTGCGCAAAATGAGCCAGGACGATCGCCAAGAAATGGAAGCCATTTTGGATACGTACAAATCGGCACTTGGTCTCGCATAATATCCGCTTGGCGTCATTGCCGAACAGACCCGTCATCCTGAACATGTTTCAGGATGACACTGCGTCTGGGACTGCGGTTCAGTTGCGCTGAAGCAGATGTCTTGCCCAATAGCGCGTGCCTGATGTAAGGGCGCGGCTTCATATCCTTTAGCCAGAGAAGAGCAGAGCCATGGCAGGCCATAGCAAATTCAAGAATATCCAACATCGTAAGGGCGCGCAGGACAAAAAGCGTTCGGCGCAATTTTCCAAGCTGTCGCGCGAAATTACTGTGGCGGCGAAAATGGGCATGCCCGATCCCGACATGAACCCGCGCCTTCGCCTTGCGGTGAACGCGGCCAAGGCGCAATCGATGCCCAAGGATAATATCCAGCGCGCCATCGACAAGGCAGCCGGCGGCGACGCGGAAAGCTATGATGAAATGCGCTATGAAGGCTATGGCCCCGGCGGCGTTGCGATCATCGTTGAGGCATTGACCGACAACCGCAACCGCACCGCGACCAATGTGCGCACGGCATTCAGCAAAAATGGCGGCAATCTTGGCGCATCCGGCGCGGTGAGCCACGGGTTCGACCGTATGGGCCTGATCACTTACCCCATCAGCGCAGGCAGTGCCGACAGCGTCTTTGAAGCGGCATTGGAAGCAGGCGCAGAAGACGTAGAGTCGAGCGAAGACGAACACAGCATCTGGACCGCGATGGACAGCCTGCATGAAGTCGCCAAGGCGCTCGAGGCGACTCTTGGTGAAGCAGAAAGCGCAAAGCTCGCATGGAAGCCGCAGGTTTTGGTCGAAGTCGACGAAGCCAATGCCGCGACCTTGTTGAAGATGATCGATGCCTTGGAAGATGATGACGACGTCCAGACCGTCTGGGGCAATTATGACGTTTCCGACGAGGTGATGGCGAAACTGGGATGAACAAACTCTCCCCTCCCGCAGGCGGGAGGGGTCGGGGG
>JBEDET010000035.1:0-23148 GCA_041175505.1 Pseudomonadota bacterium
CGCAGTCCCAAGCGTCAAAAAGCTGGTTTCAGGGCGTTCCGTTCCATTGGATGCTGGATTGGTCAACGCCATTCCCGATCGTCGCTCAGGAGGCTTCTGGCGCGACGCTGACGAGTGTTGACGGGCAGGTCTTTGATGACTTCTGCCTTGGCGATACCGCAAGCATGTTCGGCCATTCGCCGCAACTACTGGTCGATGCCCTGACTACGCAAGCGGGGCAGGGGCTGAGCTATATGCTCCCCACATCAAAGGGCGCAGAAGTGGGCGATATGCTCGCCGCGATGTTCGGGCTGCCGCAATGGCAGGTCACGACCACGGCAAGCGAGGCAAATCGCGCCGTCATTCGCTGGTGTCGTGGCTTGACTGGACGCGACAAGATTTTGATCTTCAATGGCTGTTACCATGGCGCGGTCGATGATGTTTTTGTCGATCTGCGCGATGGCGAAGCTGTCAACCGGCCAAGCCTGATCGGACAGGTGCAGGATTTGCTGCCGACCACGGTGGCAATCGAGTTTAACGATGTGGACGCGCTTGCGGCTGCATTACGCGGTGGCGACATTGCATGTGTGCTCGCTGAACCGTTGATGACCAATATCGGCATGGTGCGTGACGCGCCGGGCTTTTTGGAGACGTTGCGCGCGTTGTGTGACGAAACGGGCACCATATTGGTGCTTGATGAAACCCACACCATTTCTTCGGGCTATGGCGGGCACAGCAACACCCATGGGCCAAAGCCCGACATCATGGTGGTTGGAAAATCCATCGGCGGTGGTGTGCCATGTGCGGTATATGGATTTACGGACGAAATCGCGAAAAAGATGGCGGCGCTGAACCAGTCGCGTCCGCCGGGGCATAGCGGCATCGGCACGACATTGTCGGCTAACGCGCTCGCCATATCCGCAATGCACGCCATGTTGGGGCAGGTCATTACGCGTGATGCTTATGCCCATATGCTGGCGACGGCTGACCGGCTGGTGTCGGGATTGAATGCCGTGATCGTGGCGCACCAGCTTGACTGGCATGTCAGCCATGTCGGTGCCCGCGTGGAATTGATATGCTCTGCTGTGCCGCCGCGTAACGGTAGCGAGGCGCGTGCCGCGATGGACCATGCGTTGGAAAGTACAATCCATTTGTATCTCGCCAACCGTGGCATATTGCTGGCGCCTTTCCATAATATGATGCTCGTCAGCCCCGTGACTTCGCCGGCGCAGGTCGATCGGTTGGCGTTTGAGTTGAACAATGCGCTGACTGAGCTACAAGCGTCTTAAACAGGGTAAGTGAAAGTGACGTCATGACAATTAAGCGGGCCAAGTCATCTGCGACCATCGCCGCACGAAGCGAGGCTGAGGCCTTTTTTGCGGCGAACCCTGATATTGACTCTGTCGAGATGATTTACACCGACATGGGCGGCGTGCCGCGCGGCAAGCGGCTGCGCCAGCATGAGGTGCTGTCGGTTTACGAAATCGGCCGCTTTTTCCCCGGTTCTATCACCGTGGTCGACATTACTGGACAAGATACCGTTGAGACAGGTTTGGTATGGGAGGATGGCGACGCTGACCGATCAATGAAGCCAATCCCGGGAACACTCGTGCGGACGCCATGGGCGGGGGACAATGCCGCGCAATTCATGGTCGATTTTTATGAGCTGGATGGCCAGCCGCATGATCTGGACTCGCGGCATGTGTTGGGTTTGGTCGTTGACCGTTTCGCAGAAATGGGTCTGACGCCAGCATTGGCTGTGGAGCTTGAATTTTACCTGCTGGACCCGAAGCGTGCCCGTGACGGTTCCATTCGCCCCGCGCGGCCCGATTACAGCCACGAAACACCACAAATGGTGGAGGTCTATGGTCTGCGTGAATTGGACGACTTCCGGCCGTTCTTTGATGAGCTATATGAAACCTGCGATATTCAGGGGCTTCCGCTGGAATCCGCTATATCGGAATTTGCGCCGGGGCAGTGCGAGCTGACCTTGCGCTATAAGCCCGACGTGTTGCGGGCGTGCGATGATGCAATCATGTACAAACGGGTGGTGAAGGCCGTGGCGCAAGCGCACGGCTTGGAAGCGACCTTCATGGCCAAACCCTTTGCTGAACAAGCTGGCTCCGGCATGCATATTCACGTGTCGATGAACGATGCCGAAGGGAAAAACCTGTTTGCATCGGATGATCCCGAAGGCACGCCAATGCTGCGCCATGCCATTGGCGGTATGATTTCAGCGGTGGGCGATTGTTTTGCGCTCTTTGCGCCACATGCAAACAGCTACCGCCGGTTCAAGGCGAACAGCTATGCGCCCGTCGCGCCGACATGGGGCGTCAACAACCGCACCGTTTCGTTCCGGATACCGGCCGGCCCGGCAGCAAGCCGCCATGTCGAACACCGCGCATGCGGCGCTGATGCCAACCCCTATCTGGCTGTCGCTGGCGTGCTTGCGGGCATACATCATGGCATCGTCAACCAGATTGACCCCGGCCCCGCAGTGGTCGGCAATGGGTATGACCGCGACAGTTCAGGCGATGACAAGCCGCCAAGCAACTGGTTCGCTGCGGTTGACCGCTTCCATGGGTCAAAGCTGATGCGCGAATATCTGGGCGAACGCTTTGTGGACATGTTCACCATTGTCAAACGCGTCGAGCAGGACCGCTATTTCGGTCAGGTCCCGTCAATCGACTATGACTGGTATTTGCGAAACGCTTAACTGCCCTTTGCTGGAAAGCGGGCGAGGATATTCTGCATTACCGCAGGGTTAAGCAGCGTGTCGAACGCGCACCCAACCATCGTGCCATCGTTCCGAACGATTTTTGCCTGAAGCGGGCTGAGCCCCGGTAACGTTAACCAGATACGCGTACCTGGGCTCATAGCCGTCAATGCCTCACAAGCAACGCCGGACAGCGACAGATCACGGACGATGACGGCAAAGCCGCGCGATCCTGACGGTCGCATTGACGCCGGAATATCAAGCCGGACGCGCGGCGCGCTGCGGTCTTCCAGTGCGGCGTCTTCATATCGTTGGTAAGATTTTATCTGCGAGGGTGCTTGGACCATGGCTTCCTCTTCCGCTGTGACGGTCAAAGCTTATGGAATTATGGTAAACAAATGGTTAACCGACATTCGTCCCCGCCCCACTTGCATTTAACCGATGTCGCGGCCATATGCGGCGTGGGAGTCGGATGGACGTGGCACTCGCCAACCTGGTCAGATCCTGACGGAAGCAGCCACAACGAATTCGCTGCGGGTCATCCGGCTCCTACTTTTCCCCGCCTTTTGTTTTAGAAAACTTCGACAAAGGTCGGTGACCGTCCTATCGTAACGATGATGCCCGATTCCAATCGCCCAGAATTCGCAGAACGCGACCCGGATATGCCCGATGATGCTTTGGGACTTGGCTTGGATTTGCCGCCCGTAGCGAAGCCGGCCGTTCCTGCCGCACCCACGCCGTCAGCGCCAGCATCTACTCCGGCAAATGCCGGCGGCGCGGCCTACCGCGTGCTGGCCCGCAAATACCGTCCCCAAACCTTTGCGGAGCTTATCGGCCAAGATGCGATGGTGCAGACGCTTGGCAATGCGATCAAGCGCGATCGTTTGGCGCATGCGTTTTTGATGACTGGCGTGCGCGGTGTCGGTAAAACCTCAACGGCGCGATTGATTGCCAAGGCGCTGAACTGCATTGGTGTGGACGGGCAGGGCGGCCCGACGATTGATCCCTGTGGCACTTGCGAGCCTTGCGTTGCGATTGCAGAAGGCCGCCATATCGATGTCATCGAAATGGATGCCGCAAGCCACACCGGCGTTGATGACGTGCGTGAGATTATCGAGGCTGTGCGTTATTCTGCCGTATCGGCACGCTATAAAATTTACATCATCGACGAAGTCCACATGCTGTCGAAAAACGCTTTTAACGCACTGTTGAAGACACTGGAAGAACCGCCCGGCCACGTCAAATTCCTGTTCGCAACGACCGAAGTGAACAAGGTGCCGATTACCGTCTTGTCGCGGTGCCAACGGTTCGACCTTAAGCGTATTTCCACCGCAAAATTGGCGGACCATTTCGCGGACATCGCTGCCAAAGAACATGTCGAGGCAGAGGTTGAGGCGCTGACACTGGTTGCCCAAGCCGCCGAGGGCTCCGTACGAGACGGTCTGTCGATACTTGACCAAGCCATTGCCCATGCCGACATGGAAGGTGACGGCAAGGTTACGGCTGCGCAAGTGCGCGATATGCTTGGGCTGTCGGATCGCGGCGCAATCCGTCGGTTGTTCGGCCTGATATTGGCCGGCGATGCACAGGGCATGCTGGCGGAAGCCCGCAGCCAATATAATCTGGGCGTAGAGCCGCTTGCGATGTTCGCCGGGCTTTTGTCCGAAGTGCACCGGCTGACGCTCGCAAAAGTTGGCGCACCGCGCGATGGCGCTTTGGATGCCGATGCTGCTGCATTGGTGGAAGAGCATGCGGATCGCTTGTCCTTTCCAGTCCTGCACCGTTTGTGGCAGCTGTTGCTGAAGGGGCAGGAGGAAGTCGCGCGCGCATCTGTGCCGCTCGATGCTGCGGACATGGCGCTGCTGCGCGTCATTCACGCCGCGACACTTCCCGATCCCGGTGAGCTGGCCAAGATGATTGGGCAGGGCAGCTTTGCAGCGCCACCGGCCTCTGCGGCCGCTGAACCGAACACCCCACAGTCCGCGACAGTGCAGACGTTAATGCCCACCGATTTTCATGCACTTTTGGATCGTTTGGCGCGCGAGGGGTTTGTCAGTCTTGAGATGACCCTGCGCGATGTTGTCCGTCTGGTTGAATATGCGCCACCGGTGTTGGCATATCAGCTGGCGGGGCCCGTTGCGCCCGGTTTTGTTGCGGAACTGCGCGATGCTCTGGCGAAGGTGACCGGCACGCGCTGGGACGTTGAAGAACGCGCTGGCGAGGCTGCACCAAGCTTGTTGGAGCAAGAGCAAGCGAAGGCCGACGCTGAAAAACGCATAATATTGGAGTCACCTCTGGTCAAAGCGGCGTTTGCTGCGTTTCCTGAGGCGGAGCTGCTCGACAGCGACGATAATGACATGAAATGGAGTAAGAGCGCATGAAAAGCATGGAAGACATGATCAAGGCAGCCCAAGAGGCCGCCCAAAGCATTCAGCAGCAAATGGAACACGCGCAAGCAACGCTCGACACCATTCATGTCGAAGGCCAGTCAGGCGGCGGTTTGGTGAAAGTCCGCGCAACGGCAAAAGGCCGCATCTTGAATGTGGCAATCGACGACAGCCTGATCGTTCCTGCTGACAAAACGATGCTGGAAGACCTCATTACCGCAGCATTTAATGACGCCCGTGAAAAGGCGGATGCCGCGAGCAATGCCGAAATGGGCAAAATGTCGAGCAGCCTGCCTTTGCCTGCCGGGTTCAAACTGCCGTTTTAATCCCGCCAACATTGGCACCATTTTCCATTAAACCCGTTTTTTCCCCAGCAAATTGCGCTTTTGGGGACCAGATGCATTGAAAGCCTGCGCAGAGCGCTCATATTGAGTGGGAACGGGCGTGCCGCATTTTTGCGCGACCCCACTTGGAGTATCTATGGATCTGAACCTGCCTTTATTGCCCCTGCGCGATATCGTTGTTTTCCCCGGTATGATTGTTCCCTTGTTTGTGGGTCGGGATAAGTCGGTCGTCGCGCTGGAAAAAGCGATGGCGGCGAACAAGGAAATTTTCCTCGTTGCGCAGCTTGATCCTGCCGAGGATGATCCCGGCAAAGATGATTTGTACGATATCGGCGTAACTGCAACGATTATGCAGCTGCTAAAGCTACCCGACGGCACTGTGCGCGTTCTGGTCGAAGGCAAGCAGCGCGCGCAATTGCGCGATTTGATCGAACATGGCAGCGAATATGTCGAAGCGGCGGTATCCCTCGTTGTCGAACAAAATGCTGAGGGCCCTGAAGCGACAGCGCTGATGCGTTCGGTCGCTGACCAGTTTGAAAATTATTCGAAGCTCAACAAGAAAATGCCCGCCGAAACCGCGGTGCAGCTTTCGGAAATCGAAACACCATCGGCGCTGGCGGACGCCGTTGCGGCCAATATCCAGTTAAAGGTTTCGGATAAGCAATCGCTTCTGGTTGAAGCGAACCCGCTTCGCCGGTTGGAAATGGCGTTTGCCTTCATGGAAGGCGAATTGGGCGTATTGCAGGTCGAAAAGAAAATCCGTGGCCGCGTGAAGCGCCAAATGGAAAAGACCCAGCGCGAATATTATCTGAACGAACAGATGAAGGCCATCCAGCGTGAGCTGGGCAATGACGATGGCGAAGGCGGCGACGAAGTTGCCGAGCTTCAAAACAAGATCGACACGATGAAGCTGTCCAAGGAAGCAAAGGCGAAAGCCAATGCCGAATTGAAAAAGCTGCGCGGTATGGCACCCATGTCCGCCGAGGCGACCGTCGTGCGCAATTATCTCGACACGCTTCTGGGCATACCATGGGGCAAGAAGTCCAAGCTGAAGCGCGATATCGCCAAGGCGCAGGACGTTCTTGATGAGGATCATTTCGCTTTAGAAAAGGTCAAGGACCGCATCGTTGAATATCTTGCGGTACAGGCGCGCACCAACAAGCTGAAAGGCCCAATCTTGTGCCTCGTCGGCCCTCCTGGCGTTGGTAAGACGTCGCTTGGCAAATCAATTGCCAAGGCAACGGGGCGTGAGTTTATCCGTCAGTCGCTTGGCGGCGTGCGTGATGAAGCAGAGATTCGCGGCCATCGCCGTACCTATATTGGTTCGATGCCCGGTAAGGTCGCGGCCAATTTGAAAAAAGCAGGGACGATGAACCCGTTGTTCCTGCTCGATGAAATCGACAAGCTTGGTCAGGATTTCCGTGGTGATCCGGCGTCTGCATTGCTTGAGGTTCTCGATCCGGAACAGAATAATAAGTTTAACGACCATTATCTCGAAATCGACTTGGACCTGTCCGATGTGATGTTCGTGACAACGGCCAACAGCCTCAATTTGCCACAGGCGCTTTTGGACCGCATGGAAATCATCCGGTTGGAAGGCTATACCGAGGACGAGAAGCTGGAGATTGCGAAGCGACATTTGTTCGACAAGCAAGTCGAAGCCCATGGGCTGAAACCCGAAGAATTCTCGGTCAGCGACGATGCTCTGCGTGATCTGATCCGCTATTACACACGGGAAGCCGGTGTGCGTACGTTGGAGCGGGAAGTCGCAAAGCTAGCGCGTAAGGCGCTGCGCCGCATATTGGAAGGCAAGGCCACCAGCATTGCCATTACCCCCGAAAATCTCGCAGATTTTTCGGGTGTCCGTAAATATCGCCACGATATGGGTGAGGAAGAAAACCAGATCGGTGCGGTTACGGGGCTTGCGTGGACGGAAGTTGGCGGCGAATTGCTCACCATCGAAGCGGTGACTGTTCCGGGTAAGGGCCAGATCAAGACCACCGGTAAGCTGGGCGAAGTGATGAGCGAGTCCATTCAGGCTGCTTTGAGCTACGTTAAGGCGCGCGCACCGAGCTATGGCATTAAACCAAGCCTATTCGGACGCAAGGATGTCCACATCCATCTTCCTGAGGGTGCTGTGCCCAAGGACGGTCCATCGGCGGGTATTGGCATGGTGACATGTATCGTCTCGACGCTGACCGGCATTGCAGTGCATCGCGACGTCGCCATGACGGGTGAAGTTACCTTGCGCGGACGTGTGCTGCCGATAGGCGGGTTGAAAGAGAAGCTGCTCGCGGCACTTCGGGGTGGCATCAAGACGGTGCTCATTCCGCAGGAGAACGAGAAGGACCTTGCGGATATTCCAGCCAACATAAAAGAAGGTCTGGAAATCATTCCTGTCAGCCATGTCGATCAGGTGCTGGCGCGTGCGCTGGTATCGCCTCTGGTGGCCGTGGAATGGACCGAAGCCGATGAACTTGCTGCGGCCTTGCCGCCTACCGTTGGCGGCGAAAACGGGGCGTCGGTGACCCATTAAAGGGTGATAAATGCCTTTTGATTGCATATTGTGGGCAAAACTTGCCGTTTTTCACAGAAAATGACGGTTTTGGGCGGATTTTTCCTTTGACAGTGCACGCAATGTCATCATTATCCGTCCACCGGTTCACGCCGCGACTCAATTACAGAATTATTTGGGTTTTATACAATTTTTGAGAGGGGGGTTCCCAATATGAACAAGCAAGATCTCGTCAATGCAGTTGCAGAAGCAAGCGGCCTGACTAAAGCAGACGCTGGTAAAGCAGTAGAAGCGACCTTTGAAGCAATCACTGGCGCGCTGAAGAGCGGCGGCGAAGTACGTCTCGTTGGTTTCGGCACATTCGGCGTTGCAAAGCGCAAGGCTTCGACCGGCCGTAACCCACGCACTGGCGAACCAATGACCATCAAAGCATCGACTCAGCCTAAGTTCAAGGCTGGCAAGGCGCTTAAGGATGCCGTCAACTAAGACAGGCCAAATTTATTTGGTGAAAGGGGCGGGGCGAAAGCACCCGCCCTTTTTTTATGCCCGACGCCAACGGGCATGGCCGTGGTGCAACATGGCAAATATAATGCACACACAAAAACGCCGCCATGACGGCGGCGTGATCATGGGGCCGATTTGCCCGGCCCGTTTGCGCAAAAAAACCTGTTAAGCGGCGAGGCGCATTTCGCCAATGGCGCGGCCAGCGACGGGGAATGCGATAATCGTTGCAGGGGTGCGACGGCGCATGTCGCCACATGTGATGCGACGTTCACGTGCAACTTCGCCTGCAAATTCCATTGCGACGACTTCACGTATCCGCGGCATGGCGTTGCGCATAGTTAAAAATATTGCGCCGACAGACAAACCAAGCGCGGTCAGAAAAAGAAGGGAAGCTACGATAGTCATGGCACTGGTCCTTTCTGTCCCCCGCCAAATTATTTAGCGGGCTATGCTGGCCCGGCATGGGCAGCGTTTGAGCCTTTGTTCACTATTTGTTCCATTATGTCAAGCGGTATTTAACCAGCAAAATGACATGGCGTAACTTTGGGGATTATGTGTGGATAACTTTGTTGGGCTCTCGCGGTGCGATGCCATGGAAAGCAATGTTTTGGTGCACTGTCGCGGTGGTTCTTATGACCCCGTTCGTCATCCTGGACTTGTTTCAGGATCTTACTTCCCACGTCGAAATAGTAAGATGCTGAAACGAGTTCAGCATGACGGGGTGTGGGATGACGGGAAGGACGATGCGTGCAAGTCTGGCCATTGGTCAAAACTTAGCGAGATGATGCCATGGAAAGAATGGCGAGCATCAAGTCGCGAGTCATGGTCATTTTGAATTCTCCGTCGTAAAATCGTTTCGGCTCAATCTGCCCTGCAAAGTTTTGAAGTATGGATTTGCCATTACTCCACCAGGTCGTGGCAATTCTTGCTGGCGAATTTTGCCCCACGTTGACCAGAAATTGTTGTCTAACCGTTTCTCAATCCCCACCGTCACCGGCTTATCCGTCACCTGCACGGTGATCGCCTTCAATCGGTAGCCTGCGCCAAAGCTGGCCGCCAGATCATCAGGATCAACCAGCACCACGCTGGTCGGGTCGGCGATGTCCTTGAAGGTGACGAGCATAGGACGATTTTCAGGTAAAACCTCGGCAGGGGACGTTAAACCAACGCCAGTGGCAATGCGCGCCGCGCTCTCGACATAATCCCATCGGAATAGGGGATCGAGCGCCACCATCGATGTATATGCAAGGTCATCATGGCCTTTGGCATTGACCGTTTTTAGCAGAGCAAACACAGTCCTGCCTTCTGGTAAATCGACGGAAATCGCCTCTCCCCTAACGTTCACCAGCAGCCCGACGCCTCCCGGAGTTAGCGCTGCTACATTCTTGGCCTCTACCTCATACACCGACGATCCCGACTTCACACCTTCAGGCGTGTCCACCTCTAGCGTCATCTTGAACCTGTAAGTATCGCCACCAGACACGCCGCATGCCCCCAACAATGCCATCGCACCGCCAACCACAACGCCGAAAAACCCCCGCCGCGCCATCATGCCGCTATCCTTTGCGCATCACCCTTGCCGACATCACGCCCGGCCTCATCGATTCCGGGCACACAGTATTTAATTTCATCATTTGGTTTCGTCATAACCCGCATTCTACCCATATAGTTGCTAACAAAGGGCTAAACCTCTTGACGAATCCCCGCCGCGACTATAACGGCGCGCTCATTCCACATGGGAAACGCACATACCGGTGCTGATCTTTGTCTTTTAGGCAACAGTGACGTTCTAGTTTCCCAGAGGCTCAACCGGAAGGAGAAGTACCATGGCGGCACCTGTCGTAACCATGCAGCAATTGCTTGAAGCTGGGGCCCATTTCGGCCACCAAACACACCGTTGGAACCCGCGTATGAAGCCGTATATCTTCGGCGCGCGCAACGGCATCCACATTCTCGATCTCTCGCAGTCCGTGCCATTGTTCGCACGTGCGCTTGATTTCGTTGCCCAGAGCGTTTCGTCGGGTGGCAAGGTTCTGTTCGTTGGCACAAAGCGCCAGGCACAGGGCCCAATCGCTGATGCAGCACGCGCATCGGGTCAGCATTTCGTCAACCACCGTTGGTTGGGCGGCATGCTCACCAACTGGAAGACCATTTCGAACTCGATCAAGAAGCTCAAGACCCTCGAAGAGCAGCTTTCGGGCGACACGCACGGTTTCACGAAGAAGGAAATTCTTCAGATGACCCGCGAGCGCGACAAGCTTGAAATGAGCCTTGGCGGTATCCGCGACATGGGCGGCATTCCTGACGTGATGTTCGTCATCGACGCCAACAAGGAAGAACTCGCCATCAAGGAAGCCAATGTTCTGGGCATTCCTGTCATCGCGATCCTCGATTCGAACGTATCGCCAGACGGTATCGCGTTCCCGGTTCCTGCAAATGATGACGCAGCACGCGCCATTCGTTTGTATTGCGACGCTATTGCCACTGCGGCAACTAAGGGCAACGTAAATGCTAAGGTTGCCAAGGGCGTAGACCTTGGTGCCGAAGTTGAACCAGCTGCTGAACCTGCATTGGCCGAAGAAGCTGCACCTGTAGCTGAAGTCGCTGCAGAAGAAGCACCAGCTGCCGAAGCTTAAACAAAGCTTGTGTCCCCCCGACCTGTTCGGGGGGCCATGGTCTGAAACATCGGTGTACACATCGTTTTCGGATCATATATTCCCGCTTTCACGGGAATGACAAAATTGGCGGCTATGGATGCCGCCGCATTCATTCGAAAGGACAAAATATGTCTGCAATTACAGCTTCAGCCGTCAAGGAACTGCGTGAGCTTTCCGGCGCCGGCATGATGGACGCCAAAAAGGCGCTTGAAGAAACCAATGGCGATATCGAAGCCGCAGTAGATTTGCTGCGTGCCAAGGGTCTTGCCACTGCTGCCAAGAAATCGAGCCGCACGGCTGCAGAAGGTCTTGTTGGCGTTGCCGTTGAAGGTACCAAGGGTACCGCCATCGAAGTCAACAGCCAGACGGACTTCGTTGCGAAGAACGAGCAGTTCCAAGAATTCGTTGCTGCCGTCAGCAATGTTGCATTGAGCCTGAGCGCAAACGAAGCTGAAGCGGTTTTGGCTGCGCCTTATGGCGATGGCGAAACCGTTCAGGACCGTTTGACCAACAACATTGCAACCATCGGTGAAAACCAGGTTATCCGCCGCGTTAAGTCGCTTTCGGTCAGCAATGGCCGCGTTGTGTCTTACGTGCACAACGCTGCTGCGCCTGGCATGGGCGGTATCGGTGTTCTCGTGGCGCTTGAAAGCGAAGCAGACGCTGCAACGCTCGACGGCCTCGGCAAGCAACTGGCGATGCACATCGCGGCTGCATTCCCGCTTTCGCTCGACGAAACCGGTTTGGACGCCGAAACACTTGAGCGCGAGCGTGGCATTGCCCGTGAGAAGGCTTCGGAAAGCGGCAAGCCTGCCGATATCGTCGAAAAGATGGTTGAAGGCGCTGTTAAGAAGTTCGCAAAGGAAAATGCTTTGTTGAGCCAGCCATTTGTTATGGACGGCAAGACACCGATTTCCGACGTTGTTGCCGCCGCTGGTAAAGAAGCTGGCAAGCCAATTGTGTTGAAGGACTATGTCCGCTTCCAGCTTGGTGAAGGCATTGAAAAGGAAGTGTCTGACTTTGCAGCTGAAGTAGCTGCTGCGGTCGGCGGATAAATATTCTTGGCTTCCCCGTCACATGACGGGGATAAAGCCTTGGCGATGTGGCGCGCGGCTCCTATAGCTGGGCGCCATTATTGTATCGGGACGAGGGACATTATGAGCGCGCACGGCTATCGTCGTATATTGCTTAAGCTTTCGGGCGAAGTGCTGATGGGGGATCAGGCCTATGGCATTGACCCCGATACCGTCGCGCGCGTGGCCGAAGAAGTGAAGGCAGCCCAGGATACCGGGCTTCAACTGTGCCTCGTTATCGGTGGCGGTAACATCTTCCGCGGAATGGCCGGCGCTGCCAAGGGTATGGATCGCGCACAGGCGGACTATATGGGCATGCTGGCAACGGTCATGAATGCTTTGGCCATGCAGAATGCGCTCGAACAGCTTGGTGTCCCTACGCGGGTTCAGTCAGCCATCGAAATGGACAAGGTGTGCGAGCCTGTCATTCGCCGCCGTGCAGAGCGTCATTTGGAAAAAGGCCGGATCGTTATTTTCGCCGCCGGTGTTGGTGCGCCATTCTTCACGACCGATAGCGGCGCCGCATTACGTGCCGCCGAAATGCAGTGCGATGCCTTGTTTAAAGGCACGTCGGTCGATGGTGTATATGACGCCGATCCGAAGAAGGTTGCGACAGCAACCCGTTATGAAACATTGAGTTATGACCGGGTGTTGGCAGATAATCTGAAGGTTATGGACGCAAGCGCCGTGTCGCTGTGCCGTGACAACAACATTCCAATCGTGGTGTTCTCCATCCGCGAACAGGGCAATATTTTGAAAGTGCTGGACGGAAGCGGCACTTCTACTGTGGTAACAAGCGAAGGAAATTGAATCATGCCGCAATATGACAAGACTGACGTCGAGCGCCGCATGAAAGGCGCTGTTGATTCTTTTAAGAGCGACCTTTCCGGTTTGCGCACGGGCCGTGCGAACGTAACCTTGCTCGACCCCGTAGTGGTCGAAGTATATGGCTCACACATGCCGTTGAGCCAAGTTGCAACGGTCAGCGCGCCTGAGCCGCGGTTGTTGTCGGTGCAGGTCTGGGACCGTTCAAACGTGACCCCAGCTGAAAAGGCTATCCGTTCGGCGGGCCTTGGCCTGAACCCGATTACCGATGGCCAGACATTGCGTTTGCCTATTCCCGATTTGACCGAAGAGCGCCGCAAAGAGCTGGCTAAGCTTGCCGGCCAATATGCAGAAAAGGCGAAAATCGCGATCCGTAACGTGCGCCGCGATGCCAATGACGGGCTGAAGACCGACGAGAATAAGAAGGAAATCAGCGAGGACGATCGCAAGCGGCTTGAGACGGAAGTTCAAAAGATGACCGACGAGATGATCAAGGCCGTTGATGACGCTGCTGCGCACAAGGAAAAGGAAATCCTTAGCCAGTGATATTGGCCAGCCCTTTAACTTCATCGGGTATAGGTACGTGATGGCGGTCGCTGAAGCCCAAGAGCGTATTGCCGCCGGAACAGGCAAAATGCCGCGCCATGTTGCGATCATCATGGATGGCAATGGCCGCTGGGCGAAAAAGCGCATGTTGCCGCGGGCGATGGGGCACAAAAAGGGCGTTGAGACTGTTCGCAAAATCGTGCGTGCAGCCGGAGAGCTGGGCTTGGAAGCGCTCAGCCTTTATGCTTTTTCGAGCGAAAACTGGAAACGTCCGGAAGATGAAATCAACGACCTGATGGGGTTGATGCGCGAATTCATCAAATCGGATCTTGATGAATTTGCGGCCAATGATGTTCGTTTAAAGATAATAGGCAATTACAAAGCATTAGCGCCCGATATTGTGGACATGCTTGAAGAATCCATTGCCCGAACGTCACAGAACACACGTACAACGTTGGCCGTGGCGCTGAACTATGGCGGTCAGGATGAGCTTGTGCGCGCGGCCCGTTCCGCCGCTGCGCAGGGTGACATTACGGCGGAGTCTATCGAAGCCAATTTGGACACCGCAGGTCTGCCGCCGTTAGACCTTTTGATCCGGACGTCGGGCGAACAACGCTTATCGAACTTCATGCTGTGGCAAGCAGCCTATGCCGAGTTCTGGTTCACAGACACGCTATGGCCCGATTTCAGCAAGGATGAGCTCGCACAAGCTTTGACGGAGTTTTCGACGCGTGAACGACGTTATGGTGGTCGATGACCGATAAGATCGTTCCGTTGCTGAAGCCGCGTTCCGACTTGGGCGTGCGGACATTGTCGAGCGTTGCCATGATGTCGGTGGCCATCGGCGCGATCTGGCTGGGCGGCTATGCGTTTATGGCGCTGATCCTTCTGGTCGGGTGGGGGGTGTATTGGGAATTTGCAAAGCTGGCGGTTGCGTTTGCCCGCAATGTGCCCGCGCGTATCATCTGGCTTGTTGGCGGGCTTTTGTACGTTGGCCTCGCTTGCTTCACTTTGTTGCTGTTTAGCGCGCCGTTTTTTGGAATGACGCCCACGATCCTGCTCATCGCGGGTGTCATCGGCACCGATGTCGGCGCATATTTCGCCGGGCGGACATTAAGCGGGCCAAAAATCGCCCCGCGCATAAGCCCGTCTAAAACATGGTCTGGTTTGCTGGGCGGAATGGTTGGCGCTGGCTTGATGATGATCGCTATTCAGGCCGCGATTTACGCGTTCAGGGGCGGCAACGCTGGTGATGGCGACGTTTACCTGACTTATGGTTGGCAGCGCCTTGCCTTGACCGGCGCTGCGCTTGCAGTGGTTGCGCAAATCGGTGATTTTTTCGAAAGCTGGATGAAGCGACGGGCAGGGGTAAAGGATTCCGGAGGGCTTATCCCCGGGCATGGTGGCTTGTTTGATCGTACCGACGGCTTGATTGCGGTCGCATTTGTCGCCGGGCTGATCACCGTTTCGCAAAGCGCAATGGGCAGTTAGAGATGACACGCAGCGTTTCGATATTCGGGGCAACTGGCTCTGTGGGGCTCTCCACCCTTGATCTCGTGCGTCAGCATCGTGACGCCTATCGCGTCATTGCCCTGACCGCCAATGGCAATGCTTCTGCGCTTGCAATGCTTGCCATCGAATTTGGCGCAGAGCTGGCGGTTGTCGCCGATGAAGCTGCCTATCCGGCGCTGAAAGATGCGCTGCAAGGCACGGGCATCGAAGCGGCTGCAGGCGCGCAAGCGCTTGTCGAGGCGGCGCAGCGTGATGTCGACTGGACGATGGCATCAATCGTGGGCTGCGCTGGACTGCCGCCCACCATGGCCGCGATACAGGCTGGCAAAACCGTTGCGCTTGCCAATAAAGAAGCGCTGGTTTCGGCAGGCGCGCTGATGATGGCCGCGGTGCGGCAGTCCGGGGCATCGTTACTGCCGGTCGACAGCGAGCATAATGCCATTTTTCAGTGCCTTGCCGGAAGCAAGCTGGAACATGTGCGCAAAATCACGCTGACGGCAAGCGGCGGCCCTTTCCGGTCGTTCTCGCTTGACCAGATGCGCACCGTCACACCGGCGCAGGCAGTCGCGCATCCCAATTGGGACATGGGCGCAAAGATAAGCGTCGATTCCGCGACGATGATGAATAAGGGCCTTGAGCTGATTGAGGCATATCATCTGTTTCCCGTCGGGCTCGATAAGCTCGACATTTTGGTTCATCCGCAATCGGTCATCCATTCGATGGTGGAGTATGACGATTGTTCGACGCTGGCGCAGCTTGGTTCGCCGGACATGCGCATACCCATCGCCAGCGCGCTTGCATGGCCTGAGCGAATTGCCACGAACTGCAAGCCGCTGGATCTCGCGACCATCGGCCAGCTGACGTTTGAACAGCCAGACATAGTGCGCTTTCCCGCGCTCCGCTTGGCCCGCGCGGCAATTACCGAAGGTGGTGCGAAGCCAGCCATCCTGAACGCCGCTAATGAAGTGGCCGTCGAAGCGTTTTTGCACGGCCAGATTGGCTTTCTGGATATCGCCAACTTGGTGGAGGCAACATTGACGGCCTATGCACCGGCTGCGCCCGCAAATCTGGACGATCTGTTCAGCATAGATGCAGATGCGCGGATTTATGCGCGGCACGAATTGGAGACATTGACGCGTGGCAACTGAATCACCCAATATCTTTTTGACCCTGATCGCGTTCATTGCGCTGATCGGGTCTTTGGTCGTTGTCCATGAACTGGGGCATTATTTCGTCGGCCGCTGGTTCGGCGTGAAGGCCGACAAATTCTCCATCGGCTTTGGCCCACAAATTTGGGGCAGGGTGGATAAGCGTGGTACGCTGTGGCGCATTGGATTGTTGCCATTGGGCGGATATGTCCAGTTTGCAGGTGACATGAACCCGTCAAGCCAAGCCGATGACAGCTGGCGGCATCTGCCCGAGGCCGAACGCAACCAGACTTTTCAGTCCAAGACGCTGTGGCAGCGTGCGTTGATCGTATTTGCTGGCCCTGCGGTGAACTTCTTGCTCGCGATATTGATCTTCATGGGCTTTCTGCTGGCATTCGGGAAGTCCGTTACACCGCCGGTATTGGAAGTGGTTCAACCCGGAAGCCCTGCTGCCGTCGCCGGTCTGATGCCCGGAGACCGGGTGCTAAAATTCAACGGACGCAGCATCGAAACCTTTAACCAGATGGCTAACGAGACCATCATGATCCCCGGTGAGCGCGTTACCATCGAAATCGAACGCAATGGCGAGCGGTTGGTAAAAGAAACCGTCGTGGCCGAAGTCAAAGAAGTTGATCGCTTTGGCAACGAATATCGTATTGGCCGCATTGGCGTTGGCGCCAGCAAGGTTGAAACCCGCGAAGTCGGGATATTGGAGGCACCATGGGCCGCTGTCTTGCAAACAGGTAATGTCTTGCGTCAGCAGATGGTTGGCCTTGGGCAGATTATTTCGGGCAGGCGTCCGCTTTCTGAACTTGGTGGGCCGTTGAAAATCGCAAAAGTTTCCGGCGAAGCGATGAGCCTTGGCATATTGACGTTCATAAGCCTGGCTGCGCTGATCTCGATTAACTTGGGGTTCATCAACTTGCTGCCAATTCCCATGCTCGATGGAGGACATCTTTTGCTCTACGGAATTGAGGCGATACGCAGACGCCCCGCAACACCGCAGGTGCAGGAGTGGGCTTTTCGTGCAGGTTTTGCGATGCTAGCGGCGTTTATGCTTATGGTGACATTTAATGACCTTGCGTCTTTCGGCCTTTTTGAAAGCGGCTGAAGGCATTGCATACTTGATTGCGGACGCTGCATGGGGCAGGGACGCAAAACCGTTTTAGCGGCAATAAGCCAACTCCCGGTGGGGCCCGGACATCAGATCGGATGACAATGAAAAGTAGACCTTTCGGCAACCTCAAAAACGTTGGCATTTTTTTGATGGGTTCAACCGCCCTTGCGGCGTCTGGCACGATGACACCTGCGTTTGCGCAAGCAACGCCACCGGCACCAGCCGCTGAGCCGACTGCGCCAGCTGCATTCGATGAAATCAAGTCCATTACCGTTGTTGGTACACAGCGACTCGAGGGCGATACGGTCCGGTCGTACATCCGCTTGCGCACGGGACAGCTTTGGACCCAGGTTTCTGCCGACCAAGCGTTGAAAGATTTATACGCGACTGAATTATTTGCGGACGTCGCCGTGCGCAACAATTCGGGCGCGGTTGTCATTGAAGTGCGGGAAAACCCGGTGGTCAACCGCATCATTCTTGAAGGCAATAAGCGCATCAAGAACGACAAGATCGAACCTGAAATTAAGTTGGCGCCACGCCAGATTTACTCCCGTTCGAAAGTCCGTGCGGACGTTGCGCGCATCGTTGAACTCTACAAGCGTCAGGGACGCTTCGCTGCGGTGGTCGAGCCCAAGCTGGTCCAGTTGGATCAGAACCGCGTCGATATCGTCTTCGAAATCACTGAAGGCCCAAAATCAAAGGTCCAGCAGATCAACATCATCGGCAACGAAAGGTTTTCCGATGGCGAACTGCGTGGCGAAATGGTTACGAAGCAATCGCGGTTTTACCGCTTCTTCAGCTCAGGCACCAGCTATGACCCTGACCGTCTGGCATTTGACCAACAAAAGCTGCGCCAGTTTTATCTGACGCAAGGCTATGCCGATTTCCGCGTGGTATCCGCTATTGCGGAACTAACACCTGATAAGCAGGATTTCATCATCACTTATGTGGTGGAAGAAGGCGATCGCTACAAATTTGGCGATGTGAAGGTTGAAAGCCAAATCCGCGATTTCGATTCTGATCGGCTTACAACGACATTGCGCATGAAAAAGGGCGATTGGTACGATGCCAAGATGGTCGAAGATACCGTCGAAAGCCTCTCGGAAACTGCCGGTCTATTCGGTTATGCATTTGCCGACGTGAACCCTGATTTCCAGCGCGACAAAGAAACGTTGACGATGGGTATCACGTTCAACGTGGCGGAATCGCCGCGGGTGTTCGTTGAGCGTATCGACATTAACGGCAATACCCTGACTCAAGATAAGGTGGTTCGCCGTGAGTTCCGTTTGAACGAAGGTGACGCATTTAACAGCATTCAGGTGAAGCGCACCGCAGAACGCATCAAGTCGCTTGGCTATTTCCAGGAAGAACTCGAAGTCGAACAAACACAGGGCACCGCGCCCGACCGCATCGTGCTGACATCAAATGTCGAGGAAAAGGCAACGGGCGAATTGTCACTTTCGGCCGGTTTCTCGTCGATTGAAAACTTCATTTTCCAAGGATCGATCAGGCAGCGCAACTTCCGCGGTCTTGGTCAGGAATTGCGCACGAATATCTCTTATTCGTCCTATTCGAAATCCGCGGAAATCGGCTTTACCGAACCGTATCTGTTCGACCGGTCAATCGCGGTATCAGGTGATATCTTCCGTCGCGATTTGAACAGCTTCAACTTCTTCAACAATCAACGCAACACAACATATGAGCAGGCAACCACCGGGTTCCAACTGCGCGTTGGTGTGCCGGTGAACGAATATATCTATTTCCAGGCACGCTATGGCCTTAGCCAGGACGATATCTCGTTGGATGAAAACACGTTTTTCACTGACCCTGATGGCGTGGGTCCGCTACCTGCATCTTGCGACCCAATCGTCGCTGGCCGGTTCCTGTGTGATGCCACGGGCAAACGCCTGACTTCATCGCTGGGTTATACCTTGTTATATGATGACCGCGACAACCGAATCCGTCCAACGCGTGGCCAGAGCTTTGGTATTAGCCAAGATTTCGCAGGACTTGGCGGCAGCGTTAAATATGTCAAGACGCGCATTAACGCGGACAAATTCTGGAAACCATTTGGGAACTTTGTGTTCGGCCTGTCACTTGAGAGCGGATATATCCATCCACTCGAAAGCCGCGGCCTTGAGTCATTGGGTGTTGATGACGTCCGTTTGACCGATCGTTTCTACCTCGGTGAACCACAGATGCGCGGGTTCGATATTCGTGGTATCGGTCCACGGGTTCAGCGCGTTTTCTTTCAAGGCGAAGTCGTCAACGGCATAGCAGTGAACACGGCGTTGACGGACCGGAACCAGATTCAAGACGATGCCATCGGCGGACGGTTATATTATATGGGCCGTGCGGAGCTTCAGATCCCGCTGGGCAGTGGTGCCAAGGAATTGGGTCTGCGTCCATCATTGTTCCTCGATGTAGGTTCGGTTTTCGATGTAACCCGGCCGATATTGCAGACGGTTCAGCAACGCGAAGTATTGTCGGATGGTACGCAAGGTGCTCCGTTGTATTACTTTGTGGACAGCATGGGCACATTACAGACATCAACCACAGCGACCAATGCGGATGGATCGGCGCGCACATCTGCGCTGCGTTTCGAAGAGCGGTTCTTCGGTGACACATGGAAGCCGCGTATGTCGGTTGGTTTTGGCGTAAACTGGAACTCACCTTTTGGTCCGTTCCGAATTGACATTGCCCGTGCGCTGCTAAAGCAGCCTGGCGACGACACCAAATTATTTACATTCAACGTAGGAACTCAATTCTAATGAAAATTCGTAATACAGCCATCGTAGCAGCTCTTTTGTCCGCAACAGCCATCGCTGTTCCTGCAACGGCTCAGGTATCAGGCATTGCAACCGCCGAAACATCCGTCGCTATTGCCCGTACAAAGGCACTCGGTACAGCGTATCAGCAGATCGGAACGCAATACGCAGCCGTTGTTCAGCAGATGCAGACCAAGCGTCAGGAAATCAACAACATCAATGTGCAGCTTGATACCAATAAGGATAAAGAGCTGACGCAGGCTGAACTCGACGCTGCAATTAAGGCGAAAAACCCCTTGCTGACGCAGCTTGATGCAAAGCAAAAGGAAATAAACACGCTACAAGAACCGATTATTTTGGCGCAATTATATGCCGTTGAGCAGGTCGCTGTGAAGTATGAAGCGGCCCAGCAGGCGGTTATTGCTGCAAAGAAAATCAGCGTCATTTTGGCACCGGATGCATTTGTTTGGGCACCTGAAGCCGTTGATGTAACGCCTGCGATTACCGCTGAACTGGATAAAGCTATTCCAGCAGCATCAATCACGCCCCCTGCGGGCTATCGTCCGTCGCGTCAGATTGGCGCTTTGTATCAGCAAATTCAGCAGTTGTTTAACAACGCAGCGCAGATGCAAGCCGCTCAGGCCGCTGCGGCTCAGCCACGTGCCGCCGCACCAGCGGCCCCAGCAGCACAGCCTGAAAGCCGCTAAGCGGAATGAGCGAAGCTGATTTTAGCAACTATGACGTCCGCCGGGTTATGTCGGTGCTGCCGCACCGCTACCCGATGTTGCTGGTTGACCGCGTTGAACAGCTTATCCCTGATGAGCGCATCAGCGCGATCAAAGCCGTAACGATCAATGAAGGGTTCTTTCAGGGACATTTCCCTGGAAGGCCCATCATGCCCGGCGTGCTGATTGTCGAAGCGCTGGCCCAAGCGGCTGGCGTTTTGGCGATGGAAAGCCTTGGGTTGATTGGTTCGGGTAAGCTCGTATATTTCATGTCCATCGACAATGCGAAGTTCCGTGCACCCGTCGAGCCCGGCTGCCTGCTGCATCTGAATGTCGAATTTGTGCAAAAGCGTCCGCGGGTTTGCAAATTCGCGGGTCGTGCGATGATGGGTGATCAGGTGGCGGCAGAAGCCGAATTCATGGCCATGATCGCCGATCCGCCAGCTTGATGACATTCGCGGATAATTGAATCTTGCTATAACTGGCGTCCACCGCTATGCGCGGCGCTTCCGAATTTAGGGCTTCCGGTCGGAAACCGGTCGCTGAACAAAGGAATTATATATGAAAGCCGACATTCACCCCGATTATCACATGATCAAGGTGCAGATGACCGATGGCACCGTCTTCGAAACACGCTCCACTTGGGGCAAGGAAGGCGACACATTGGCTCTGGATATTGACCCGACTTCGCACCCAGCATGGACCGGTGGTTCGGGCCGTATGCTCGACACAGGCGGCCGCGTTGCACAGTTCAACAAGCGCTTTGGTGGCCTTAGCCTCAAGAAGTAAGATAATCAGCGTGCCGGGTTGACGCCCGGCATGTGATAATCTTAAGGCCAAAATATAGGAACGCGCCTGCCTTAGTGGCGCTATGGCGACCGTAGCTCAGTTGGTTAGAGCGCTGGTTTGTGGTACCAGAGGTCGGGGGTTCAAGACCCCTCGGTCGCCCCATTTATTCCCCGTATAATCCGAGTGACTTTCGCATTGCGTAATATTATTACGTCGATGCGTAATTTGATTCCGACGCTGTTGAAATGAATTCGTCCGCATTTGGGAGTGACGAGATGCCCGCTATTTGGGATTTGCCAGATTTTGACTCGCATGAAGCGGTTCATGTGTTTGATGACCGTGCAACGGGTCTTAAGGCCGTCATTGCGGTGCATTCGACCCATCTGGGACCAGCAGCGGGCGGAACGCGTTTCTGGCATTATGCCGACTCACAGGCGGCAATCACCGACGCGCTCCGTTTGTCGCGCGGCATGAGCTATAAGAACGCCATGGCAGGGCTTTCGGCCGGTGGCGGTAAGGCAGTCATTCTGGCGAATCCACAGCGGGCAAAGCCGCAAGAACTGCTTGAGGCGTTTGCACGCGCGGTCGACTCGCTTGGCGGCAAATATATCACTGCGCAGGATGTCGGCATTTCCGAAGCGGACATGGTCGCCGTTTCCAAGGTCACCCCACATGTTGCCGGACTTCCTGACCAAGGTGGTGATCCCGGTCCATATACGGCGCGTGGCGTGTTTCTGGGCGTCAAGGCAGCGGTTAAGCATGCGCTTGGCACTGACGACCTCCACGGCGTCCATGTGGCCATTCAGGGCGTGGGCAGCGTCGGTGGCGGGCTAGCGCGTTATCTCGCGGCAGAGGGCGCCAAGCTGACCCTCGCAGATGTTGACGCGCAGCGCGCTGCAGACCTCGCGCGTGAACTGGGTGGGCAACGTGTTGCGGCCGATGCGATTATGACGGTGGAAGCCGATGTGTTCAGTCCCTGCGCGCTTGGTGCAGTGCTGACCGAGGCCAGCGTAGCCGCGCTCAAAGTACGCGCCGTTGCGGGTGGTGCAAACAACCAGCTGGCGACTGGTCCTGAAGGTCGGATGCTCGCCGACCGCGGTATTTTATATGCGCCCGATTATGTCATTAACGCAGGCGGTATCATCAACGTACTGCGCCAGATCGAAAATGCTGACGATGCCGAGATTAACCGGCGCATTGATGCCATTGCAGGCCGATTGGCGGCTATCTGGAATGAAAGTGATTCGACCGGCAAAACACCGGCTGAAGTCGCCGACAATATGGCACAAAAGCTTATTGGCCGCTGATACCGAATCCATTGGCGTAACGCTTTGGCGGTGCTAGATGCATCGCCGACTTATGCATCGTTTCGCCAATCCTGCCCGTTTTTTGCGCATTGCAAAGCCACTCACGCCTTGGCTGTTGTGGATGGGCATCGCTTTGACCCTTGGGGCTTGCCTGTGGGGTGTGTTCTTCACGCCGACTGAGCGCCTCATGGGCGATACCGTAAAGATTATATTTGTTCATGTGCCCGCCGCTTGGT
>JBEDET010000036.1:0-23117 GCA_041175505.1 Pseudomonadota bacterium
GCTGCCGCTCCGCGCTCCACCCATCGGCACGGCGGCGCTGCATCGGCACAGGGGTAAAGGCCAACAGATCGTCAAAATCCGCATCGGAACCGGCGTCAGGGCTTGGGGCGGGGTTTGGATTGGCGTTTGAATTGGGGGGCGATGCATGCGTCATGTCCGCGACTGAAACATAAAGCGGGCATTGTAGGAAAGTTGTTTTTTCGGCGGGCGACCGTCCGCGATCGCCCGTTCGTGAAGCGCTTTAGCGGCAGCGCACGTCTTTACGGTCAATGGCGCGTCCTGCGGCACCACCGGCGACGGCACCCAATATGGTGCCCAACGTATCCGAATTGCCCGGCGCGATAATATTGCCCAGCACACCGCCGGCAACGGCACCGACGATCAGGCCGGTCGTGCCATCGGACCGTCGGCAATAATATTGGCCATTCTGGCCACGATAGATCCGGTCATTTTCGGTCAAACGCCGTTCGCGATAACGGCGGTCTTGGCGATAATATCGGTCGGCGTAATAGCCATTATATTGGGGATCGGGCTGGTTATAATCATAATTGCCATAACGTTCGTACGACGCGCGGTCATAATAACCGAAACCGCCATCATCATATGCCGAGCCACCGCCATAAGAGGTGCAGCCCCCCGTCAGCGCAGTCGCGGCGATCAATGTTGTGATAAGTGCTTTTTTCATATGGAGCTCCTTCGGTTGATCCGAATGGCCAAAGCACGTCAGCGTCAGCATACGGAGGGTTGTAACGGAAGGATAACCGGTTGGAGCGCGCGGTGTTCCGTGTGGGCGGTTTGGGTGCGTGGCGGAGTATACGAACGGTTCGTATACGATCCGCTCATACTTGGGCCAATCTGTAATGGTTGCTACCTTGTCACTAGGTTCCGGTGACAGTGCGCTCAACTCCTATTCAGTGCACTGTCACCGTAACTCGGGTTGTGTGGAAGCTCGACCGTCTGGGGCGCTCCATGCAGCATGTGGTGGGCACAGTCCTTGATCTCGACCGGCGTGGCATCGGGTTTCGGTCTCCGACTGAAGCCATCGACCTTTCCGGCTCGTCAGGAAAGCTGCTGCTTTCAATCTTTGGATGGTTGGCCGAGGTTGAGCGCGATCTGATAACCGAACGTACAAAGGCGGGATAGACCGCCGCCAAAAGGCGCGGTGTCAAACTCGGTCGTCGGCGTAAGCTCACTACAAACGATGTAGCCCATGCACAGCGGCTAATCGATAGTGGAGAAGAAAGCGTGGCAGGTATGGCGCGTATCTTGAAGGTCGGGCGCAATACCATGGGCCTTGCACTCAAGAGAAAGATCACCTTAAACGACCGAACCAATTTAGCTGCAACATTTGCTGGGTTTTAGCGAGGATGGAGATGCATTGCCGCTGCAACATGGATTACCTATTGCTCTCGATCATACAAAATAAGACCATTCTCGATTGTCGTACCGCCTCTGGCTTTGCTGAATAGCACCGAATAGAAAATGGCAGCCTTCATCGCAACAATCGGATTGGCATCCAGCGGGCATATTCGCATGTCTATCTGCAAATTTTTGGCTGCAAAAATTGATTCTTTCAATGCTGCTATCGCTTCTGTCGTTGCACTTTCCATTCGATAGAAAGCCACGCCATCAATGTCGCTGGGTCTTGATCCATCCTTTAGACGGCGAACAAATCCGCCTCCAATTAGAAATGCTGGGACAGCAATGCCGTGCACCGCGAGTTGCTCTAAAACATCATCAACGTTTTGGAGCAATTGTAAGCGCCAGGTATCTTCCTTGAACGCTTCGCTCAGATCAGCACGGTTCATGGTGTAAGGGCTGGAATTGGTTGGAGAACACAAGTCCACATCGACTGGAAAGGCAGGAACACCCTTCGCGAATATCTCAGCTAGGGCAGGCTTGACATCGTTTCTGAAACGAATCATCCTTGATAGTCCCTCAAAAACTCCTCTTGGACGTCGGCATAAAAGTTGATGAGTTGATAAAATGTTTTCACTATGGGCTCCCAATTGTTCATGATTGCTGCACGCCCCATAGCCAATTCGAAATTGCCTTGCGTAGCATGAATTAGCGGCCCGAACGGGATTAGGTGATTTTTGAGTAAGCCCGCTCGTGCCATAAAGATATTCAAGAGGCCTCGTGCAAGCCTGCCATTTCCGTCACCAAACGGATGAGCATTAAGCAAAGCAACGAAAAGCCAGATCGGTACTGGATTTCGTTTGATCGCCCATTCGCTATTCCACACTCGGCAAAACTCGCTAATTGCCCTTGAAAGTTCTGCAGGGCTGACGAATTCTTGGCGTCCTCCTCTCGCATCGCGTGAGGAAAAATGTCTAAAATTTCGAACTCTTTGATCGGGAATATCGCTGCTAAGTGCAGCGCATTTTTCCAGCATTGCAACGTCCATATAGACAGTCGGCTGATCAATTCCCCATACACAAAACAACTCCGAGGGAATTCGTCGTCCAAAAATACCCGACTGTCTTTGACCTCCAGCCAGAAAGGGGCTCAACTCATCTTCCGATAACGCTTTGATGTGAGCTGACCGCTCTTCCCCTAGCCAGATCGAAAACGCTGCTTCTAGTCCGGGCGAGACTGGACTAATTGGCAAATTGGCCATTCGCGTGATGATCTGATTCCAAAAATCCAAGGCGGAATCATTAAATATCGCATCAGAATTTAGTAGTACTTTTCGCATTTTTGTTCACTATCGAGCGCATGGGGGAGCGCCACCCGCTGTTTCTGGCCACCGGACAGGGTGAACCCATATCGCCAACCACAGTGTCGAAGCCCAAAGGCATGGCCTTTATATTATTATAAAGCGTCTCTCATTTAATCAATCCGGCGCTTACTTCATCGCTAAGCGCCTCTTAGGGCTGCGCCAGCAAAACAAAACCAGTCAAGGCCGCTTGATGGCGCAATCACCTAAACCAGAACGTTTCCGCATCAACTGTCTGTAGACCACTAAATTTTCCAAATCCATTCCCATCAACTGTGAACTCGCCAGCTGCAAATGACATACTTCCGTCTTGTTGCTTGGTACCGCGATAGAAATGCACATTAAAATCATCTGACTTTGTACATTGGATCGTCAGTCTATATGCAGACCTCATATCCGACAGCTCTGTAAAAATGGACTCGAATTCAGCACTTTGGATGCGATGACCGTTGAAGAAGATTCCACCTGACGCCCTTGAAACACTGGAGTTTGGTAAACCTAAGCCAATGTTTCTGACTTCAAGCAAACGTTTGCCACAGCGACCGGAAACCGAATTACGTTCGCCGGTCGCACGTGACGGCTCCTGCGATGATACGACCGGTGAAGCCGACAACAATGCCATCGCCGGAGACAACAAAGTCAAAAACCACATCACCATCATTTTTCTCTCAATCTAAAAATCAATTCAACGGACATGACGGGCTCTGCTGTGATTTGTCGGTTTTATCGTATGGCCTGACTTTTCCATCCTCGTTGGAGTAAATCCACAACAGCATATTTGGATCTACTGTAATATTGCGTGGAAGCGGGCTGTCTGGGTGATTTGCATTATAGTTGACGATCGTGTTATAAGCGCCCCAATCCTTACCATTATTTTGTCCTCCGGATGGAATGCGATCATCTATACCGGATTGATCGGGATGATTATGAACAATCCCAAGAATGGTAGCGCCTCTCGGGACTTCTGAAAGCCCTCCAAAAAGGTTGACTGCGTCATCGTTATTGTCAGTATATGGGGTTGTATATCCAACTTCTCCATCCAGCGACCAAACAATCGAACTGTACTCGATATTTTCGTCGTTTAGTGTTGCAATTTCATTTGCGGCCTGAAGCGCCGCTCTGTTCGCAGCGTGTGTTGAAACACCATTCTCAAACTGAGTTTCAACGCATGGCGTTTCGTTTGGTTCGGGCGGTGCCGGAGCACCGTCACCGCCACCACTGTCACCACCGACACCACCTCCGTAACCGGAAGCATCTCCCCACATGTTGTACGGGTACCAAAGGTCACCTCCGGTCACGCTGATTTCAGGATTTCCAAAACCATCTGTCCATACGCCGCCGGATACCAGCTCTAACTCTGCTGGCGTTAATTCACGAAGTCCTGAAACGTTGCCCATAGCCTATCTCTCCTTTTGAAAAACTATTCTCAGTATCCGAACGATAATTATATCCATTATGGTACCATTATTTTGCGATGCGTCTGGCGAGTATTTGTTCGGAGTCCATGGGTTCCGGTGACAGTACACTCTCCTTATTCTATCATTCTGAACATCATTATTATTAATAAATAAGTCCCTTATAATTTACGTAAATTATTAGTTAATTTTATTAATTCTGTTGGTTTAGGAACAGAATGTCACAATCCCTTGCTCACTCCATGTTCTCCCCCACAATTTTACATTTCCCAAAACCGCTCCATAAACCTAAAGCGGCACAAATTTGGGCGTCACGTGTGGGTGAATGATAGAGGTCGATGCAGTCATTACGTGGGTCGACGGGGCGGACCCCGCGCATAAGGCGAGGCGGGATTTCTATCTGGCGCAGGCCAAGGCGGAGGCGGATGCTTTCGCGCGTGCGCCGCTGCATGATAATGGCACCAACCCCCATCGCTGGGTCTGCAGCGACGAACTAAATTACTGCGTGCGTTCCATCGCCAACAATGCGCCGTGGGTGCGGCGGATATGGATCGTCACCGACAACCAAATCCCGCAAATTGCGCAATTGCCGCCTGAATGCGCGGCGAAGATCAGCATCGTTGACCATAGCGACATCTTTGACGGGGCGGACAATGCGTTGCCGACGTTCAATTCGCTGTCGATTGAAACCATGTTGTGGCGCATCCCCGGGTTGGCCGAACATTTTCTATATTTCAACGACGACGTCTTCCTGACCGCGCCGGTGACGCCGTCGGATTTCTTTGCCGGCGATGGCCCCGTGCTGCGCGGCAAATGGACCGACCACAGCGATCTGGCGGCCTGTGGCGCGAGCCGTGATGAGGCCAGCCTGCTGAACCATTTTAACCAGATCAACGCCGCGCAAATGATTGGCTATAGTGCCGACCATGTGTTCGAAAGCGCGCATGTCGTGCACCCGATGCAGCGTTCGGTGATGGCGGAATTATTTGAAAACTACCCGTCCGAATTTGCACACAACGCCAGCTATCGCTTTCGCGACACCGCGCAGTTCCTGCCACAAAGCCTGCACAACCAT
Organism: Pseudomonadota bacterium; assembly: GCA_041175505.1. Lineage (GTDB taxonomy): Bacteria > Pseudomonadota > Alphaproteobacteria > Sphingomonadales > Sphingomonadaceae > Sphingorhabdus_B. The sequence continues at coordinate 5,210 of JBEDET010000036.1, forward strand.
GCCTGCCTTGCCGATAATAGCGCGGCGATATTGGACACGCGCGATTATCTGCATATTGCCGTCGGCGCGCATGGCCAATATTCCACCGACGATGTCAGCAGCTTTCTGCGCGGGGCGGAGCGCGACGCGATCAAATTTCTGTGCGTCAATGACTTGCCAGAGGTAGAGCGCAGCTTCCCCGATGCACGTGCGTGGATCGAGGAAGCGATTGGCGGTTAGCCGCGCGGATTAAAACTCAATCATGCTCCCGATCACCAGCGCCCATATATAGCTCGCGGCCGGTTTCGTCATAGACCTTGCTCATTTGCGCCATTCCGGCTTCCGCCTCTTCCGTCGCGATGAACGCTTCGGCTGGCTGGTTCTGCAACCGCGCAAACTCCCGGACTTCTTGGCTGATTTTCATGGAGCAGAATTTCGGTCCGCACATGGAACAGAAATGCGCTGATTTTGCGCCTTCTGCCGGAAGCGTCTGGTCGTGATATTGCTCCGCCGTGTCGGGATCGAGGCTGAGGTTGAATTGGTCGCGCCAGCGGAATTCGAAGCGCGCCTTGCTGAGCGCATCGTCGCGGACTTGTGCGGCGGGGTGGCCCTTTGCAAGGTCAGCGGCATGCGCCGCAAGCTTATAGGTCACAACGCCAACCTTCACATCGTCACGGTCGGGCAGGCCCAAATGCTCCTTTGGCGTGACGTAGCACAGCATCGCCGTGCCGTACCAACCGATCATCGCCGCGCCAATGCCGCTGGTGATATGGTCATAGCCCGGCGCAATGTCGGTGGTGAGCGGTCCAAGCGTGTAGAACGGCGCTTCGCCGCACACCTCCAACTGCTTGGTCATATTCTCTTTGATCTTGTGCATCGGCACATGGCCGGGGCCTTCGATCATCACCTGCACATCCGATTTCCACGCGCGATGGGTCAGCTCGCCCAGCGTATAGAGCTCGGCAAATTGCGCTTCGTCATTGGCGTCGGCAATCGATCCGGGGCGCAGGCCATCGCCAAGGCTGTAGGCGATGTCATAGGCCTTCATGATTTCGGTGATGTCGTCGAAATGTTCGTAGAGGAAGCTTTCCTTGTGATGCGCGAGGCACCATTTCGCCATGATGGAACCGCCGCGTGACACGATGCCGGTCATGCGCTTTGCCGCGAGTGGAACGTACGGCAAACGAACGCCCGCGTGGATGGTGAAGTAATCGACGCCCTGTTCGGCTTGCTCGATGAGGGTATCGCGGAAGATGTCCCATGTCAGGTCTTCGGCAACGCCGCCGACCTTTTCCAGCGCCTGATAAATCGGCACGGTGCCGATGGGAACGGGCGAGTTGCGGATGATCCATTCGCGGGTGTCGTGGATGTTGCGGCCGGTCGACAGGTCCATAACGGTGTCCGCGCCCCAGCGGATGGACCAGACCATCTTGTCGACTTCCGTCGCGACATCAGACGCAACCGCGCTGTTGCCGATATTGGCGTTGATCTTGACCAGGAAATTGCGGCCAATCGCCATCGGTTCGGATTCAGGGTGGTTGATATTGTTGGGAATGATCGCGCGGCCACGGGCGATTTCTTCGCGGACAAATTCGGGCGTCACATAATCGGGGATTTCCGCGCCAAAGCTTTCGCCGTCACGGATATATTCGGCAAGACGCGCGCGGCCCAGATTCTCGCGCTCGGCGACATATTCCATTTCGGGGGTGATGATGCCGCGGCGGGCATAATGCATCTGGCTGACGTTCATGCCGGGCTTTGCGCGCAGCACATGTTTGCGGACATTGGGGAATGGCGCCACACCGCCGCTGCGGTCGGGGCCAAGCTGGCCATTGTCTTCGGGGCGGACTTCGCGTTGCAGCACTTCCTCAACATCGCCGCGCGCACGGATCCAGCTGGCGCGGATTTCGGGTAGGCCCATGCTGATGTCGATGCGTGCGTCGCTGTCGGTATATGGCCCGCTGCTGTCATACACGCGCACAGGCGGCTCGCCCGACGATGGCTCAAGATAGATTTCGCGCATGGCCACTTTGCGATCGCCGACGTAGATTTTCTTCGATCCACGGATCGGGCCAGTGGTGACGCCAATTTCGGTGCGTGCGGGGATGTCTGCCATGTCTCTCACTCCATTTGGGGGAGGAGAGATTTAAGCCCTTTGCGGGGCTCGGTCCTCGCCAGTCTCCCAGACTGGCTGCGGTCTCACCTCCCTACACCGGTATCAGCCGGATCAGGTTCAGCGGGTCGGATGGCGTTACCCATCCCTCTCAGTCACACGACTCCCCGGGGATGGAGATGCAATAGGCGCGCGAAGCGTATCAGTCCAGCAGGATGCGTACCGTTATGGTAATGATTTTAGGCCGCAGCAACATCCGACTGCAGCGCCCTCCAGAATATGGGCGAACTTGCAAGGCGCAGGAATTTTTCCGCAAGCCCCGGTTCAAGCGTTTTTCCGCTCGCCTGCATGACGGCGGCCATTGCGGCCTGTGGCCCGTCTTTCGCCGCGACATCGTCGGCCAATGTTGCGACCGCAAGGATGTGGATCGCCAGCTGATCGGTTTCATTGCGCGGTGCGGCGGGTTCAAGGCCGCTTTGCAATATCCGCATCCACATACGGTGGTGCAGGGCATCAAGCCGGGCGTCTTCAACGTCGATCAGTTGCGCCAGCTTTGATCCTATCCAGCTCAAGCGCGCCTCACGCGTAAGGGCGCGTGGCGCGTCGGCGGACTTTGCCGAAGCGGGGTGAGAGGAATTGGATGTAAACTGGTCGTGCGACGAAATCATAGCGGGTGCCCTATTTGCAGAGAATCGGGACTATGACCCACACATGATTTCCAACTCGTTAAGGCGTGTCAGAAAGTATAGCTAATCCCGCCGGCCAAAAACCACTGATCGGCATCACCGCGCAGCGACGTTACCGGTGACCGTTTGGCATCGCCGGTCAACCGCGAATAAATCACAAGGCCGAACACGCCCCAGCCGCCATCGCGCGCATCGCCGGATAAATCGACGCCGCCCAGCAAACTTGCGCCATAGCTTTTCCAGCCGCCATCGGCATCGAATTGGGGCAAGCCGCTGGCCGCGCTGCCAACGGAATCAATGCTGAAATAGGTGTCGGCATAATTGCCGTCGACATGCGTCGCAGATAGGCTGAGGCTCGTGAAAATGGCCGTGGAAAGCGGAGTTGAATAGCTGACGCTTGGGCTAATCAAACGGCCTTTATGTGCTCCAGCGACATCCCATTGAATGTCGGTGGAAAGGGCCAGATTGTCGAACGGATTGATAAGCTTCGCAAATGACACACCCAAGGTCGCGCCCACTTCAATTGCGACATCTTCCTTGCCCAATAAACGGACGACAGGGTCCTTGATATTCCCGTTGCGATCAGGGCGGACGCGGAAAAGAGGGCCAGCGACAAATTTGACAGCACTGGCGCTATCACTGTCGGCAATCAAATCGGCGTAAAGGCCCGCGCCACGCGCGCCAAAGTCGATGCCGCCGATGCTGCCCTGCGCAAGGGGTGCAGGAAATAAGACATAATCGTCCGAACCTTCATAGCTTGGGCGAACGCCAGCACCGATGCCGACCATAAACCAGTCGCCAGCAAATACGCCCCGGTCCATAGGGTCGGCTGCTGCCGTCGTCGCGTCTTGGGCAAAAGCCGGGCCGCAAATTGTGGCACTCGCCAACATGGCTGCCATGCTGCCGTTTATAATTTTCATGATCGGTTCCCAGATTATTCAACTTGGGAACCCGTCGCAGCGTCCGTTAGTTCCGCCGCAGCGGAATACAGCGCCGTTAAAGCATATATTTCATCTTTACCCGCTGGCTGACGGCGGCGGCATCAACCGGAAACGCCGCAGCCTTAAACTTGGGCGGGCCCGCAACAATCGCGGGGTTGCGGGAAAAGCCAAAGCCTTCTTTGGGCAGGAAAATGGCCATATCCATTTTGTTGTTGGCATTTTCATCATGGACCAACGCGACCGCATATGTGCCCTTTGTTATGCCCGTGAAAGATACATTTGCGGCATCGCGCGCGGATATACTGGTTTTCAAACCTTTGGGATCCTTGCCGCAATCGGGGAAAAAGCGTGGATTGGCGGTGACGCAGACGAGCACATTGCCCCTTGTGCTGCGCAGACCATAGATGTTTATTTCAAGCGTGGAGGTTGCAGACGTAGCCTCAGCCGCGCCGCTTAAGGTTGCGATCCCAATGGCCGAGACCAAGGTCAGTGCCGCACATTTTATCCCAAAACCTGAAATATAGCCCATAATTCCCCCGATATGCGTCGTGATGCTTTTGATGATGTGTCGCCGTTATCAGCCACTGTCCTAATTTGCCGTTGACGATGGATTTGGGGAAACATTCCCACCCCATATGGTTGGTAACGCCCATGATTGTCATCACCGATAGCACTACGCCCAAAGACGCGACATGAATGGGAATGACGAAGACCAAAAACGGAATGACAAACGCCCCCGACAATGCCTCCCACGGATGGAAGGACATGGCAGCCCATGCGGTCGGCGGGCGGCTTTCATGATGGACAGCGTGCGCCGCCTTGAACCAAAACGGGCGATGCATCAGCCGGTGTGTCCAATAAAACCATGTGTCGTGCGCAAACAGATATAGAAATACCGACAGCGGCAGATACCAGAAAGGGTAAGCGGCGGCATCGCGGTAAATCAACGTCCAACCAAGATTGTCCCACCCCCAAGCGACGATGCCTGCAGGAATGCCGTAAATCGCGGCGCTGGCGAGGCTCCAACCGATTTCGCGGCGGATTTGTTGGTCAAGGCCAAGATAAAGGCCGGGTTCTCGCAATTTCGTCGCCCATGCAAAAGCACCGCTGACGACCAGATAGCGCACGCCGACAATCGCCGTCATCGCCAGTGTTGATAACAACAAGATCAGCCAAGAGCCCATCTGGCGCCTTTAGCCCTTATGTTATCGGTTTAGCAAATTGCGTGTTTCGAAATCATCAGGGCCGGAAATGCTGATCAGGTCGCCATCGTGCATGACCTTGATTGGTCCCTTATACCGGCTCGCGGCATCCCCAATCAGCGCGAATTCCAACGGCTTGGGCACAGACGGGACAATATGGGTGAAGGCCAACATGCCTGCGCCGGACGCTTTTGCGACATCAGCAGCTTGTTCGGGGCTGATATGGTAATTCTGGATATCATCGAAGATTTTCGCCCGGTTTATCATGCCAGCCTTTTGCGCGCTGGTGGCGAGGGCATCGACCATGCGCGGCGACAGCAGTTCGCTGACATATACATCCGAACCCTTGGCGGCTTTGGCGAGCGCAGGGGTGAAGGCGGTGTCACCCGATATGGTGACGCTGCGGCCTTTATAATCGACGCGATAGCCAAAAGCCGGCGTGATCGGATCATGGTCGACAGAAAAGGCGGTAATGCGCACGTCGTTGGCATCATAAACCACGCCCGGCTGGATCGCCTTGCCCGTCATGCCAAAACCCGATTGCGGCACAACGGCTGCGCCATGATGGGCAATACGGTAGGTTGAATCAATCCGGTACGCCGCATTCAGCCCATCGGTGATTTCGGTGACGCCTTCGGGGCCAGACACCGACAATGGCGTTTTCGCGCTTGTCCCTGCCCAACGCTGCAGCGTGAAGGGACCAAGGCCTTCAAAATGGTCGCTGTGCAAATGCGTGAGCCACACGCCTTCAATCTTGTCGAGTGGCATGCCCATGAGAGACAGGGTTTTGCCGGAGCCTTCACCCATGTCGAAAACAAACAACCGGCCACCGGCGATCACAACGGTGCACGCGGCCGCGCGGTCACGATTTGGCAAGGGCGATCCCGTGCCGCAAAATCCGACGTGCAGGGCATCGGCGGGCAATTCCGCCATGACATTGCGCGACATTGCGCCGTCCGCTGCGCGCGAAATCAGCGCCATCGCCAGTGCATCACGTTTTACATATGCCGCACCGCCCGCAACGACCAGTCCGCCAAGGACAGCCAAAAGCCATTTCTTCCGCATGTTATATCTCCCCCGTTTGACGACACACTTACGCCGCTTCAATATGGTTAGCATATAGAAAAATTATGACGACGTCGGTGCGTGGTCCAATCGCCATGCATAAAGCTGTGCATTACCTTGGCAGAAGCCTTCCCCTTGTAAAATGGCTGCGCTAGGGCCGCATGGTGACACGCGAAAATATCAAATGCGATTTGGCCATTGTCGGCGGCGGGCTTGCGGGCGGGCTCATCGCGCTTGCCCTTGCGAAAATGCGGCCCGAATTGAAAATCGTCCTGATTGAACAAGGCGACAGCTTTGGCGGCAACCATATTTGGAGCTTTTTTGCGAGCGACATATTGCCTGAGCATCGTTGGCTGACTGCGCCATTGGTGACCTATGGCTGGTCGGGTTATGACGTCAAATTCCCCGCGCACAGCCGAACGCTCGACAATATTTATTACACGATTGAATCCGAACGGCTCGACTGGGTGCTGCGCAAGAACCTGCCTGCATCGTCATTGATGCTTGGCCGTGAAGTAAAGGCGGTTTCGCCCAGGCTTGTGGTCCTTGATGGCGCCCAGCGTATTAACGCCGGCGGCGTGATTGACGCGCGGGGCGCGGGCGACCTGAACCATCTCGATTGCGGATGGCAGAAATTTACCGGCCAGCTGATGCAATTGTCAGAGCCGCACAATCTTACAAAACCCATCGTCATGGACGCGACAGTCGACCAGCATGATGGCTATCGCTTTGTCTATGTCCTGCCCTTCGGAATGGACAAATTGTTTATCGAAGACACCTATTACAGCGACAAGCCCGATTTGGACCCGCGCATCCTGCGTCAACGAATTGCGGCTTATGCGGATGAACAAGGCTGGAAAGTCGAGCGCGTCTTGCGTGAAGAAAATGGCGTCTTGCCGGTCGTGATGGGCGGCGATCTGGAAAGCTATTGGGCAAGTGGCAGTGGCCGCACAGCAAAGGCCGGCGCGCGCGGTGCATTTTTTCAGTCGGTGACCAGCTATTCCCTGCCCGACGCGGTGCGCAACGCCATTTTCATTGCAGAGCAGCCCGATCTTGATGGCGACAAGCTCAATCTTGTTCTGCGCCAGCGTGCGCAGGACCATTGGAACAAGGGCAGATTTTTCCGGATACTCAACCGGATGCTGTTCCGCGGCGCCGAAGGCCGCGACCGATATAAAATATTAGAACGTTTCTACAGGCTAAAACCCGGATTGATTGAACGCTTTTATGCTGGGAATAGCACCAATAGTGATAAGGCGCGCATCCTGATTGGCAAGCCGCCCATTCCCATAGGGAAAGCCATCACCGCGATCCGGAGCAAGAAGAAATGAGCAAGACTCTCGCACTTTTCGTCATCCCGAACTTGTTTCGGGATAACAAAATGGGGTCGCCTGTTATCCTGAAACAAGTTCAGGATGACGCATTTTTGGGATATAATTTATGACGAAGACAGCAGCGATTATTGGTGCCGGATTTGGCGGCCTTGCGCTTGCAATGCGGCTTCAATCTGCAGGCATCTCCACGACGATTATCGAAGCGCGCGATAAGCCCGGTGGCCGCGGCTATTATTGGGAAAAGGACGGCTTTACCTTTGACGGTGGGCCAACGGTCATCACCGACCCGCCATGCCTTGAAGAATTATGGTCGCTGTCCGGGCATAAAATGTCGGACGACGTGGAATTGATGCCCGTATTCCCGTTCTACCGGTTGAACTGGCCCGATGGCACGAATTTCGATTATTCAAATGACGCACCCGGCCTGAAAGCCGAAATCGAAAAGCTGAACCCCGACGATGTCGAGGGCTATCGCAAGTTCCTCGAATATTCAAAGGGTGTGTTCAAAGAGGGCTACCAAAAGCTCGGTTCGGTCGCGTTCCTCGACTTCGCATCGATGATCAAGGCTGCGCCTGCGCTGATGAAATATCAGGCATGGCGTTCGGTCTATTCAATCGTTTCGTCGTACGTGAAAGACGAAAAGCTGCGCGAAGCTTTGTCATTCCACACATTGCTCGTCGGCGGAAACCCGATGAGCACCAGCGCGATCTACGCGCTCATCCACACCATCGAAAAAGAGGGCGGTGTCTGGTTTGCCAAGGGCGGCACCAACCGGCTTGTCGCGGCAATGGTGACGCATTTTGAACGGCTCGGTGGGACGATCCGTCTGGGTGATCCTGTCGAAGAAATCGAAACACGCGGTGACAAGGTCATTGGCGTGCGCACGAAATCGGGCTGGCGCATGGACTGCGACATGGCGGCGTCCAATGGCGACCTGATGCACACGTACAAGGATTTGTTGACCAGCAACAAACGCGGCGAACGCGCCACCAAATCGCTGCGGCGCAAAAGCTGGTCGCCATCACTTTTCGTTCTGCACCTTGGCATCAAGGGCACATGGCCGGGCATTCCGCACCATATGATCCTCTTTGGCCCGCGCTACAAAGGCCTGCTGGACGACATTTATAAAAACGGCGTCCTGCCGCAGGATTTCTCGCTGTATTTGCACCATCCAACCGTCACGGACCCAAGCCTTGCGCCCGAAGGTTGCTCGACATTTTATGTCCTCGCGCCTGTCGCGCATATGGGCAAAGCGCCGCTCGATTGGGATGGCGATGTGGGTGAAGCGTTGAAGGAACGGATTTTGGATGAGCTTGAGCGCCGCCTGATCCCCGACATCCGCAGCCGGATCATGACGCAGTTCCATTACACACCGGCCGATTTTGGCCGCGACCTTTCGGCGCATTTGGGCAGCGCGTTCAGCCTTGAACCCGTATTGTGGCAATCGGCCTATATGCGCGCGCACAACCGCGATGATGCGATACACAATCTGTATTTCGTTGGCGCAGGCACGCACCCCGGCGCGGGCATCCCCGGCGTTGTCGGCAGCGCAAAGGCGACGGCTGCATTAATGCTGGAGGAAGCAAATAGGTGAAACGGCTCGCGGTCTATTGCGGTTCGGCAACGCCCGATAACCCCATTTATATCGAAGCGGCACGCAGCGTCGGCAAGATGCTGGCGGAACGCGGCATTGGCGTTGTCTATGGCGGCGGCCGATTGGGCCTGATGGGCGCCGTAGCCGACAGCGCGCTTGCGGCTGGTGGTGAAGTCATTGGCATCATCCCCGAAGCACTGGTCGGCGCTGAAGTCGCGCACAAGGGCTGCACCGAACTGCACGTCGTTTCGGGCATGCACGAACGCAAGGCGCGGTTTACCGACCTGTCCGATGGCTTCATCACCATTCCCGGCGGTGTCGGGACGATGGACGAATTGTGGGAAGCGATCAGCTGGTCACAGCTTGGCTATCATCAAAAGCCCGTCGGCGTTTTGAACATTGCGGGTTTTTATGATCAGCTTATCGCGTTCAACCAGAACATGATCGATGTCGGCTTTATCCGGCCGCAACATGCGGGCATCATGATCGTCGATGACACGCTGGACGGCTTGCTGGACAAAATGGCCGTCTATGTACCGCACAAGACCATCTTCCAGATGAAAGCAGACGATTTGTGAACCAAGCCGCCATCAGCCCTTGCACAGATTTTTGCCGTGGCTGATTTTGATCGCCCTGCCCTTGTTCAATTTGCGCAGGACAGCATATCGCGGGGATCAAAATCCTTCCGTTTCGCCAGCCGGTTGTTTGACCGCATAACGCGCGAACGCGTTTGGTTGCTCTACGCGTGGTGCCGCAAATGCGATGATATGGCCGATGGGCAGGATCATGGCGGCGCGATGGCAGCGGTCACCGACCCGCAGGAAAGCCTTGCGGCCATTCGCACGCTGACCGCAACAGCGCTGGCGGGCATGTCCACGGGTGAACCAGCGTTTGACTGCCTGGGCGTTGTCGCGCGGGAATGCGGCATTACAGCGCGTATGGCGGAGGATGTCATCGAAGGCTTCGCACTGGACGCTGCGGACTGGCACCCCTGCCGCGAGAGCGATCTGTACCAATATTGCTATCATGTTGCTGGCGCCGTGGGCGTGATGATGGCCGTCGTGATGGGCGTTCCGGCGGATGATGACGCCACGCTCGACCGGGCGTGTGACCTTGGCCTCGCCTTTCAACTCGCCAATATCGCGCGGGATATCGCCGAAGATGACGCCGCCGGACGCTGCTATTTACCCGATGACTGGCTAGCGACGCTCGATATCGGGCCGGGCGAGCATATGAAGCCGCATAACCGCAAGAAACTGGCGCTGATGGGCCGTTGGCTCGCGGATGAGGCGGAGCAATATGAAGCGTCGGCACGTGTCGGCGCGGCGCATCTGCCGCTGCGTGCACGCTGGGCGGTGTTATCCGCCGCAGGGATTTATGGCGAAATCGCCCGCAAAGTCCGCGCCGCCGATAGCCACGCGTGGGACCAACGTATTTTCACCACCCGCCCCGAAAAGTTTCGCTGGGTGCGCAAAGCGTTTGTCGATGCTGTTGCGAACAACCCGCGTGCCATGGACCGCGACGTTTTGTGGACGCGGACGCGGGTTTAACAGCGCGGGCTTTGTGGCGCTGAAGTTGTTTCAACGCGCCATCTGCCCAAATTCAGGACGCCGACAAAATCTGCGCAGCGCGCCCCGACAGGCGCTCGACCACCGCGTCATGTATCCCCGGCGCGCAGCAGATCAGGCCGAAATCCAATGGCTTGCGCTTATTATATAATATCGGTCCGCCAAGCGCATCGGTCACGACTGCGCCTGCTTCCTGCGCGACGAGGTGCGCGGCGGCGATGTCCCATTCATTGCCCCAGCGCAGCGTTGCGACCAAATCGGCACGGTCACAGGCGACCATTGTCATCCGCATCGCAATGCTGTTGGGCTTGGTCACCGTCACAAGGTCCGCATCGAGCCGTGGCAATTCATCGGCGGGCACGCGTGAGCCGGTGAAATCCAATCGTGTGCTGCCCGACAGTGGCGCATTGTTGCAAGTCACGCCTTCGCCGCGTGCCGCCACCCAGATTTTGTCTTCCGCTGGCGCTGCCATCACCGCAAAGACCGGAATACCATCGGCCACCAAGGCAACCGACACACACCAACCGCTGCGTCCGCGCACATAATCGCGCGTGCCATCGATAGGGTCGACCAGCCACAATAGCCGCGCATCGAGCCGTTTTGGGTCATCCAGCGTCTCTTCGGACAGCCATGCCGCCTCCGGCAGAATCGCCTGCAAACGCGTCGTCAGCAACGCGTCGACGGCCATGTCGATTTCGCTCACGAAATTGTCGCGGCTCTTTTCCCACACCTTCGCATCGGGCACTGCGCCATCGCGCCAGCTGGCGAACGCCAACGCCGCAGCTTCCTGCGTGGCTGCGATTACGGCGTCTCTATCCAGTTTGCGTTCAGGCACCTGCGATCATCATGCCGTCGATCCGCAAGGTGGGCACGTTGATGCTGCGGATGAATTCCAGATCGTTCGCGGCGGTCATCGCTGCAAACATATCCTTCAAATTGCCCGCAATGGTAAATTCGCTCACGGGTCCGGCAATTTCGCCGTTGATGATCAAGAAGCCGGCGGCACCGCGGCTATAATCGCCCGTCACAGCATTAACGCCCTGCCCGGCCAGTTCGTGCACATAGATGCCATGTTTGATGTCCGCGATCAGTTCGGCAACGCTGACACTGCCGCCTTCCAAATGCACGTTGGATGGGCTGACGCCCGGCGCGCCGCTGACACCGCGGCTCGCATGGCCGGTGGGTTCTAATCCCAATTGCCGCGCCGATGCGCTTTCCATCAACCAGCCGGTCAAAACGCCATTTTCGATAATCGCACGGCGCGCGGTGGGCAGGCCTTCGCCATCAAAGGCACGCGACCCAAGCCCGCGCTGCACATGCGGATTGTCGATGATGGATATGCCGCTGTCGAACAATTGCGCGCCGAGCGATTCCAGCAGGAAGCTTGTTTTGCGGGCAATGGCCGACCCGCTGATCCCGCCGAGCAAATGCCCGACAAACGAACTGCCAACGCGCGGGTCAAAGACCACGGGCATCTGTCCGCTTTTTATGGTGCCGGGGTTCAACCGCTTGACCGCGCGTTCACCGGCACGCGTGCCGACGCTGGCGGGGCTGGCGAGATCGGCAAGATGCCGGGCAGAACGCCAATCATAATCGCGTTCCTTGGCGTCGCCATCACCCGACAGGACGCTGGCCGATATACCATAGCCTGATCCCGCCTTTACGCCTGCAAAGCCATGGCTGGTGGCGAGCGCAAAGATCGAGCGCGACGCACTTGCGCCAGCGCCTTCGCTGTTGGTGACGCCGGGAACGGCGCGCGCGGCGTCTTCGCATTCAAGCGCCGCTGCACGCAGAATTGCGGGATCGGGGTCTTGGCCGTCATCGCCGTCGAAGTCCGGCATTGCGCCCATGAGCAGGCGATCTTGCGGCGCGAGGCCTGCATATTGGTCTTCGGGTGCTTCTTTCGCCATGTCGATCGCGCGCGCAACCAGACCGGCCAGAATATCAGGGTTCATGTTGGACGATGAAATCGTTGCCGATCGCTGGCCAACAAAAACCCGCAAGCCAATGTCTTCGCCTTCGGATCGGGCGACATCCTCTAACTGGCCCAGCCGCACCTGAACGTCCGTAGATGCGTCACACACATAAACGGCATCAGCGGCATCGGCACCGGCTTTAATGGCTTGGGAAACGAGATTGTGCGCGCGATCAAGCGCTTCTTGAGGTTTAAGCATGATTCCCGCTTAGGCGCGGGCCGTTACAGCGTCAATCAAGCGGCGGTCAAAATACCGTAAACACCACCGCTAAAAATGCCGGAATGGCCACAGCGGCCGCCCAAAGCTTCAGTCGGTCCGCGACATAATGCGTCTTCAGGCCGTCGCCATTGTATGCAGCGGCATCCAGCGCCTGCCAGCGGCGCTCCATATTGCGGCATGGCGGAATGACCACAGCCACAAAGAGGACCAAGACAAAATAGGGAAAAATCGACGTACCACGCGATTCAATGGTGGGCGTCACCAAAAATATCAGTGCTAATGTGTAGACGACCAGCGCAAAGGCGACATGGTCTGACATACGTTTTGAATAGCTTTTATAGCTGCGCAATTGCGCCTGTTTGGCTTTTGCCATTTTCCTGCTCTCCTCTTCCCGTCACAAGACTGTCATCTTTGGGAATAGGTTTCAAGCATATTTAATAAGGGTCAGGGCAGCCCCAAAATCTTGTGATTTTGCAAGGATAAGCGCCATTTTGGGCGGTCCATGACGAAGCGCGTGGCTTCTTTTACGCTGGCGGCATTTAGCTCGGGATCGCCTTTATCCATGGGCTGGATGAGGAAATGGGCAAATTGCCATCCCTCCATCCGGTCCAAATCACTCGCCAGTTGCGGCCAGACGAGTTTCAGTTCATCGCCATGATGCTGGATCACGTCGGACCCTGCCTTGGGGCTGATGCAGACCCAATCGATGCCGGGATGAACCGCAATAGTGCCGTTGCTTTCAATGGCGATCTGAAACCCGTGCGCATGCAATGCGTCGATAATCGCATCATCGACCTGCAACATGGGTTCGCCGCCTGTTATGACGACATAGCGCGATTGCGCGCCATCACCCCACAAAGCCGCGACTTTTGCAGCGAGGTCAGCCGCGTCATAACGCCCGCCATTTTCGCCATTCATGCCGACAAAATCGGTATCGCAAAATTGGCAAATGGCCGAGCTGCGGTCTTCTTCGCGACCCGTCCACAAATTGCATCCGGCAAAGCGCAGAAATACCGCACGGCGACCTGCATGCACGCCCTCGCCCTGAAGCGTCAGGAAAATCTCTTTAACCGCGTAGCTCATGCGTAAATGGTGGGATCGGGCAATCCCGCATCGGCAAAGCCCTTGGCGCGCAACCGGCAGCTGTCACAGCGGCCACAGGCTTTGTTATCGGGCGTCGGATCATAGCAGGACCAGCTCATGCCCGCATCAAGGCCAAGCCGCGCCGCTTGCGTGGCGATGTCGGCCTTGCTCATGTGCAGCAACGGGGTGTGAACGCTGAAATGGTCACCTTCAACACCCGCCTTGGTGGCCAAATTGGCCATGCCTTCAAAGGCACGGATGAATTCGGGGCGGCAGTCGGGATAGCCGGAATAATCCAGCGCATTCACACCAATCCACAAATCCCGCGCGCCGCGTGCTTCGGCAAGACCAAGGCATAAGGACAGGAATATCGTGTTGCGCGCAGGCACATAAGTGATCGGAATGGCGTTTTCTTCGACACCCTCTTTGGGAACCGCAATGTCCGCAGTCAGCGCGGAGCCGCCAAAGCGTGTCAGATCAAGCGGCAGAACGATATGTTCAATCGCCCCCAAATGCGCGGCGATGGTCGCTGCACTGTCGAGTTCAATCCTGTGGCGCTGGTTATAGTCAATGGTCAGCGCGATAAGGTCATAGCCCGCCTCGCGCGCCAAACCGGCAACAACCATTGAATCGAGGCCACCGGACAAGAGAACGATGGCAGATTTGGATTTTGCGGTCATGGCGAGAGGTCTCTGTATTCAGAGAGAAGAAAAGTGGTGCACCCGGAGCGATTCGAACGCCCGGCCCTCAGATTCGTAGTCTGATGCTCTATCCAGCTGAGCTACGGGTGCACTGGAGCGCCGCTATTAGGGACGCTGGCAAAGTTGTGCAATAGCTAATTTGAACCTTAAAGCTGCTTGCAGGTCGATTTTCTGCGGATGGCATCAATCGTTGGAAACGTGCTGGCCGGGGCGACGAGTATTCGGATCAATACCAGCCCCCTGTCATAGCCAACGCGGACAGGTTCATAACCCGCTGGCGCGGTCTGCCCTGCTTTCAACAGTGCGAGCCGCGCAGCGGTGCCTTTGGTATCCCTGTCGCTGCGAACCGCCGCCACATCTGTTCGGGCATCAAATATGCTCACGGACCAATAATGGTCCGGCACAGGCTGCACATCCACCAGCACCGGGCCTTTGGAGACGTCAAAGACGCAAGTGGAATAAGAAAGGTCGGGGCTTGGCCGAACAATGGTCTGATTTTCAGCCGTCGTCATCGGCGCGAACGCGAATTGGTTGGCTGGCCCTTGTTTGCCAACTTTCATCATCGCGGCCTGCATCAACGCATAAGGCGTCGCCAGCAATGTCGCCTGATAGGCGCCAACGCCCAAGACGGCACCCGCCAATATCGGGAATATCCAACGCCGCATCATACGCACTCCTTGCGTTCAATCGTCGGCAACTTCGCCGTTTCGGGGCTTTCGATCGTCATCGCCGACGGATGGTACAACCGAAGCGTCAGGTCGAATTTGGGCACTGAACCCGTTGGCAGCCATGCTCCACTTTGCGCCGATGGCGCGACCGTGAACGACCAGCCGCCGGCTTCGTCGACCTGAACGGCACTGGCGGGCACCGACCAACGCTTGGCGGCATTTTTCACAAGCCAGCCTTCGCCTTCATATAAGGTTACGCTCCACCAGCGGCCATCAAGCTTGCCACCGCGCACGACATACGTGCACCGCCCGTCAAGCGCGCGGCCATCGCTGTCATTTTGTGCGGTAAAATACATCGCCTCTTTCGAAGGTAAGGCGAGCAGCCCGGACAATGCAACCTTCGCGCGGGTGAGCGTGCTGGCATCAATGGTGCCGAAGCTTTTTCCCGTCTGCCAGGGCCCGATTTCGACCATGCCATCGTTCAGGCCGCCGCGTACCGCCTGCACCGCCAAGACACCGCCGCCCAACAGCCCTAACGTGATACAGATGCCGTATCGTTGCCACCTTTTCATAATGCTCTCCCTCGGTCGAAGGTTAGAACAAATGCTTACTTGCTGGCAAGTGCCGCCTGCGCTGCCGCCAGTCGCGCGATAGGCACGCGATAGGGTGAAGCGCTGACATAATCAAGGCCGACCTTTTCACAAAAGGCAATCGACGCCGGATCGCCGCCATGTTCGCCGCAAATCCCAAGCTTGATTTCAGGGCGCGTCGCGCGGCCTTTTTTCGCCGCGATCTCGATCAACTGGCCAACGCCTTCAACATCAAGGCTGACAAACGGGTCGCGGGCGTAAATGCCCTTGTCGACATAATGCGTCAGGAACCGTGCGGCATCATCGCGGCTGACGCCCAGCGTCGTCTGCGTAAGGTCGTTGGTGCCAAAGCTGAAGAAGCTGCCGACTTCGGCGATCTCATCGGCCATCAATGCAGCGCGCGGCAGTTCGATCATCGTGCCGACCAGATATTCGATGCGCTTGCCCTGTTCGGCGAAGACAGCTTCGGCAGCCTTGTCGACAACGTCCTTCATCAACTCAAGTTCGCGGCGGGTGCCGACCAGCGGGATCATGATTTCAGGCACCGGTGCGACGGCCAAAGAACAGGCCGCTTCGAATATCGCGCGTGCCTGCATCTCGTAAATTTCGGGATAGGTCACGCCCAAGCGGCAACCACGATGGCCTAGCATCGGGTTAAATTCGTGCAGTTCCGCCGCGCGTTGTTTCAGCACCTCAATACCGACACCAGCAGCCGCAGCAACCTCGGCAAATTCGCTTTCCTGATGTGGCAGGAATTCATGCAGTGGCGGGTCAAGCAAGCGGATGGTGACGGGAAGACCAGCCATCACTTCGAAAATGGCGGCAAAATCCTTGCGCTGTTCGGGCAGCAATTTGTCGAGCGCAACGCGGCGGCCCTTTTCATCGTCCGCCAGGATCATCTGGCGCACAGCGGTAATGCGCGCGGCGTCAAAGAACATATGCTCGGTACGGCACAGGCCAATGCCTTCTGCGCCAAAATCGCGCGCAGTTTGCGCATCCAAAGGCGTTTCGGCGTTGGCGCGAACTTTCATCCGGCGGCCAGCATCGGCCCAGACCATCAACGTGCCAAAATCGCCCACCAGCTCAGGCTGCAAGGTCGGGACTTCACCCGCCATCACTTCGCCGGTTGAACCATCAAGCGTGATGATATCGCCTTCATGCAACGTCCGTCCGGCAATGCGCAGCGTTTTGGCCGTGGCATCAATCTGAAGGCTGCCAGCACCCGATACGCAGGGTCGGCCCATGCCACGTGCGACAACCGCCGCATGGCTGGTCATGCCGCCACGTGCGGTCAAAATGCCGGTTGCGGCGTGCATGCCGTGAATGTCTTCGGGGCTGGTTTCCACGCGCACCAAAATGACGGACTCGCCGCGCTCTTTCCATTTGTCGGCGGTGTCGGCATCGAACACGATTTTGCCCGAAGCTGCGCCGGGCGAAGCTGGCAGGCCAGAGGTCAGCACATCGCGCACCGCATCGGGATCCAGCGTCGGGTGCAGCAATTGGTCCAGCGCCATTGGGTCGACACGCAGGACAGCCTCGTCCGTGGTGATGAGGCCAGCGTCGGCCATATCGACCGCGATTTTCAGCGCAGCCTTCGCGGTGCGCTTGCCCGAGCGGGTTTGCAGCATCCACAATTTTTCACGCTCAACGGTGAATTCGATATCCTGCATGTCGCGATAATGCGTTTCGAGGATGTCGAACACGCGCGCCAGTTCGGCGTATACCGCGGGCATCGCTTCTTCCATCGACAATGGCTTGGCGCCTGCGCGTTCGCGCGCCGCCTTGGTCAGATATTGCGGGGTACGAATGCCCGCGACAACGTCTTCGCCTTGGGCATTGATGAGATATTCGCCATAATAGGCATTCTCGCCGGTCGCAGGATCGCGGGTGAAGGCAACGCCCGTTGCGGACGTTTCGCCCATGTTGCCGAACACCATCGCCTGCACATTGACCGCAGTGCCCCAGTCACCGGGGATATTGTTCAGGCGGCGATAGACCTTTGCCCGATCGGATTCCCATGAACCAAATACAGCGCCAACAGCGCCCCATAATTGGTCATGCACATCTTGCGGAAACGGCTTGCCCCATTCGGCCTGAACCAGCCGCTTATATTCAGCGACCAACGCCTGCAGATCATCGGCAGACAACTCGGTATCGAGATAATAGCCTTGGTCTTCCTTGGCGATTTC
>JBEDET010000037.1:0-22257 GCA_041175505.1 Pseudomonadota bacterium
GATTATCAGCACGTCGATAAATTCTACATCGAAAGCGGCAATGGTCCGCCCGAAATCCCATATGTTGAAAATGTCACGCCGGCAGCAACTGCGCCATGCCCAGCGCCAAATACGGGGCTGACATGTTACGGATCAGGCACGGTGTTCTTCCAAGACGCGAACGTGAACCAATATTCGCAGGAATTGAGGCTTTCCAAGACATCGGACCGCAATTTCCTAACGGTCGGCGCCTTTGGTATGATTATCGATGGGAAGTACAAGGCGAAGTACGCAACGCCGTTCGCTGGCTATGATCCCAGCGTGAATTTCACGCAGAAGACGACGTCTTATGCCATCTTTGCGCAGAATGAATATGAAGTTAGTGATCAGGTTAAGCTGATTGGCGGTCTGCGCTATTGGCATGATAACAAGGTCGGGGATTACGCTGCGGTTCACACGTTGCCGCTCTACGCGCTTTCACTTCGCTTTGGACCAAATGGCATATCCTACACCGACCTAACGGGAACCAACACGCCCGGGACATGGACCTATGGAGCCGGCACATCTGGCGTGACCATTACGCCAGATGCCGCCTCGCCCAATTTCAGCGGTGTCACCGCGCGTGCAGAGGTTGACTATAAGCCGAGCGACAATGTTTTGGCTTACGCCAGCTATAACCGTGGTTCAAAATCGGGCGGATTCACTTTTTCGACCGGAACACCGTTCCCATCACAGCTGGTCGATACGCTGAACAACCTGGCGTATCAGCCTGAGACGTTGAACGATTTTGAAGTTGGTCTGAAAACCACGCTGGCGCGAGGGACGACGTTCAATGTCGCCGCTTTCTATTACGACTATAAAAACTATCAGGCCTTTGTGCAGGTCGGGTTTACGCAGGTTGTCCGCAACCTTCCCGCCACCGTCAAAGGCATTGAAGCGGACTTCACCACGCGGCCTGCCCCGGGGTTAACCCTTCAACTCGCCGGTGCCTTGCAAGACAGCGAAGTTAAGAATGTGCTGCTGCCGGATGGCGTGACGGTTGTGACGCATGATCTTCCGCAAGCGCCAAAGCTTTCAGGCAGTGCCATGGCACGTTATGAATTTGCGCTGGCAGGTGGTACGGCTTCGGTTCAGGCCGATGCGATCTTCCAGAGCAAGATGTGCTTCACGGTCATGTGCGCGCCCGTGGAACGCGAAGGCGGTTATGGCGTGGCCAACGGCCGCCTTGGCTTCACCACAGCCGATGAGAAGGTCGACGTGGCTGTGTTCGTGAACAACCTCTTTAACCGTGCCTATCGCGTCTATGCATTCGATGGCTCGCTCTATTGGGGGGATACGTTGGGCGTCTATGCCAAGCCACGCACTTGGGGCCTCACGGTTCGCTATAACTTCGGCAATTGACGCGCTGAGCGCAGGAAAAAACTGGGCCAACCTCTGATCTATTTTCAGCGGTTGGTCCTGCATTCTCGGGGGAGAAGACCGGTGGCGAGCACGGCGGCGGTAGGGAACACAGGACAGGCAGGAAGCCCAATGCAGTTGCAACGCCAACTTGATTGGAAGGATGCTTTCTGGGCGTCGAGCGGGGTGCCCGCCGGCGTTCTCCTGACCATGGGCGGCATCGCCACAATGATCGGCCAGCCCAGTTGGGTGATCTGGATCGCCTCCATCCTGATGGGCTTTATGCAGTGCTTCGTCTATGCGGAAATTGCCGGGCTTTATCCAAATAAGTCTGGCGGGGCATCGGTCTACGGCGCTGCAGGATGGCTTCCTTATGGCAAGTTCATTGCGCCGATTTCCGTGTGGTGCAATTGGCTTGCATGGTCGCCTGTGTTGGCTCTCGGGACAAGTCTTGGCGCAGGCTATGTCATGGCCAGCCTATTTCCTGCCGACGCTGCAATTCGCCAATGGCAGCTTGACCTCCTCCCGCTCGATTTCGTGCGGGAAGGGCTCCACCTTCGGATCAATCTCGTTTCTATCATCGCGACAGGGTTCCTGCTGCTGACTTTTGCACTGCAGCATCATGGTGCGGCGCGCGCGGCGCATTTCCAAAAAATTCTTGGTATCGCCTGTATGTTGCCGCTCTTGCTTGTCGGCATCATCCCCCTAATTACGGGAGATCTACCAACCGAAAATCTCTTCCCGATCTTGCCGATGGTGCGCGATGCCGCCGGGGATATCGGTTTTGGAACATGGAATGCGGCAGGGCTCACGCTTCTGGCAGGCGCTATGTTCGGGGCGGGCTGGTCAACCTATGGTTTTGAAACAGCGGTCTGCTACACGCGTGAATTCCGTGATCCGGCAAAGGACACCGCCCGCGCGATTTTTGCATCGGGCCTTTTGTGCATGGCGATTTTCACGCTCGTGCCGCTCGTCTTTCAGGCATCTCTGGGGCTGGAGGGTATGCTTGATCCGACGATTTACGATGGATCGGGTGTTGCGAATGCGCTGGCCAAAATTTTGGGCGGAGGCGCTGTTGTCGGCAACCTACTGATTGTGATGCTGGTCCTTGCGCTTTTGTTGATTGTGATGACATCGATGATGGGCTCTTCACGCACCTTGTATCAGGCATCGGTGGATGGCTGGTTTCCGCGTTACCTTTCCCGGGTCAATGCCCACGGTGCGCCGACCGCGGCGATGTGGACCGACTTGGTATTTAACATCCTGCTCCTGCTTGCATCCGATTATTTCGCGGTGCTGATGATTTCAAACGTCTGCTATTTTGTCTTCAACTTCCTCAACCTTCAGTCTGGATGGATTCACCGAATTGACCGGAGTGACTGGAACCGGCCGTATCGCTGCCCGACTTGGTTGCTCGCGACAGGGGCTGTCCTTGGTTTTGTGAATATGGTTTGGATGGGCGCCGGCGCAAATGTGTGGGGCGATGGGACGCTGCGCAACGGCCTCTTGGCTGTTTTGCTGATCATCCCCGTTTTCGCATTCCGTCATTATATTCAGGACAAAGGACAATTTCCGACCTCAACAGGGGCCGAAAATCTGGCTTTAGACGAGCCAGTTGTGCAACCGAAAGCCGGCTTCCTGCCCTATCTTGCCCTGATCGCAGCTGCAGCGACCGTTGGGCTAGCCGCCTATCTCGCGGAGTGAGAAAGCTGTCGTTCCGTTGAAGCGTCTTGGGGCATCCATTCCGTAAATAATGGCAGGATCTGCTGGCAGTCTTCTCGAGGTCTCTTAAGCGCCGCGCACCAATGTGCTGCGCGCAAGGCGGTATACCAATCCGGCAAGCCCGTCATAATTGGCACGGTGGTAAGCCGAATCGGGCGCCAATTGCTCTGTCAGGCGTTTGTGCGCCGTCCCAAGTGCATGATACGGCACGCTGGGCAGCAAATGATGCAATGCGTGGTAACGCAGCCCCACAGGTGCCCAGATCTCTGCCAGCAGGCCGGGGGGCGGGACGTTGACGCTGTCGAGGAACTGCGCGGTCACACTCAGCGGTTCACCGTCATTTTCCCATAAATGCGCGACAAGTGTGCGGACTTGGTTGAGCACGGCAACGCTTGCGACGATGGCAAGGAAGATGAGGAAGGACTGGAGCGGGATGAAACCCGTAAATACGCCCGTCAGCAGCGCAATTGACCAGATGCTTGCGGCGGTTTCCTGCACGATCCAGTTGCGATGTGCGTCGCCCTCGGCGGGCCTGCGCCGGAATGCAGGGTTGATCGCCAAACCTGAATAACGTTCGACCACAATCTTGCGCAATGCAGGAATGAACAGCGAAAGCGGCGCAAGTACAGCGTTGCGGAACAGCAATGCGACAGGCGCCAGCAACGAAACGATAATGAACACAGGCAGCGTCCATGGCTTCATCAGCGCCAAGGGCAGATATTCCGGATCTTGGTCGGTACCATAACGTGTGCGCGCATGGTGGAGATTGTGGATGCCTTCATACATATAAGACGGCACGAGCAGGGGCACGCCAATCACGGCGTTAAAGCCAAAGCGGAAACCGGGAAGCGCCGAATGCTTCACATGCGTTACTTCGTGAATGAAACCGCCGGCGCGATATAGGCCAAGGATGGAGACCAAAGCCGCAGCGCACTGAACCCACAGAGTTCCAGACATGATAGCCACCGCAAGCCCGGCATAACCAACCAGCGCAGACAAAAGAAAATCCGACCAGAAAATGCGCGGCTTCGGCGCGGCAAGATCGCGCGTGAGTTCGGCAACCGCACGCAACATCGCTTTGTCATCAGGAACCTGTTTAAGACGCGCTGCACGGCCAACCAAATCATCGCCAGAAATGGCGCCGTCTATGGGCGTGTGCGGGGTCAGTAACATTTCACTCATGCGCGTATCAATCTGCCTGTCGGAACCTGTTTGACCCTACATAGGCATTAGTCGTGGCGATAAAATGGCAGAATATATGAATTATGGCCGCTTTCTTTCGGCGCGCTAAGCCTAACATGCGCACAGGCTTGCCAGCCGTGGCTTGGGCGCTAAACAAATGGGCATGTTAGGTGTCTGTTATTATCCCGAGCATTGGTCCGAGGATCATTGGCCACGCGACGCGCAAAGAATGTATGATCTTGGGCTGCGCTTTGTCCGGATTGGCGAATTTGCGTGGGGTCGCATTGAAAAGGCTGAAGGCATATTCGATTGGGCGTGGATGGACCGCGCGATCGACGTGCTCGGCGCGGCCGGACTGAAAGTCGTGCTTGGCACGCCCACCGCAACGCCGCCCAAATGGCTGTGCGAAAAATATCCCGACATTTTGCCTGTCGATATCAACACCGGCCAAGTCCGTGGTTTCGGATCGCGCCGCCATTATGACTTTTCGAGTGAAACATATCTTGTTCACGCGGAACGCATCACTGCCGCCATGGCGCAGCGTTATGGCAGCCATCCGCATGTGGCGGGTTGGCAAACCGACAATGAATTGTGCTGCCACGATACGACCATGAGCGCATCGCCAGCGGCGCTGGAAAAATTCCGGGCCTATTGCGCGCAACGTTATGGCACCATTGAGGCGCTGAATGCGGCGTGGGGCAATGTGTTTTGGTCAATGGAATATGACCATTTTGACCAGATAGACCTGCCCTTTTTCACGGTGTGCGAAACGAACCCTGCGCATCGCCTGGCCTATCGGCGCTTTGCGTCGGAACAGGTCGTGCGCTTTCATGACGTCATGATATCGGCCATTCGCCGCCACGCCGCACCGCACCAGTGGGTAACGCATAATATCATTCCGCCGGCGACAACGGGCGTCGATAATGCAGCACTGACCCGCGACCTCGATTTTGTCAGCTATGACAATTATCCGCTCGGTTTTTCCGATCAGCTCATGGCCAAAGCATCGGCTGATGAATGGAAGCCATTCATGCGCACGGGGCATCCTGATTTGGCGGCGCTCAATTTTGATTCGGTGCGCGGGCTATCCAAAGGTGCATGGTGGGTGATGGAGCAGCAGCCCGGGCCCGTAAACTGGGCGCCACATAATCCGCGTCCTGCGCCGGGCATGGTGCGGCACTGGACGCTGCAGGCCTTTGCCCATGGCGCGGCCTGCGTGGCCTATTTCCGCTGGCGGCAGGTTCCCTTTGCCCAAGAACAAATGCATGCCGGGCTCAGACGACCTGATGACATGCCTGCCGCGGCATGGGCGGAAGTGGAACAGGCCGCATCGGACATGCAGTTGCTTGGCGACTTATCCGTTGTTGCGGCGAAGTCCCCCGTCGCCATCGTCATTGATCCGGTATCCGGCTGGGTCGACGACATTGAACGGCAGGGTGCGGGCTATCGCTATGATGCGGTCGTCTTCCAATATTATCGTGCGTTGCGTGGCCTTGGCGTGGATGTCGACTTTGTGTCTGCAGGCGACGCGCAGCTCGCTGGATATCGGCTGGTTGTCGTGCCGACCATGGCGGTGGTCGACGATGCCGCTTTCGATGCATTGCAGGCGAGTGATGGCATATTGCTGTTCGGGCCACGTGCGGGCGCGAAGACTGATGAATTTTCGATAAGCGATGGCCTGCCGCCCGGACGGCTGCGTGACTTTGTGCCGGTCACAGTCACGTCCGTCGAAACGCTGCGCGCGGATTGCGGTGGTAGCATTGCGTATAAAGGCGCGGCGTATGAAAGTGGCCGTTGGCGCGAGACGATTGAGGTTGGCGACGCTGACGTCATTGCAACCTATGAAGACGGCGCACCGGCAGCGGTGCGGGCAGGTCGAAGCATCTATCTTGCGACGCTGACGGACGATGCCTTTCTCACGAACTTGTTCGTCGATTTATGTGCGGAGGCGGACGTGCAGATTACACCGCTGCCACCGACGTTGCGCTTGCGCCGACGCGGTGAACTGACGTTTGCGTTCAATCTGGATAGCGTCAGCGCGCGCGCGCCAGCACCGACAGGCGCAGAGTTTGTCATTGGTGGTTCGGACATCGAACCCTATGGCGTTGCTGTCTGGCGTTAGCGTTCTTTGGTCGCGCTGAACTTCACGTCCGGATGCTTTTCCTGCTGATAACCAACATCCCATGACGAACGCGCCATAAACACCGGATGGCCATCGCGGTCCTTCGCCATGTTTCCGCCATTGAACGAAATGAATTGCGCGAGCGCCGTGTCCGAACCGATGAGCCAGCGCGCGGTGTCATATGGCGCAGGCTCCAGAAACGCATCGACCTTATATTCCGCCTCAAGCCGCGAAATCAGAACGTCGAGCTGCAGTTGCCCGACGACGCCAATCACCCAGTTTGAACCGATCTCCGGATAGAATACCTGAATGACGCCCTCTTCGCTCAGATCATCCAGCGCCTTGCGCAGCTGCTTGGTCTTCGTGGGGTCACGCAACACGACGCGGCGCAGTATTTCCGGCGCAAAGTTGGGCAGGCCGGTAAAGCGCACGTCATTGCGTTCGGACAAAGTATCGCCCACGCGCAAGGTGCCATGGTTTGGAATGCCGATGATATCGCCGGGTTCCGCGCTGTCGGCAATTTCGCGATCTTGCGCGAAAAACAGGATCGGCGAATGAATCGCGACTGGTTTGCCAAGTCCTGACGGCGTCAGCTTCATGCCGCGTTTGAAGGTGCCGGAGCACAATCGCATGAACGCGATGCGGTCACGGTGCTGCGGGTCCATATTCGCCTGCACCTTGAAAATGAAGCCCGTGACTTCTTTTTCAGACGGATCAATATCGCCCTTTGAACTGGGTTGCGGGCGGGGTGGCGGCGCATATTTTGCGATGGCGTTGATGAGCTCGATCACGCCGAATTCTTTCAGCGCCGAGCCAAAGTAAACAGGCGTTAGATCACCATTTTGGAACGCGGTCAGGTCGAAATCGGAATATCCAGCCTGCGCGAGCTCCGCCTCTTCGCGCAGCCGCGCGACGCCCGCGGGCGTGAGCACATCTTCAAGGCTTGTCGCATTCAGGCCGGCATGGTCACTGATCTTGCCTTCAAACGCCTTGCTGTCGCCCGATGGCTGGCTCAGGCGACCGCTGTTAAAGTCATAAAGCCCTTCAAACTCGCCGCCCATGCCCACTGGCCAGTTCATTGGGCACACATCAAGCGCCAGCGCATCGGCCACTTCATCGATCGTCTCAAATGCGGGGCGACCTTCACGATCCACCTTGTTGACGAAGGTGATGATCGGAACGCTGCGCAGGCGGCAGACTTCGAAAAGCTTGCGGGTCTGCGGCTCAATACCCTTTGCTGCGTCGATGACCATGATGGCCGAATCGACCGCAGTCAGCGTCCTGTAAGTATCTTCGGAGAAATCTTCATGCCCCGGCGTGTCGAGCAGATTGAAGACAATGCCGTCTTTTTGAAACGTCATCACCGATGACGTAACCGAAATTCCGCGCTGCTGTTCAATCTTCATCCAGTCGGAACGCGCACGGCGCGCCTGACCGCGCGCCTTTACTTCGCCTGCCAAGTGAATGGCGCCACCTTGAAGCAAAAGCTTTTCCGTGAGCGTTGTTTTACCCGCATCGGGGTGGGAGATAATGGCAAAGGTTCGGCGGTTGAGCGTCATACCGCGCGGCTTAGGGATGATTGATTATCGCTTCAACCCGTTTGTCAGAAGGTCAGCGGCGATAGTCGCAACTTCAGCTGCATCGCGATCTTCATCAAGGACACCAAAACGCAGCCCCAAAAACACGTTCATGCCGACAATGGCCCAAGCATGGACCTCCTCGACATCGTCCCGCACTTGCCCTTTGGTCGCTGCTTCTTTCAAGCTGGTGAGATATCCGTTAACCGTATTTTCGTAATGCGCGCGGTAACTTGGCGGATCGACAAATTCAGCCTCGTCAATAATCCGGTACAGTTCCTTATGCTCGCGCACAAAATTCAAAAATTTGTTCAGCCCCTTACGCTCGCCTTCAAGACGGTCTGGCTCCGCAGCGATCACGGGCCCTACCGTTTGCCGTACTTGCGCCGACATGTCGCGGACCAGCGCGCGGAACAGCGAATCCTTGGAATCAAAATAGGTGTAGAAGCTGCCCAAGGCCACGCCGGCGCGCTGCGTAATCGACACGACGGAACTTTCGTGAAATCCCTTTTCGCCAAATTCAGCAGCAGCCGCGTCCAACAACAGACGCAATGTTTTGCGGCCCCTTTCGGTGCGCGGTGTTTTTTCAGCCGGTGTCATTGTTGCTGATATGCCACGTTCGGCCGACATTCGCTATACTTCCCAAAGCCACTAAGTTGAAACATGGTTCAACTTTCAGTATACGCATATTTGGAAATGGGTAAAGGCCCGCATTTCAATCAGGAGAGTGACAATGAAATCCACCAAAATTTCGATGATCCGCGCAGCATTATTGGCCAGCATTGCCGTTTCCGGCGTGGCAGTGACCGCGCCTGTTATGGCGCAAGACGAAGCTGCGAGCGCGGAAAGTGGTGATGAAATCATCGTCACTGCCCGCCGCCGCGAAGAAAATCTGCTCGATGTGCCCATCGCCGTCAGCGCATTTTCGGGCGAAGCGCTTGAATTGCGTGGCGCGCTTGATCTGACCGACATTGGCAACATCACGCCGAACACCACGCTTGAAACATCGCGCGGCAGTAACTCGACGCTGTCGGCTTTTATTCGCGGTATCGGCCAACAGGATCCAGTGTCGGGTTTTGAACCCGGTGTCGGCATCTATCTGGACGATGTATATTTGAATCGTCCGCAAGCTGCGGTCCTCGACATTTATGAGGTAGAACGCATCGAAGTTCTGCGCGGACCGCAAGGCACGTTGTACGGCCGCAACACCATCGGCGGCGCTGTGAAATATGTCACCAAGCGTTTGCCGCAAGAGTTCGCCTTGAGCGCACGGGCAACGGTCGGAACGTATGATCAGGCCGACGGCGTAGTGACCGTGTCCGCACCGATTGGCGAGATCGTGCGCGTCGGCGGCAGTGTCGCGCGGCTTTCACGCGGTGGTTTTGGCGATAACCTGACCACCGGTCTTGAAAATTATAACAAGGATGTGTGGGCTGCGCGCGGCACGTTGGAGCTTGGCGGATATGGCGCGCCGGTTTCGGTGCGTATCAGCGGCGATTATAGCCGCGACAAGAGCGACCCACGGGGCGGTCATCGCATCATTCCCGGATTGTTATCGGGCGCACCCGTGCTGGACAATGTTTTTGACACACGCGGCGGGCTTGTTGATCCGAAACAGGATATCGAAGCTTATGGCCTCGCCATGAATATTTCGGTGGACCTGTCCGACACCCTGACGCTGCGGTCCATCAGCGCATGGCGTAAAGATGACACGCTGACCCCCATCGATTTTGACGCGCTGCCTGCGGCAGATGTTGATGTCCCCGGTGGCTATTTCAACGAACAGGTCAGTCAGGAAGTGCAACTGCTCGTGGACGCCGGTCCGTTCAGTGGCATGGTTGGTGCATATTATCTGGATGCCACGGCAGATACCTTGTTCGATGTGCGCCTGTTCACGACGCTCAGCGGATTGACGGCATTTACCAATGCTGCGGTCGATACGGAAACCTACGCCGTCTTCGGCGATTTTACGTACGACCTTTCCGAACAGCTCAGCCTGTCGGTTGGTGGCCGTTACACATGGGATAAGCGCACCGCGAATATCCTGCGCCAAAACTATCTCGGCGGCGGATCGCCATTTTTTGGCGGGGCAGGCGTTGCATTTGGTGCAGCCAGCACCAACTTCAGCGGACAGCGTGATTTCAAAAAGTTCACGCCTCGCGTATCGCTCAGCTTTAAGCCAACGCCAGACGACAATATCTACGCCAGCTTCAGCCAAGGCTTTAAGGGCGGCGGCTTTGATCCGCGCGGCGTGGGTGCCAATGCGCCAGACCTCAACGGCAATGGTATCCGTGGCGAAAATGACGAAGTGGCTGCGTTTTTGAGCTTCCGTCCAGAAAGCGTCGACAGCTACGAAGTGGGCTATAAGGGCAATGCGTTCGACGGTGGCCTGACCTATGCGCTCGCTGGCTTCTACGCCGATTATACGGACGTCCAAATCCCTGGTTCGGTTGCATGTATCGTCAGCGGCCTGCCATCCTTCTGCGGCGTAACATCGAACGCAGGCAAGGCGAACTTCAAAGGCGTCGAGCTTGAGTTTAACGCACGGCTTGTCGAAAGCGTTGCCAATGATGGTGACCGTTTGAACCTGCTGGGTGCAGTGGGTTATATTGATGCGAAGTTCGACCAATATATTTCGAACATCGCGAGCGTCCCGACCGATGTTGCCGCCTTCCGCGATGTGCAGAACACACCGTCATGGACCGCGAGCGCAACGCTTGCCTACATGACGCCAGTTGGCGCGGGACGGTTGAATCTGGGCACCACAGTTTCGTACCGCAGCAGCACGACGCAGTTCGAAATTCCGAACCCTTATATCGATCAGTCCGGCTATGCCCTCGTCGACGCAAGCTTGGTGTATACCGCGCCTGACGATCGTTGGAGCATTGGTCTTTATGGTAAGAACCTGCTCGACAAGGAATATAAGACTTCGGGCTACAGCTTCATTGCTGGCAATGCGACGACTGGCGTGCCGATCCTTGGCGGAACCGGTTTGCCCGTTGCGTCTTTGGGCCGCGAAGGCACGCTGACGGCATTTTACGGCAACCCGCGTCAGGTGTTTCTGACCGCTGGCGTGAAGTTCTAAAAAGCTGCGCGAAAGCGCTTTGAAAAAAGAAGGCCGGGCCATCATGCCCGGCCTTTCTTTTTATCCGCGAAGTACCGCGCCAAGTTTGGCCGCGGCGGCAATGACCTTGTCTGAAATCAGTTTCAGATCATCATCGCCATAGCTTTTGTCGGTGGGTTGAAGCGTAATTTCAACCGCCAGGCTGACTTGGCCCTCGGGTACGCCCTGCCCGGCAAAGCGGTCAAACAAACGCGCTGCGACAATGTTGTCTTTGTCGCATCCCTTAATGGCCCGAACCAGATCATTGGCCGGCGTATCTTGGGAAACCAGAAACGCAAAGTCGCGGGTAACAGCTTGCAATGCAGGCGGTGTGAAGGCCGGGCGCATAAAGCCAGTGGCTTTTTTGAGCGGTATTGCATCCAAAAAGATTTCCGCGGCGACAACGCTGCCATCCAGGTCAAAGGCTTTTGCCGTTGCCGGATGCAGTGTGCCGAATGCCGCGAGAATATTCTTTGGTCCCATGCGCAGTGTTGCCGATTGTCCGGGATGATAATGCGCACCGGCATCGTCCATCACGAGCAAGCCGTCGGTTGCGACACCCGCTGCCTTGAGCAAAGCGATGGCTTCTGCCTTGGCATCAAAAGCATCAAATTTTGCTGATTTGCCCGTCGCCCAATTGCGCACAGATTTGTCGCCCGCCAGCACGATGCCCGCCGTCAGACGCTCGTCGCTTGTGCCATCCGCTGCGGCAAAATAACGCCGTCCGATTTCGAACAGACGCACCGATGATGCACCGCGGTCCATGTTTCGCTGCGCGGCAGAGAGCAGACCCGGCAACAATGAAGGGCGCATGACCTTCATGTCTTCGGAAATCGGGTTGGCAAGGCTCCATGTGCCGCCACCAAATGCATCCGCTGCCTTTTGCGGCAGGAATGACCAGTTAATCGCTTCGTTCAAGCCACGTGCCGCCGCTGCACGGCGCACTTTGCGTTCCAGCGACTGGACAGGCGTTGCGGTTGGTTTGGCGACGCCGTCTGCACGGGGCAATGGCACGGACACGACATTGTCGAGGCCGACAATACGCACGACTTCTTCGACGATGTCTGCAGAGCCATCGACGTCACGACGCCATGTCGGCACGGTAACGCGCCAGTCGTCGCTTACCGAAAAGCCCAGTCGTTCCAATATATTGCGCTGTTCGTCCGGCGCAACATCAACGCCGCCAAGCTGCTGGCAATATTGGGTGTCATAAGAAATGTTGCGCGGCGCAACTGGTGCAGCGCCCGCCCTAGTGATGGCACTTGGCGTCCCGCCGCAATGGTCGAGCACGAGCTTGGTCGCGATCGCCAGTCCGTCTTCCAGAAATGCAGGGTCAACGCCGCGTTCAAAACGTTGCCGCGCATCGCTGGTCAAAGCGAGCTTCTGCCCGGTGCGCGCAATATGTTCGGGGTCGAAATAGGCGCACTCGATAAGGACATCCGTGGTCGTTTCCGAAACGCCGCTATGCTCGCCACCCATGATACCGCCAATGTCATGCACCATGCTGTCGTCAGCAATGACGGTCATGCTGGAATCCAGCGTATAGGTCTTGCCGTTGAGGGCGACCATATCTTCCCCGTCGACCGCCTTGCGCGCCACCAGCGCGCCGTTCAGCTTTGCGCGGTCATAAACGTGCAAGGGCCGGCCAAGATCGATGGATATGAAGTTGGTGATGTCGACGAGCACTGAAATTGGCTTTTGGCCGATAGCTTTCAGCTTGCTGCGCATCCATTCGGGGGCGTCGCCATTGCGGACACCCGATACAGCCTGAGCGTAGAACGCAGGGCAGCCTGCGGCGTCGTCTGTGCGCACGAGCGGCGCGGCTCCGCTGCCTTCATTTGGCGCGTCCAAATTAATGCGGTAGACTTCGTTCAGCGGGCGCAATGTCCCCAGGCCAGCTGCGGCAAGGTCGCGTGCGATGCCGCGAACGCCCATGCAATCCTGACGGTTGGGGGTGATGCTGACATCAATGACCGGGTCGTCCAAACCGGCCCAATCGGCATAGACTTTCCCCACCGGCGCATCGGCCGCGAGTTCGATGATGCCATCATGATCGTCGCCCAATTCCAGCTCCGCAATCGAACACATCATGCCGTTGGATTCGACGCCTCTGATCGCGGCGACCTTTAGCACCATGCCGTTTGCGGGAACGACGGCGCCGGCTGGACCAAATACGCCAAGCATGCCTGCGCGCGCATTG
Organism: Pseudomonadota bacterium; assembly: GCA_041175505.1. Taxonomy (GTDB): domain Bacteria; phylum Pseudomonadota; class Alphaproteobacteria; order Sphingomonadales; family Sphingomonadaceae; genus Sphingorhabdus_B. Next base: position 13,284 of record JBEDET010000037.1, read on the forward strand.
GGTGCGCCACAGACAACCTGAAGCGGGTCGCCGCCCGCATCGACGGACAACACTTGCAATTTATCCGCCTGCGGATGCGGCGCCGCGCTCAGCACCTTTGCAATGCGGAACGCGGACAATTTCTCGGCCGGGTTTTCGATGCCTTCAACCTCAAGCCCGATACGGTTCAGACAATCGGCAACGGCCTGCATATCGGCGTCGGTATCGAGATGCTCTTTCAGCCATGACAGTGAGAATTTCATGCGCCTACTCCTCCGCTCAGCGTCGGAACATCGAGCGCGTCAAATCCGTAATGTTGCAGCCAGCGATTATCGCCGTCGAAGAAGGCACGCAGATCGTCCATTCCATATTTCAGCATGGCAAGGCGGTCGACACCGGTGCCGAAGGCGAAGCCCTGCCATATATCGGGATCAAGCCCGCAGGCCTCGATAACCTTGCGATGAACCATGCCGGAGCCAAGAACCTCCATCCAGCCTTCCGATCCGCCAATGACGCGCTTGCCGTTGACCATTGAATAGCCGACGTCGACTTCGACCGATGGTTCGGTGAATGGGAAATAGCTTGGACGCAGACGCAGGACGACATCCTCACGTTCAAAATAGGCCTTCAAAAATGTCTCTAGCGTCCATTTCAGATGACCAAGGTGAATGCCCTTGTCGATGACAAGGCCTTCGATCTGGTGGAACATCGGCGTGTGCGTCGCATCGCTGTCGCTGCGGTAGACGCGGCCAGGTGCGATAATGCGGATCGGCGGTTCCTGTGACGTCATGGTGCGGATTTGCACCGGTGATGTGTGCGTCCGCAGCAGCATTTTGCTGCCATCGCGCGCCATTTCGTCGGGGAAATAGAATGTATCATGCATCGCGCGCGCAGGATGCGTTTCGGGAATGTTGAGCGCGGTGAAATTGTGCCAATCGTCTTCAATCTCGCGCCCTTCGGCAACCGCGAAGCCCATGTCGGCAAAGATTTCGGCAAGCTCGTCCATGACTTGGCTGACGGGATGCACTGTGCCGCGCGGTGTTTCGGGCGCAGGCAATGTCATGTCGACATATTCGCTTGCGAGACGTCGGTTCAACTCGGCTGTTTCCAAAGCGGCTTTTTTCGCGGCCAGCGCCGCGGTAACGCTTTCGCGCAGACCGTTGATGATCGGGCCTTGCGTCTGACGTTCATCGGGCGACATCGCGCCCATCGTCTTGAGCAATGCCGAAACGCTGCCTTGCTTACCAAGGGCGGATATCCGAACAGCCTCCAGCGCATCCAGCGTATCCGCGGAATCAATCGCTGCCATCAGTTCGGTTTGGAGTGTCGCAATATCTGTCATCATGGTTCGCCTGAATAAGCAAAAGGGCGCGAACGGCAAGTGCCGCCCACGCCCTTTTGCGCAATATCGAAGTTTTAGGAGCTTATGCTGCTTTCGCGAGCGCTGCCTTCGACTGCGCAATGATCGTGCTAAACATCGCGGCTTCGTTCATCGCGAGGTCGGCAAGAACCTTGCGGTCCAGTTCAACGTTAGCAAGCTTCAGGCCATGCATGAACACGCCATAGGTCATGCCTTCGGCGCGGACTGCGGCGTTGATACGCTGGATCCACAATGCGCGGAAGTTCCGCTTGTTTACCTTACGGTCGCGATATGCGTACTGACCGGCCTTTTCGACGGCCTGACGTGCGACGCGGATGGTATTTTTACGACGGCCATAATAGCCCTTCGCCTGCTCTAAAATTCTTTTATGTTTAGCTTTGGTGGTCACACCACGTTTGACGCGTGCCATAATCTATATCCTTTTCGTTTTTCGTGGTCGCGTGGCTTAACCGAAAAACCGGTTCCCACTTTTTCGCACCACGCTCAGTCTGAAAACGTTCGCTTGGTCTTAAAGACCGTATGGCGCCCATTTCTTGATTGTCTTGGCATCGGGATCAGAGATCACGCTGGTGCCACGGTTTTGGCGGATATACTTGGCATTATGGCTGCTCAAACGGTGCCGTTTTCCAACGACGCCATGCTTGATCTTGCCTGTTGCGGTGATTTTGAAGCGTTTCTTCACACCGCTCTTGGTCTTGAGCTTGGGCATTTTGGTCTCCTTTGTTGAGTCCGTATCAAGCCGACATGGCAGCCCTATTGGCCAGCCTGCTTATTCGGAAGGGGCGCGCCTAACCGGATTCGCGCCCGATTGCAAGCTTAATGCCGGTAATGTGGCCCGAACCCTGACGTGTTTGCAGCAAATGACCATGATCGCCCGCTGGGAAGCGGCGCTGCGGATCGCATGAAACGGACGGGACTGCTGCGTTTTAGTGTTGGCATGCCAGTGCTTCGAGCACGTCATCAAGCCGGGCTGGGTCGCCCACCGCAATGATATGGCCGTCGGAAGCGCCGTGTAGTGGCTCCCCCGACCAATCGCTCATCATCCCCCCCGCGCCCGTTACGATGGGGATTAAGGCGGCAAAATCATGCAGCTTCAAGCCAGCTTCGACGACGATGTCGATATGCCCGCTGGCGAGCAGGGCGTAGTTGTAACAATCGCCACCGAACAGCATTTTTTTATGTGCCGTTTGCGCAGCGAGTTCCATAAAATGATCGCCGTCATGCTGCGAAAAATATTGTGGCCCCGTTGTTGCCAGCGTCGCCTGATTCAACGCGGTGCATGCTCGTGTTGTGACGGGATTTTCGTTCAGCGTCGTCGGATACCCCGCAGCGCCGACCCAGCGCTCGCCACTAATGCATTGGTCAATGACACCAAGGACAGGCCAGCCGTCTTCGAGCAGCGCAATCAATGTGCCGAATATCGGGCGCCCGGCCATGAAACTTACGGTTCCGTCGATTGGATCGATAATCCAGCTGCGGCCCGAGCTGCCGGTTTTTTCGCCATATTCCTCACCGATGATCGTATCGCGGGGGCACTCGGCATCCAGAATGCGGCGGATCGCACTTTCGGCGGCGCGGTCGGCTTCCGTTACGGGTGACGAATCGGCCTTTGCCTCGTGGCTATAGGCTGATCGGAAAAAGGGCCGGATGGCTTGGCCCGCTGCCTCGGCCAAACGGTTGGCCAGAAGGATATCCGCCGGTGTCATCAGTCGAACAAAGAACTGACAGAACTCTCGTCGGCAATGCGCTTAATCGCTTCACCCAACAATGGTGCGATGGGCAGCTGGCGTATTTTGGGGCTGGCATTGGCAGTGTCGGACGCCAAGATGGAGTCGGTGATGACCAGCTTGCGCAGTGAGGATGCGTTGACCCGGTTCACAGCCTCGCCGGATAATACGCCATGCGTAATATAGGCGACGACGTCGGACGCGCCGGCGGCTTTTAACGCGTCGGCCGCGTTGCACAGCGTGCCTGCGCTGTCCGCGATGTCATCAATCAATATGCAGAAACGGTCTTTCACGTCGCCGATGATGTTCATGACTTCGGAAACGCCAGCTTTTTCACGGCGTTTATCAACGATCGCCAATGGCGCATCATCAAGACGTTTTGCCAGCGCGCGCGCACGGACAACGCCGCCAACATCCGGCGATACGACGGTGATATTCTTGTCGCCATGGCGCTCCAAAATATCCGCGCTCATGACAGGCGCGCCGTAAAGATTGTCGGTAGGAATATCGAAAAAGCCCTGAATCTGGCCTGCATGCAAATCCACGGTCAAAACGCGGTCAGCGCCAGCCTGGGTAATCAGATTCGCGACAAGCTTCGCCGAAATGGGTGTGCGTGGTCCCGGTTTGCGATCCTGCCGTGCATAGCCGAAATAAGGAAGAACCGCGGTGATGCGCTTTGCCGATGCACGGCGCAACGCATCAATCATGATCAGCAATTCCATCAAATTGTCATTGGCTGGGTGGCTGGTGGATTGGATAACAAACATATCCTCACCGCGCACATTTTCATGGATTTCGACGAAAATCTCATTGTCGGCGAAACGGCGCACGCTGGCGTCGGTCAGCGGCAAGTTCATATAATCTGCAATGCCCTTCGCCAAAGGAAGGTTGCTGTTACCTGTCATCAATTTCATGTGCGTGTCCCCGGACCCCTGAGCTTTGAATCGCGCGCCAAAGTTTCGCCAAACGCCTTAGCGGCGCGCGACTGGCCTGACAATCGGCTTGCCCCGCTACATTGTGGACAATAGGGTGGTGAAATGACAAATCGGCTCAATATTGCAATGGCGCAGCTTAACCAGCGCGTGGGTGACCTGGCAGGTAACGCCGGCAAGATGCTTGAATGGCGCGCAAAAGCGACAGATGCCGACCTGATCGTGTTTCCCGAACAACAGCTGATTGGGTATCCGGCCGAGGATCTGGTGCTGAAGCCAGCCTTTGCAGCGCGCGCTGCGGTGGAGCTTGCCAAGCTTGCGGAGGCGACCGCCGATGGCGGGCCCGCCATGCTCGTGGGTTCGATATTCCTCGACGATGGCGCATTGTACAACGGAATTGCTCTGCTCGATGGCGGTCAGATTGCTGCCGTGCGTTACAAGCATGAGCTGCCCAATTACGGAACCTTTGATGAAAAGCGGATTTTTGCATCTGGCCCCATGCCGGAACCCATGCTGTTCAAAGGCGTGCGCATTGGCGTTCCGATTTGCGAAGATGGCTGGCTCGCCCCGGTTAGCCTCTATTTGAAGGAACGCGGCGCTGAGTTGCTTATTTCGACCAACGGCAGCCCGTATGAAATCGACAAGGACGACCGGCGTTTGGAAGAGGTTTTTGCTGCCCGTGTGCGCGAAACCGGATTGCCGCTGATGTTTCTCAATCGTGTCGGTGGGCAGGACGAGCTGGTGTTCGACGGCAGTTCCTTTGTCCTGAACGCCGATGGCGCGGCGGCGCACCGCTTGCCCGACTGGGAAGAGCATCTGCGCATGACGCATTGGACGCGCGGCGACAATGGCTGGCAATGTGCAGATGGACCAAAGGCACTTTGGGAAGACCATCCCGCGGATATCTACAGCGCCATGGTCACCGGCCTGCGCGATTATGTGAACAGCAATGGCTTTCCCGGCGTTGTGTTGGGCATGTCGGGCGGCATCGATAGTGCGATATGCGCCGCCATTGCCGCTGATGCCCTTGGGCCCGATCGCGTTTGGTGCGTCATGTTGCCGAGCCGCTATACCAGCCAATCCAGTCTGGACGATGCTGCGCAATGCGCAGAAATGATTGGGTGCCGGATCGATACGATCCCCATTTCACCGGCCGTTGGCGCTTTCGACGATATGCTCTCGGGCAGCTTTGCCGACCGCGATGTCGATATTACCGAAGAAAATATTCAGTCGCGTATTCGCGGCGTCACGTTGATGGCCCTGTCCAACAAATTTGGACATATGCTTTTGACGACGGGCAACAAAAGCGAAATGAGCGTCGGCTATGCGACGATTTATGGCGATATGGCCGGTGGCTATAACCCGATAAAAGATGCCTATAAAATGACGGTGTTTGCCATTTCCGAATGGCGCAATGCGCATAAGCCGCGCATTGGTCTGGGTCGGGATGGCCCAGTGATCCCCGACAATATCATTACTAAGCCCCCCAGTGCAGAATTGCGGCCGGACCAGAAAGACAGCGATTCGCTTCCCGATTATCCGGTCCTTGATAAAATGCTGCATGCATTGGTGGAGGAGGAACGCTCGGTCGATGAGGTCGTTGCGCAGGGCTTTGATCGCGACACAGTCGTGCGGATTGAAAGGCTGCTCTATCTGGCGGAGTATAAACGGCGGCAGGCGCCCCCGGGGGTAAAGCTTGGCACACGCAACTTTGGGCGGGATCGCCGTTACCCCATTACAAACGCGTTCCGAAGTGGCCGATAAGCCCGGCCTCTTTACATCGGGCACTGGAAATCGCGCGATATCCGTCTTATTGGATAGCCATGTCATTTTTTAAAGATGTCTCGCTGCGCAATGCGGGCACAGATCTGATCAGCTTTTTCCGCACAACGGGCACGCATAGCCCGTGGCTGTTTCTGGCTGCCTGCGTGCCGACGGCGATTATCATCTACACATTTTATATCGATACACTTGAAAAGGCGAAGCCGCCCCCGCCAACAGTGACCTATTTCGAAAGCTGGCCTGCGACACGCACAATCGAGGAATCGAAAGCGGCGATTGCCGAATATCAAAAGCGAAAAGACGAAATGCGCGCCCGCGAGAAAGAGGCCTATAAAGCATTCGGTCGCGCTGTCGGGATGGACGTGGAAAAAATTGAGCGCGAGGCGCAGCTTGAGCGTGCGCAAAAAGATGCGAAAGCCAAAGACGCTGACGCGGGAGCAAAGCCATAGCCACCGCCGATCACCGCTTCATGGCCGCAGCTTTGGCACTGGCGGAACGTGGCGTGGGCCAGACGGGGCTGAACCCGTCGGTCGGCTGTATCATCGTCAAAGAAGGCATCGTCGTTGGACGCGGCTGGACCCAAAAGGGGGGCCGTCCCCACGCAGAAGCCATGGCGCTGGCGCAGGCCGGTTCTGCGGCGCAGGGTAGCACTATTTACGTCACGCTTGAGCCCTGTGCACATCAATCCGACCGTGGGCCGGCGTGCGCCGTATTGCTGATGGATGCCCGGCCAGCGCGCGTTGTCGTTGCGCTGGAGGACCCCGATCCCCGGACTGCGGGTGAAGGCATCAAGGCGCTCATGGCCGCGGGTATCGCTGTCGAAACTGGCGTCATGGCGTCCGAGGCGCGCAAAAGCCTCGCTGGATTTATGTGCCGCATGCAGCGGCGGCGGCCATTTGTAACGTTGAAAATCGCGACATCGCTGGATGGTCAAATTGCCATGGCCGATGGCAGCAGCCGTTGGATTACGGGTGATATAGCGCGTGCGCATAGCCATATTGAACGCGCGCGGGCGGATATTATTTTGGTCGGATCGGGCACCGTAAAGGCCGACACGCCACAATTGAATGTGCGGCTGACAGGACTAGAACACCGGTCGCCACGCAAGGTCATGCTGGGCAGCGGTGACGCCCCCGACGGGTGGGAAGTCATTTCTGCGCCAGCGGACATCGCAAAGCTGGATTGTAATAATGTGATGGTTGAAGGCGGCGCTGCAACAGCCACGGCTTTTTTGAAAGCTGGTCTGGTCGACCGGCTGTTATTGTACCGGGCACCCATTTTCATCGGCGCGGGCAAGGCATGCCTTGGCGACATTGGACTTGGGCAATTGGCCGACGCGCATGGACTTTGGCAGCTGAGCGATTCCCGCAGTCTTGGCAAAGACCGTCTCGAAGTCTACGAACGCGCCAATTAAAGAGGCAAAATATATATGTTCACAGGTATCATCACGGACGTTGGCCATATTCGTTCATCCGAACAGCGGGGCGATTTGCGCCTCGTCATTGATTGCGCATATGAAATGGACACGGTCGCCATCGGCGCGTCTATCGCCTGTTCGGGCGTGTGCCTGACCGTTGTTGATAAGGGCGAAGGCTGGTTCGCAATCGATGCGTCTGCCGAAACCGTTTCGCGTACCCCAGCGGGCATGTGGGAAGCCGGAACCCAGCTGAACCTGGAACGCGCGCTGAAAGTCGGCGATGAATTGGGCGGACATATTGTCACCGGTCATGTCGACGGGGTCGGTCATATTGTTGGCAGCGAAACCGTGGGTGACAGCTGGAAAGTCACCGTCTCTGCACCGGGCAGCCTAGCGCCTTATATCGCGGCTAAAGGATCGATAACCGTTGATGGCGTGTCGCTGACCGTCAATGACATTGCCGATCAGGCCGATGGTTCGGCGCATTTCATGCTAAATATCATTCCGCACACGGCGCAGATGACGACGTTAGGGACGCTGAGTGCCGGGCGGCAGGTCAATCTGGAAATTGACGTACTCGCCCGGTACTTGAAACGTATGGAAGATATGCGCGCCCGTTAGAACGGCAGCCAGCGCTGCTTTTTGGAAAAGCGCATATATCCGACATTGGCGCCCAGCCGAATTCCGGCGCCTACCCTGATGGGAATGAGCACGACATCGCCGCGGCGCAGATAGCTCGCATTGAAGCCACCGCCGAGATACGCGACGCCCTCACCGGCGGGATAGCGTTTGTAGATGTCTTCGGTGTCGTACAGATTGTAGACAAGCACAAAGGTGCTGCCCCCATTTGCGCCAAGATCGGGTCCAATCGATGGACCCGTCCAATAGACGGTCTTTTGGCCCTCAATTTTGTGATTCAGCGTGCCCGAGCCGTAACGAAGGCCAACGACAAACGCGCCGCCACCTTCGCGACCAACGATATAGCCATTGGGCCGACCCTGCTTTTTCAAAATGTCTTCAATCAGCTTGCCCAGCCCTTGGGCACTCCTGCCAAAGACGTCTTCAGCCGCGCCAATTAAATCATCTTCCTGATAAGTGTCCGCGGTCGGGATGGCAGGAGACGCGGACGACGTGTCCGGTAATGCTGTAGGGGTATCGGTCGGAACGCCATCCTGAACAGTCGACGTGACGTCCGCCACCTGGGCCTTGGCCGGGGCTGGCGCCGGTGTGGCAAGGTCTGAGTCGATGGCATCATTGGGATCGACGGTGTTGATCTGCGCCATCGCCGGCGAAGCGATAAGGGCTCCGGCTGCGAGCAGCATTAGCACATGATGTATTGACCGTTTCAGGCCCCGGTTGACTGCTATCATGCGTATCCCATCCTCTTAAAATCAAGCAAGACTGTATGGATCCTCTGGATGAGCCTATGATGAACGGCCGACAATGCGAGTTCAGTGCGCGCCAGAGCGATCCTATTTCGTTAATTTTCTTCTTATAGCATGCCTGTGTCAATAACCATTGCAGCCAAATGCATGCAACGCTATAGGCCGCCCATGCCAAACGCGCTGGAGACGTGGGTGAGTGGCTGAAACCAACGGTTTGCTAAACCGTCGTACTGGTAAATCCGGTACCGAGGGTTCGAATCCCTCCGTCTCCGCCACATAACCCTATGAAAGTATTCTCTTTCTGGGGTGGCGCCCAAAAATCCTGTTGTATTCAAGGGTTATGGCGGTGAGCTGTTCACCTCGCCTCGGGC
>JBEDET010000038.1:0-21599 GCA_041175505.1 Pseudomonadota bacterium
GCTGTATCGAGATTCGGCTAAGTCATTGAAAATGCAGCTCATAACCTGAAGGTCGTAGGTTCAAATCCTACTCCCGCAACCAGCAAACAAGGCCCCCTCGCGGGGCCTTTTTTGTTGGTTTTGGTGGATTGTGCCTTTTTACCTCGCTCAGCCTGAGCAATGGCCGCGGAGACGGGCGCTCTTTGTCGCGGAACCACTCGCAAAATTTTAAGCCGTTTGACGCTTCCTAATTCTACTCAACGCAATCGCCGTAACGCCAATATAACGGGCGATGTCATTCTGTTTAAGGCGGTGTGCCAGCAAAGATGGCTCGTTCAGAAATGCACGGTAGCGTTGCTCTGCACTAAGGCAAAGCAACGTTTCCTCGCGCTCCTGTTTGCGCTGCTGTAGCCAAAGTGAAAACGTCACTAACGCCGACTGAATGTCCGGATTACCCGCCATGCGCTGTGCTAACCAATCGATTGGCAGGGCGACGACTACGCTTTCTTCTAAGCACACGGCGCTAAAGCGATTAGGCTCAAAGGATGAAATATAGGTATTGCCAGCAAAAAGCCCGTGATCCGCAACAAAGCTTTTGATCCAATCTTGACCGTCTGCTGTCACATAGCTGAGCTTGACTAACCCGCTCTCCAAAATCCAGCCGTGCGTTGCCATATCGCCTTGGTCAAACAGCGGCGATCCTGCGCCTTTGCATTGCGGATGCCATAGACGCGCGGCCTGTGCCTCTTGGCGCAGCAGGTTGATCAAAAGAGAAGGGTCAAATGTCATCGCGAATAAACCCAAGTTAATTCCAGATCGCCGGTACTTTGCCAAGGAAAACAAAATTTAGAATGGATGATGATGCCTGAATTGTTTACCCGACCAACGACTGTCCTGCTGACGGGAGCCACATCTGGCATCGGAACGCAGATATTATCCCAACTTATAGCAAGCGGTGACAAGGTAATTGCGGTGTCACGCACGGCAAGTGCACTTTCAGCAGAGAGTGGCGTGACGGGGTATGACTGTGACCTTGCTGACCCACAGGCCGTGGAGGCAATGGCGTCGGCTGTCTTGGTCAAACATCCTGACATTCGTATCATCATCAACAATGCTGGGCTACAGCTGCCCATGCGTTTGGATGATCCCGCGCTGGCGACCAATATGTTGGTTGATGAAATAGCCATCAACGTTCTGGCACCTACCATCATCGCGCGTGCCTTCATGCCCCAATTCATGGCGCTTTCTGAGCCTTCTGCTATCGTGAATATCTCCTCCGGCCTCGCTTTCTTCCCAAAGACTACGACCGCACTATACTGCGCTACCAAGGCGGCTATCCATAGCCTATCCCAAAGCATGCGTTATCAAAGTGAAGGTACCCAAATGCGCGTGATTGAGGCCATACTGCCTTTGGTCGATACGCCAATGACCAAGGGGCGCGGAACCGGAAAACTTCCAGCGGACACCGCTGCGCGGGCCATCATCGCTGGCATCCGAAAGGGTCATGATGAAGTCTATATAGGCAAGGCGCAGCTTTTGCGTATATTGGGCTGGCTGGCTCCTTTCATCCCCCGCAGGATTTTAAAAGCATCATGAAGGATCTCATCAAAATCGCCGTGATACTGGCGCTGGCATTTGCGTCCACCTTCCTCATCATCAAAAGCACCGGGCTCATTACCGAAGAAAGCGTCTCGGCTTTTCTGCAACAGGCAAAGTCGATTAATCCTTGGTGGCTTGCAGTGTTTGTTATCGGGTTGTTGCTTGTCGATCTTCTCATTGCTGTGCCGACAATGACCACGATCCTTTTCGCAGGCTTCCTGATGGGGCCGATTTATGGTGGCTTAGCTTCGGCGGCAGGGCTGATGCTATTGGGCGTGACGGGTTACGGAATGGGGTACCGCATTGGCCGCCCAGTCTTGTTGCGATTGTTCAAGGATGAAAAGCGCTTGCCAGATATTGAAGCGGCGTTTGCGCGGAATGATCTGCTATTGTTATTTGTGTGCCAGGCCATGCCAATCCTGCCCGAACTTAGCTGCACACTTGCCGGAATAGCGCGTACCCGCCTCCCGCGTTTTCTATTTGGTTACGCTGTAGGCGTAGTGCCTTTCGCCTTCATCGTTGCCTATGCAGGGTCAATTAGTACGCTCAGCAACCCCAGCCCTGCAATCTACACGGCCATCGGGGTGAGCGTGATTTTGCTCCTATTCTGGACCCTCTTAAAACGACGTTCGGCCTGATAAACGCTTTGGTTAACCATTGCCCGCAAGGCCATGCTCCGCTCCGCGTAAAACCGTTATCAAGGCACTTGCCTGTTCCGGCGGTTGTTCGACATGGTTGCGCGCCCACCACTATTTTTGACGCTACCGCATTATTATGATGCGGGTTTATCAGAGCTCCATCCGTCAATGGCCACGCGCCATTTGCCGTCGGTTCCGCGCCGGAAAACGTTGATCCCTTTGCCGATGTCGGTGGTGACCGCGCCGGTTTTCTTGTCGGTGTCGGTGGCTTTGTAGGTGTAACGCTCCACAGCCAAATCGCCGGTGACGGTAAAGCCAAGCGACGTCTTTTCCCACTTCGTCTCATAAGCGCCGAAATATCCCCCGACCCATTCGCGTACCGCCGCCTTGCCGATGATTTCTGGCGCACCGGGCGCCTGAAGAACGACATCGTCGGTCAGACCGTCCATTAAAGTGTCGACATTGTTGCTGTTAATGGCCGCAACATAGCCGTCGTGCGCTGCCGCTTCGATGGCCTTGATATCTACAGGAGCAGCGGGCGTTTCACCGCCGGAACAACCGGAAACGAGAAGCAACAGGGCTGGGATCGTGTACAAAGCTTTCATCTTCATTCTCCTCCTTTGGCCGTCGACAGCGCCCATATTCCTGAAGGCGAAGACGTCGCGGCGCACTCAAATATCCGCATTGTTCGGCCAGCTTGACCGCCTAAATGCGTCATAAAAAACGATATTTAACAGTCGCCTCAATCCGTCATTCGGTAAAGTGAACAATTGTAACGATGCTCCCTCTGCGGCCTACCGCAGCGGAAACCGCCCTGTCGTTTGTAGAAAATAACCCGTTCCCCATCGAAGCTGCGGCTTCCCACTTGCCCTTGCCCGCTAGGCATGACAGCAAGGACAAAATGGCAGGGGAGCCCCACACATGACACATTATCTGAAGACCATCTTGCTGCTGGGTGCAGCGACCATTCCCGCATCGGCATTTGCCCAAGCCGCCGCTCCGGCGACTGCGCCTGCTGCCGCTGAAGAAAAGTCGCCCAAATGGGATGTCGCGGCGCCCCCCGGCCTGACCGTCCGCCAGATCGCGATCGACACCGATGAGGGTTCGTGGATGAACCTTGACGTCAGCCCCGATGGTCGGACCGTCGCGTTTGACTTGCTGGGTGACATCTACACCATGCCCGTCACCGGCGGCACGCCGACCCGCATTGCCGAAGGCTTGCCCTTCGAAACCCAGCCGCGCTTTTCTCCCGATGGAACGCGCATTGCCTTTACCTCCGACCGGGGCGGCGGCGACAATATCTGGATCATGAACCGCGACGGTTCCGACAAACGGCAGATGAGCAAAGAGGATTTCCGCTTGCTCAACCAACCAAGCTGGAGCCCCGATGGCCGCTTCATCGCCGCCAAGAAGCATTTCACCACGGGTCGTTCGCTGGGTACGGGCGAAGTCTGGCTCTACCATGTGTCCGGCGGGGCAGGCGTTCAGCTGGTGAAAAAGCCCAATGACCAACATCAAAAGGAATTGGGCGAACCGATCTTCGCCCCCGATGGCAAGCATATCTATTTCACGCGCAACATTACGCCCGGACCCATCTTCCAATATGCGCAGGATTCCAACGGCCAGATTTTCGACATTGAAAGCTATGAGATTGAGACCGGAAAAACCGAAACGGCCGTGTCCGGTGTCGGTGGTTCGGTGCGCCCAACGCCCTCACCCGATGGCAAGAAAATCGCCTTCGTCCGCCGCGAACGGACCCAGTCAAAACTCTATGTGAAAGATTTGGACACTGGCGAAGAGCGCAAGATTTACGATGCGCTCGACCAAGATGTTCAGGAAACATGGGCCGTGACCGGCGTTTATCCGAACATGGATTGGTCACCCGACAGCAAGACCATTTATTTCTGGGCTGGTGGCAAGATGCGCAAGGTCGATTGGCCGAGCGGTGCATCGAGCGAAATCCCGTTCCGCATTTCCGACACACGCGATGTCATCGACCCGCCACGCCCGGCGATTGAAGTCGCGCCTGCCGAGTTCCAGACACATATGCCGCGCGGCGTGGTTACTTCGCCCGATGGCCGGACTATTTTGTTTGAAACCATGGGTAAGTTGTGGGTCAAGCCGGCGGCAGGCGGAGCGGCAAAGCGCTTGACCGCATCCGACACCGCGATGGAAGCATATCCCACATGGTCGCGCGACGGGAAGACCATCGCCTTTGTGAACTGGACCGATAAGGGCCTTGGCCACATTCAGGTCGTGGCCGCATCGGGTGGCAGGGCGAAAAACGTGACGGCGCAATCTGGCCATTATGCGCGTCCGCGCTTTTCGCCAGACGGCAAGACGATCGTGTTTGAAAAGCAGGAAGGCGGCGGCTTAACCTCGCCCACACGTTCCGATCAACCGGGAATTTACCGCATAGCCACGACAGGCGGCAATGCCGTTCGCGTTACCGAAAGCGGAACGACGCCGCATTTCGCCGCCAGCAATGACCGGATTTTCTATACCGAATCCGGTGCCAACAAACGCCTGCTCGTCAGTGTTGATCTGAATGGTGAAGCCAAGCGCAGCCATGCCAGCGGCGAGCTGACGACCATTTATGAAGTATCGCCAGACGGGAACAATTTCGCCTTCCGTCAAAACTACGAAGCATTTGTGATGCCATTGATGCCGGGCACGCAGGAAGTCACTGCGTCGTCGTCGGGCAGCGCGCTTCCCGTGGTGAAGGTCAGCAAGGGCGGCGCCGATTATATGCATTGGAGCCGTAATGGCGATGCATTGCATTGGGCAATTGGGCCTACGCTCTACACCGCACAAACCAGCACATTCTACCCCAATGGCCCGCTTGCGAAAGACGCCAAGCCCGTCAAGTTTGTGTCACCAAAAGACGGCATTTCGCTGTCGATGACGGTGAAGTCGGATCGTCCCACTGGCCTCGTCGCCTTCACCGGCGCGCGGGTCGTGACCATGGCGGACAAGCAAGGCGGGATCATCGACAATGCTGTCATCTTGGTGGAAAATGACCGGATCAAAGCCGTGGGCAAGGCGGGAGACTTCCCTATCCCTGCTGGCGCTAAGGCCGTGGATGTCACTGGCAAGACCATCATTCCGGGCCTTGTTGATGCCCACGCCCATGGTCCGCATGGTGTCGATGAAATGACACCGCAGCAAAACTGGGTGAATATGCTCAACCTCGCCATGGGTATCACCACACGGCATGATCCATCCAGCAGCGCCGCGACGGTTTTCCCGGCGGTGGAAATGCAGCGCGCGGGCCTTATTGTCGGGCCGCGTTCTTTCTCCACGGGCGAGATTGTCTACGGCGCAAAGGCCGCCGATGTGTATGCCGAAATCAATAGCCTTGATGATGCCCTTGCGCATGTCCGGCGGTTGAAGGCGCAAGGTGCGCACAGCGTCAAAAACTACAACCAGCCGCGCCGTGAACAGCGTCAGCAAGTTGTTGCCGCTGCGCTTCAGGAAAATATGCGTTCGGTGGCGGAAGGCGGTTCGCTGTTCGGCATGGACATGAACCTGATTGCCGATGGCAACACCACCGTGGAGCACAATGTCCCGCTCGACATTTTCTACGGCGACGTGCTTCAGTTCTTCTCGAAATCAAAGGTGGGTTACACCCCGACCCTTGTCGTGACCTATGGCGGTCCAGCCGGTGATCCTTATTGGCGCGCACATACCGATGTGTTCCGTCATCCCTTGATGGCCAAGCATTATCCGCCGACCGAGCTTGCGGCGAACAATGCACGCCGCGAAATCGCGCCTGAGGAAGACTATGTCGACGACAACAGCGCGCGTGAGGCACATAAGCTTGCCAAGCTTGGCGTGCCGGTGGCGATCGGTGCGCATGGCCAGGAAGCGGGTATCGCCGCGCATTGGGAACTCTGGTCCTTCGTTCGCGGTGGCATGTCGCCAATCGAGGCATTGGCCGCAGGCACAATCGAGTCCGCCCGTTCGCTGGGTTATGACAAGGATGTCGGCTCCATCGCCGCAGGCAAGCTTGCCGACCTCGTCGTTCTCGACGCAGACCCAAGCGCGGATATCCGCAATTCGGACAAGGTCGCCAAGGTTATGATCGGTGGCCGTTTATATGATGCGGCTACACTGAATGAAGAAGTCACCGGCACACGCAAACGCATGCCCTATTATTGGGAATAATGAGGTCCTGATCCTCATCAGGTGAACGCAATTTTCTGGCCCGGGCAAATCGTCCGGGCTGGAAAATGGTTCAAACATCTCGTCCGCGCTTTCGGGATCATCTGCGCGCATAGGCCCGCCGGCTGCCGGCCTATATTATCCCAAATCACTTCAGAACAAAAAAGCTGACTCCACATCCATGAAAAATGGAGTATGGAACAAATCATGAACAAAGAGCCGAATCACATACAGCCGACTCTATCGGCGGGTGCGTTTCCATCTGTGCAAGGAATGTGGAGGCAATACCAGTCGGATGCTGCGCAATCATTGCTGGCCATTGGTGCGCCTTATGTCGACGAACGGCTACGCGGTGGCATAACGCAGGCAGGGCTGCATGAATTTTTTGGCGGCGCAAAAGCCGACTCACATGCAGCGGCAGCCTTTGCGCTTTTGCTGGCATGGCGGCTGCCGGAAAGCGATGCCGGTATCTTCTGGATAACAGGGGACAAGGAACGCCAGACATCGGGGCGTCTCTACCCTTATGGGTTATCGGCAATGGGCGGTGACCCCGCGCGCATGTTGCTGGTCCAGACAGCCGATTTGCGCGACGCCTTGCGGGCTGCAGCGGATGCCATCCGGTCGAAAGCCGCCAGCGCGGTCATATTGGAAACGCACGGCAATGCCCGGTTGGTGGATTTGACCTCGACCCGTCGGCTTGCTTTGGCCGCGGCGGAGACTGGGGTGCTTGCCCTGCTGGTGCGCGGGGATGCGGTGCCGATGCCAAGCGCGGCGCGTACGCGCTGGCGAATATGTTCTGCGCCCTCTGCGCCATTGCCGGGAAATGCCCCGGGCCTTCCGACTTTTGACATCAGCCTTCTGCGCCATCGCGGTGGCACGGCTCCTTTTGAGGCAAGAGTGACTTGGGATCATGCAACACGAAGATTTTTTGACGCGCCGCTATCTGGCGGTCTTTCTGCCATTGTTACCGACACAGAGACTGGTCCGGCATCGCGGCAGCGCGCCTGATGCGCCTTTTGCCATGGTCGAAAAACAACGCGGGGCCATGCGGCTGGCGGCATGTGATCCGGCGGCGCATGCGCTTGGCCTGACCGCAGGCATGGCGCTGGCCGACGCCCGCGCGCGCGTGCCCGATCTGGCGGTCTTTGACCATGACCCTGTAGCGGACCTCAACTTGCTCGGCTGGCTCGCCGATGGGTGTGAGCGTTATACGCCTGCCTGCATGTTGGACCCGCCGCACGGGCTGTTGCTCGACATTACGGGGTGCGAACATGTGTTTGGTGATGCGGCGCGGCTGGCGAAGGATCTGCACGCGCGGCTGAGCCGTCATGGCCTCAGTTGCCGGATTGCCTTAGGCGGCACCCCCGACAGCGCGCAGGCCAAGGCGAGATATGCGGCGCGCGCCATTTCCGACGTGCCCGTGGAGGCGCTCGATGGCGGTGACAAGGTGCATAAGGCGCTGCGCCGGGCTGGCCTGAGAAGCATTGGCGATCTCGCTGTCCGCCCGCGTAAGCCGCTGGCAGCGCGTTTCGGCAAGGCGGTTGTGGTGCGGCTCGCACGCCTTTTGGAAGAGGACGACCCGCGCATCACCCCGCGCCGAAGCCTGCCAACCATTCATGTTGCCCAGAATTTTGCCGAACCGATTTCACGCACCAATGATGTATTGGCGACCATCGAAATGCTGGCAGGGAGCGCGGCACTTCAGTTGCAAGAACGCGGGCAGGGCGGGCGACGGTTCGAGATATGTCTATTCCGCAGCGATGGCCATGTCGCGCGGCTGGCGGTGGATACCGGCACACCAACGCGCGACGCCGCCCTGCTCATGCGTTTGATACGGGAGCGTATCGACGCGCTGTCCGACCCGCTTGACCCCGGCTTTGGTTATGACCTCATCCGGTTGGAAGTCCCGCTCGCGGAGGTGCTGGCCAATGTTCAGGTTGGGCTGGAAACAAAGATCGACACAGGCGCCGCCGCGGCCGCGCTGATCGACCGGCTCAGCGTTCGGTTGGGGGCAGAGCGTGTGCGCCAATTCCACGCGCGGCAAAGCCACATCCCCGAACGCGCAGCGCTGGAGCGTGTCGCGCAATCTGACGCTTCAAAAGCGCACTGGCCAAAGCCTGTGCCGGGCGAACCGGCGATGCGGCCTTTTCGCCTGTTCGAAACGCCGCAGCCGATTGAGGTAACCGCCGGATTTCCAGAAGGCGAGCCGCGCAGCTTTCGCTGGCGGCGGCACGTGCATCGCGTCGCGCGGGTGGAGGGCCCTGAACGCATAAGCCCGGAATGGTGGCGACACCCGCGCGGCTACGCGCCGGGCAATGGTAGCCTGACGCGGGATTATTACCGTGTTGAGGACAATGAGGGTCGCCGTTTTTGGCTGTTCCGGCGCGGGCTCTATGATGAAATTGAACGACCACTTTGGTATCTCCACGGCATCTTTGCATGAGCTATGCCGAGCTTGCCTGCACCAGCAGCTATTCGTTCCTGCGCGGCGCATCGCCGCCATCGGATTATGTGGCGGAGGGTATCCGGCGGGGGCTGACCGCCATCGGCATCGCTGATCGCAATACCGTCTCTGGCGTTGTGCGTGCATGGAAAGCGTTGAGCGATGCGCCCGATGAAGCGCGTAGTGCATTGCTGGCGGCCAAGCGCGATGCTGGCCAACCCGAACAACTGACCAAAGCCGAAGAGGCTGCGTGTGCACCGAATATCCGCTTTTTGGCAGGATCACGGCTGGTGTTTTCGGACGGTACGCCGGACATCATTGCATATCCCGCCACGCGGCAAGGTTGGGGTAATCTTACACGGTTGCTGACTGTTGGGAATATGCGCGCCACCAAAGGCAGCTGCATTTTGAAGTTCGACGATTTGTCCGACCATCTGGGTGATTTGCTGCTCATCGTCATGCCATATGCGACCGCGGACGCGGAGGAGGCACATAAGAACCCGCCTTTATATTCGTTCAAGGAAAGCACGAAGCCCATAGCCGCGCCATCGCATCTCAAGCTGGTGTCGACCGCGCCGCAGGATTGGGAGAGCGTGCTGCGCCGCCTTGCGCCTGTGCATGCGGGCAAGCTTTGGCTTGGCGTATCAACGCATCACAGGGGTCAGGATAAAAGGCAGCTGGCCCGTTATCGAAAGGTCGCAAACGCCTTTGACGTGCCCTTGCTCGCAACGAACGATCCGCTTTACGCGACCCGCGATCAGCGTCCGCTCCACGATATTGTCACGTGCATCCGCATGGGGACGAATATCCAGAAAGCAGGCTTTGCACTGGAGGCAAATGCCGAGCGGTACATTAAGACGGCAGATGACATGGCGCAGTTATTCCATGCCTGTCCCGAAGCTGTGGCGGAAACCGAACGCTTTGCTGCACATATTCATTTCGACCTTAAGCAGCTGAAATATGAATATCCGCACGAGCCGGTGCCGGGTGGCTGGACCCCCGACGACTGGCTGGCGCATCTGGTGTGGACGGCGGCGCACGAACGGTACGGGGCGGAGCTTCCGGAGAAAATCCGTAAGTCGATTGAAACCGAGCTTGCGTTTATCCGCACCGAGAAATTCGCTTATTATTTCCTCACTGTCCACGATCTGGTCAAATTTGCGCGTGATCAAAAGCCGCCGATTTTATGCCAAGGGCGCGGCTCGGCGGCGAACTCTACGGTGTGTTTTCTGCTCGGCGTGACCTCGGTCGATCCGCTTACAAACACACTGTTATTCTCGCGCTTCATTTCGTCCGACCGAAAAGAGCCGCCCGATATCGACGTTGATTTCGAACATGAGCGGCGTGAGGAGGTGATGCAATATATCTATCGGCGCTATGGCCGCCACCGGGCCGCGATTGCCGGAACGATCATCCATTACCGCCCGCGCAGCGCGGTGCGCGAAGTGGGAAAGGCTTTGGGTCTGACCGAGGATATCACAACGCGCATGGTCAGCACCGTCTGGGGCAGTTTCGGCAGCGGTCCCGATGAACGGCGGCTGGTTGAGGCCGGGTTTGATCCCGACAATCCGGAAATTGCCCGGCTGCAGGCGCTGTCGGAGCAGTTGATAAAATTCCCGCGCCATCTGTCGCAGCATGTCGGCGGTTTCATCCTGACCGAAAACCGGCTCGATGAAACCGTGCCCATTCACAATGGCGCGATGAAAGACCGCAATTTCATTGAGTGGGACAAAGACGATATCGACGCATTGGGGCTGATGAAGGTCGATGTGCTCGCGCTGGGTATGCTGACGTGCATACGCAAGGCCTATGACATGATGCGCGAACAGGGGATTGGCGATTATGACCTGAAGGTCGACATCGATTCCGATGATCCCAATGTCTATGACATGTTGTGCAGAGGCGAAAGCCTGGGCGTGTTTCAGGTCGAAAGCCGGGCGCAAATGAACATGCTGCCGCGTATGAAACCGCGCAGCCTATATGACCTCACTATTCAAGTCGCGATTGTCCGCCCCGGGCCCATTCAAGGCGATATGGTGCACCCTTATTTGCGGCGACGTAATGGGGAGGAAAAGGTTGAATATCCCTCTCCCGCGCCGCCATATCCTCAGGATGAGCTGAAAAATGTGCTTGGCAAAACATTGGGTGTGCCGCTGTTTCAGGAGCAGGCGATGAACCTGGCCATCACCGCTGCCGAATTCAGCGAGGCCGATGCCAACCGCTTGCGCAAGGCGATGGCAACGTTTCGCAATGTCGGCGGGATGGAGCATTTCGAAACGATGATGGTCGAAGGCATGGTGCGGCGCGGCTATGAACGTGACTTTGCCCAGCGCTGCTTTGGCCAAATTCAGGGTTTCGGATCATATGGCTTCCCCGAAAGCCATGCGCTCTCTTTTGCGCGGTTGGTCTATGTGTCGTCGTGGATCAAACATTATCATCCGGCCATTTTCGCTGCCGCCTTACTCAATTCGCAGCCCATGGGCTTTTACGCCCCGGCGCAGATTGTCCGCGATGCGCAGGAAAATGGGGTGGAGGTCAGGCCGATAGACGTCAATGCCAGCCATTGGGATAATGCAATCGAGCAAAATGCGCTGCGGCTGGGGATGCGGCAGATAGACGGATTTCGGGAGGCGTGGGCGCACGCTATTGCCCGGCATCGGCCATTTGCATCCATCGAGGATTTGGCGCGCCGTGCCGCGCTGCCACCGGCTGCTATGCATTTGCTTGCCGATGCCGATGCTGTGCGATCATTGGGTTTCGACCGGCGAGAGGGCGCGTGGGAAGCGCGGCGGACGCCTTCGGACGAACTGCCGTTGTTCGCTGCGGCCAACGCGCGCGAGCTGGGCGCGGAGGCCGATGCGATGTTGCCAGCGATGCCGGCCAGCGAACATGTCGCGGCAGATTATCAGATGACCCGGCTTTCGCTAAAGGGGCATCCGATGCAGTTCCTGCGCGGGATATTCGCAAGCGAGGGCGTGCTGAGCTGCGCTGAGGCGAATGTCGTCAAGAACGGCAAGCGGGTGCGCGTGGCTGGTGTCGTGCTGGTGCGGCAGCGCCCCGGCAAGGGCAATGCGATTTTCATCACGATTGAGGATGAAAGTGGCGTGACCAACATCTTGTTATGGGCGCGGTTGTTCGACCGGCAACGCCGCGCCGTCATGGCGTCACGGCTGATTATTGCCGAGGGCGAAATTCAGCGCAGCAAGGAAGGTGTGGTGCACCTGATGGCGACGAATATTATCGACCGCACCGACGATCTGGCGCGATTGTCCGAGACGCATTCGGCCAATGTCGGGAAACCCAAAATTGACGAATTTGCACGGCCGCATCCCCCGCGCGGTAGCCATCCGCGCGACGTGCGGATTTTGCCCAAGTCACGTGACTTCCACTAATTTTTAGGCTGCGTCCTTCGCCGCCCGGCGCGCCGCCAATTCCTCCACGGATCTTGCGCGCATGAACGGGTTGGTTGCGCGTTCCAGTGCAATCGTCGTTGGCACTGTTGCCTCGCCGCGTTCGCGCGCGGCGACAACATCAGACACGCGCTGCTGAAGCGCGGCATTGTCAGGCTCCACGGTCACGGCAAAGCGCGCGTTGCTTAACGTATATTCGTGCGCGCAATAGATGGCCGTAGCATCGCCCAGCGCCTCAAGCGTACGCATATTGTCGAACATCTGCGCTGCGGTCCCTTCGAACAAGCGGCCACAGCCCATTGCGAACAAAGTGTCGCCGACAAAGGCGACCTGCTCGGTTGCGAAATGATAAGCGATGTGCCCCGATGTATGCGCGGGAACGTCGAGGACCATCGCCCGCACGCCACCCAGTTGCACGACGTCTCCGCCGCGGACTTGCACATCCAGCGTCGAAATCCGTTCCGCCTCTGCCGCTGGTCCCGTGATGATGCAGCCTGTCGCGGCCTTAATTTCAGCATTTCCGCCGACATGGTCGGGGTGCCAATGGGTATTCCAGATTTGCGAAATCTTCCATCCGCGCGCCTCAGCCGCCGCGAGCACCGGTTCTGCCACGGCAGGATCGATCACGAGGGTCTCGCCGCTTGATGCGTCATGCACCAGCCAAACATAATTGTCGGACAGGACCGGAACGCGGACAATTTCAATCGGCATTACCAGACGCCTATATTTGGCATGCTGACCCAAGGTTCTGCCGGTGGAAGATTGCCCTCTTGCAACAGTTCAATCGAAATGCCGTCGGGGGTGCGCACAAACGCCATATGACCGTCGCGTGGCGGCCGGTTGATTGTGACGCCTGCGTCCATCAGCGTTTGGCACGTCGCGTAAATATCATCGACGCGGTACGCCAAATGACCAAAGTTGCGTCCGCCGTCATAAGCTTCGGCTGCGCTGCCATCGGCGGGCGGCCAATTGTGGGTCAATTCCACTTCCGCCACACCATCTTGTCCGGGCGCGGCGAGGAAAATGAGCGTGAAGCGGCCAGCTTCGCTGTCGAAACGGCGGACTTCTTCAAGCCCAATCAATTTGAAAAACGCGACCGTTGCGTCAGGGTCCGTCACGCGGATCATCGTGTGGAGATATTTCGTCGGCATATTCGCTCCGTTCATGGCGCTGTCTGTATTCGCCCCCAGTGGGTTCGCATAGACAATGGACCGTGACAGCTACAGGCGCAAGGGGCGTGCAGGCGGAATATTATCTCGATTGCGGTTCGGTCGGCGCCGGTTCGGTAGACGCCGTCGCGCTGGCGGCCAATGCAGCCAACTGCGCCTTTGCTGTCGCCGCCTGACGGCTGTTGGGTGCGATTGCGATGCATTGTTCCCATTGCTTGCGCGCCGCAGCTTCGTCACCTGCGGCAATGGCAATATTGCCCGCCTCCAATGCGACGGCGGCATCACGCGGCAGAAGCGCGGCCGTCGTCTGGATATAGCTTAATGCATCGGGCAGCTTGTTCATCCGCCGCGCCAATGTCGCCGATAACAACCATGCCGTGCCATTTTCGGGCGACAGCTTTCGTGCGGTCGTCAACGCAGCTTCGGCATCGGCCGGTCTGCGCAACGCAACCAAGGCGCGCGCGCGATCAACCTCGCTATCGGCGCGTTCGGCGCTGTCTAGGGTTTGCGACGCAAGCGCTTTGTCTAATGCCGCCAATGCCGCGTCGGGCGTATCGGCTGCCAGCGCAGCATTGCCCGCCTGCGCCCAGAAACGCGCCGCGCGGGCATCCCCCTTGTCCTCGGCCAATTTAGCCGCTTCTGTCAGCATAGGTATCGCGAGGTCGAATTTAAAATCGGTCGCAAGCGCATAGCCATGGCACGCGCGCGCAAGATAACCGCCGCCTTGCTGCGTCCATAGGCTTGCCTCGGTGACCGCAGATGCAGGGTCAGTCCCGGCGAGCTTGATGCATTCGTCAAACTGGACTTCGTTCAGCGTGGACAAGGGTTGCGCGGACGCGGGCGCCGCGATGAACAGCAAACTCGATAAAAGCTTTAGCACGGGCACTCCGTCAATAAGGTCAGACCAGCTTCGCCACGGTCTCGATCAACAAGGCAATATCCGCATCGCGCGAAAGCCGGTGGTCGCCGTCCTTTACCAAGATGGTCTGCACGTCGGATGAACGAAGCCGGGCCGCTAGGTTTATCGAAGTTTGCCAAGGCACGTCCGGGTCGCACTGCCCGTGGATCAGGCGCACCGGGCAGTCGATGCCGATTTCGCGATTCAGCCGCAGATTATCTTGTCCGGATTGCCAAAAGGCGCGGGTGATGACCATGGGGTCATAGCCATAATCGCTTGGGCGCTCGATACGTCCGTCGGCGGCCATCGTCGCGCGGTCTGCGTCGTTGAAATCCCAGTCGGTGAAATCGGGGGCTGCGGCGATGCCCACCATCGCCATGACCTGCGCGCCAAGTGCTTCGGCCACCAGCAGCATGAGCCATCCGCCCATGGACGAGCCAACCAAGATTAAGGGCCCGACTTGCGCGTGGGCAATGACCGCCAGAACGTCATCCCGCCAGATATTCAGCGTGCCGTCTTCAAATGCACCTTCGCTCTCACCGCAACCCGAATAATCGAGCCGCAACATGCCGATGCCTTGCGCCTCTGCCCAAGCGCACAGCGCCGTTGCCTTGCCGCCCTGCATATCGGACATATAGCCCGGCAGGAAAACAAGCGTTGGCCCGCGGCCTTTGGTCAGGCGATAGGCCAGCTTGACGCCATCATGACGCGTGGCAAAATGTGGAGCTATTTCTGTCAAAACGGGGTCTGGGTCAAATCACCCAATCAACGGTCAGCATTTGGGCCACATCCTGACCCTTGGCGCGGCGCTGCTCGACCATGATGTGGTTCAACCGCTTTACGGTATCGCTGCCGGACGTAATGCAAAGGCCGGGAACGAACGCATGCACCAGCGCCTTCATCCCACCCCAGATCATGGCAAAACCAAAGCGGCTGGCGACGCCAAAATGTTCGACATAATTTTCATCGACGCTTTTGGGATGTTCGACAAAGAGGCGGTTGAACATGGGAGCCTTTCCTTCAAAAACTACCGCAGCTTAACCAATCGCTCAGTTAAAATCAAAGCCGAAGCCCGATTTCGCTTTGCGATCCTGCGTGCACATCGTTTTCAGCTCGGTCCACTCGGTCGGGGTTAAAGCTGGCTTGTAGTTTTTGCCTTTAACGATGCTCTTCTCAAACGCGTCTTTGCGGGACCGCGACAGCGGGTGGCTCGACATATATCCGGCTATGCCATTGTCCGATGCGTTGGAACGTGCGCTGCCATCCATTTCGGAAAGCCGGTCAAAAAATGACGCAGTGCCGATGGGTGAGATATTGGCACCGCCTAGCGCGTTCATCGAATGGGCATCGGCTTCCGCCTCGGACTCGCGGCTGTAGCTCATGGACAGCATGTTATTGACCAGCGCACCACTATTGCCATCAATACCACCCAGAACGACAGCAAGGCCCATTTGTCGCAGCAAGGCCTGCATGACATGTTTTTCGCGGACATGGCCGATTTCATGCGCCAATACGCCAGCAACCTCATCGGGCGAGCGCGCCTGTTTGACGAGGCCGTCGAACAAAATGACGTTGCCACCGGGCAGCGCCACGGCATTTACCATGTCAATTTTGGCGACCTCGACCTGCAAGTCGTCCGGATTGGCATCGAGCGACGCGACCAGCTTTTTCAACGCTGCGTCTCCGGCAGGCGTGCTGCAGAACCGGCCGCCAAAATCGCCCACAAGCGCATCGCCAAGTTTCTCGTCAACACTGGAGGGTATGAGCGGTGCCAGCCATTGCGGGCTCAAAAGAACGACGGCGACCGCCGCGGCGCTGGCCAAGGTGAACGCCACCGCCGCTTTGCCAAAGCCAAGTCGGTCGACCCAGCCACCATAATTGCGCCGTGTGGGCAACATAGCGTTGAGGTCCGTCGGCACTGGGCCGGAAAGCATTAACCGCCATCCGTCCGCTCCCTTTAATCCATAGACGTCGGCATCATCCTTGTGCGTGACATATTCGACATCGGAAAATGCGAACGGGCCATGTCGCCGTTCGGTTTCCAACAAAAAGAATTGCGCACCAATGATCTGCACCTCGACCTTGCGGCGGACGGCGCTTTTGCCGTCATAATGCCACGCATCGAAAAAGGCAGACATCGGCTAAATCGCCCCCACATCAAATGCGTCGAGCAAGCCTTCGCCATGCTTTGCAACCACGGTTTCGGACTGGGTCAGATCGTCGATATTGATCTCGCCATAGGCTTCCATATGGTCGACGAAGAATTTCCAGTTGCGGTACGGCATGAAGATATAGCCAATGCCCAAGGTGCAGATGACAATCGCCATGTTGGCGAGGAAGAACAGGATCCAGTCCGGTGCCCGTGCGCGGAAGTCAAATTCCAGATTGTGTAAACGCAAGCCACCCACCGCGAGGCGGAAATATTTGCTGTAATAGGCAAGCGCCGCAAGCGGGAGGAAGAGGTAAAATGACAGCACGGCGACGATCGCAAATATCGCACCAACTGCCATTCCCGTGCTTCCCAGTGTGTCGGGAGTCCCACCCGAAGCAGCCATGCTGATGCCGAACACCACAGCACCTATGAACACCAAAAACGGTACGAGATAGAATAACAGATAACGCTTCATCAGTGGTTTCCACTCGGCCGTTGCTGAAAAGCGATGCGGCCCGAAGCTCATGGCGTTCCAGCGGTCATTCCAAAGGGAAATCATCGACCATGGCACAGCCAAAAAAATGGGCAGCCAACCCACGACGCTTTTCCACATATAGGCCAGGCCATATTGAAAACCGGGGTCGTCGCTGCCCCCTCTGATACCGCGCCAATAGGTCCGGCTCAGCCGATACCGGAGCGCACGGAAATATGCCACGCCCGTCAGGTAAAACAGCAGCAGGAACATCATCAGGGTCATGACTACAGCAAGGATTGCCTCGCCGCGGAAAATCAGCCCTTGCGATATCAATTGAATGACGATGAGGGGTAGGCCGATCAGCAGGAAAGCCATGATGAAGCCGACAAAAAGCTCCATGCCCTTGCCGGTCCATTCCAGACGCTCATCAATGAAGTCCGTCTTGCTCCACAGATATTCGCGTTCGCGGGTGGTGGCCCAAAACCGATATATGCCGAGCGTGACAATCGTGAGCAAAAGGTTGGGAAAGGCGATGCGGGCGAATTCCAGCCAACTGCCATGGAAACGGAATGCGCTATGCCGTTGAGATAGATCGTCGTTCATGAAATTGCGGCCCCCAATATTTCACACAAGATGTGCGAAAGTGAAAAGCCTTGTCAAGAAAAGCCATGTAAAAAGGCTATGCGCTTCGATGAAAGCATCCTCCCCATCGTACGCCGACGGGGAGGACTTGATGTTTACTGAACGGCAACCGTCACCGCACGGCGATTTTGTGCCCAGGATTGTTCGTCCGAACCCAAAGCCGATGGGCGTTCTTTGCCATAGCTGACGGTTTCGATGCGGCTTGCGTCGACACCGATTGAGGTCAGGTAATTTTTGGCAGAATTGGCACGGCGTTCGCCAAGGGCGAGGTTGTAGTCGCGTGTTCCGCGCTCGTCGGCATGGCCTTCCACGATGATGCGGGCGTTGGGATAACGGGCCAGCCATTGCGCCTGACGCTGCAACGTCGCCTGATCTTCGGCATCCACATTGAACCGGTCGGTTTCAAACAAGATGCGGTCGCCAAATTGGCCAACTTGTTGCAGGAAATCTTCCTGGCTGCCCGGAACGATCTGGTTTGCAGGGGCAGGCGGGGCCGGTTCGGGCTGGCCATAATCGGTGCCCTCGGCCGCAGGTGGCAGTGCTTCGACCTTTTTCTTGCCGCAGCCTGCAACCAGTGCGGTCGATGCCAACAATATGGCGGCCATCTTGATAGTGCTGGTCTTCATGGTCTTCTCCTTCGGCTTGCCCGCATGTGTGTCGCGGAATGTATATCAGAAATAATATCGAAACGCACTCACGGCAATACCGGTCCCCATGCGGGGTCCGATCCGTCAACCGGCGTCGGCAATTGGCGCTCGTTCGATCCTGTAAGATCGACTTGCCAGATACTGGTTTTGCCGCTGCCCTTCGCGGTGCGGAAGAACTGGATGACGCGGCCATTGGGCGCCCATGTCGGCGCCTCGTCCTGCCAGCTGTCGGTCAACAGCCGTTCGCCCGAACCATCGGGGCGCATGGTGCCGACGCGGAAATCGCCCGCAATGCGGGTATAGGCGATAAGGTCCGCCCGCGGGCTCCATTCAGGGGTTGCGTACCGCCCGGAACCAAAGCTGATCCGCCGTTGGTTGGATCCATCAGCGTTCATGACATAGATTTGCTGGCTGCCCGACCGGTCGCTTTCAAAGACAATCTGGCGACCATCGGGAGAGAAGCTTCCGCCGACGTCGATGCCGGGGGATGTTGTCAGCTTGACGGGCGTGCCGTCGCCGCTTGCCGAAATCTTGTAGATGTCGGTGTTTCCTGCAACCGCCATGGAATATAAAATGGTCTTCCCATCGGGCGACCAGCGCGGCGCAAAGGTCGGGTTGCGCGATTGGGTAATCAACCGCTGCCGACCGGCATCAATATCATAGACATAGATGCGTGGATTGCCGTCGACATAAGACAGATACAGGATCGATTTATAGTTGGGCGAGAAACGCGGCGTCAGCGCCGTTGACTGGCCATTGGTAATGAAACGGTGGTTTGCGCCATCTGAATCCATGATCGCCAGGCGTTTGACGCGTTTGCCCTTGGGGCCAGTTTCGGCAATATAGGCAATGCGGCTGTCAAAGAATGGCAGTTCGCCAGTCAGCTTCGCATAGATTGCATCAGCACATTTGTGCGCGGCCCTGCGCCATTCGCGCGGCGGCACGTTGAAGCCAAGGCGCGTGGTTTCATTGCCAAAGCCGACGTCATACAAATAACAGCCAACCGTCAGATTGCCGTCGCCGCCCACGCGGACGAAACCCTGAACCAATTGTTCGACCGTGCGGCCTTTCCAATAATCAAATTGCGGTGCCGTCACCTCGGGCAACGCGATCGCACGCAGGCCGTTGGGGCCTTGCGTTTCAAACACACCCGATGCGCGCAAGTCGGATGAGATGACTTCAGCGATTTGACGGCCAAGTGCTGCACTGTTGCCGGCCGGCGTATCGGCCGGAGCGGGGGCCACAAGTGCAGGCACGGCAATGGAGCGCGTCTTCGATGTGTCAAACTCGACCAGTTCCGGCTCATCCGTGGCAGGCGCAGGCGGAGGGGTTTGCGCCATGGCGCTTTGACTGCCCACAATCAGAAGCAGGAAAGAAGCGAGCTTCCGGTAAAATGAGAAGGAGGTCATATGTTTCATTCCTTTATCCCGTGGCGCGCAAACGAAGTGCGTGGGTTTTCCAGACGTCATAATATTCGGGGTCAAGCCCGTCATAGGGAGACGCCGCGCGCACGGCTTGCAAGATGCAGTCCTTTAACGGCCCAGCCTGCGGTTGGTTGCTATCGGTCACGCCGACCTGCTTGTCAAAGCGCACGGACGTAAGCTTGCCCGATGGTTCGAGGCTGAGCGTGACGAATGTCTCGATTTTGTTGATGTCGATACCCGATGGCGCACATGCCCGAACGCGGCTGCGGATTTGGCCAGCGATGCTGATGCCGACTGAGCGGCGCACTTCGGTTGCAGTCTTTGCAGCAGGCGTGCCAACGGCTTTGCCAGCGCCGGGTGCCTTGCCGATATTGCTGATGCTGTCTTCGAAACTGCGGCTGAGCCCGCCGGGCTTGGTTGGCGTTGCCGCTTTGGTTGGCGGCTGCTTCACCGGCGCGTTCTTGGCCGCCACCTTCGCAGCGGGCTTCTGCACTGGCTTGGCCACCGGTTTTTCGATTTGCTTCACCGGGGTCGGGGCAGGCGGCGGTTCGCTCGGCGCGGTGTCGCCAGCGGCCGGTGGCGCGGACTCTTCCTGAATGGCATCGGGCGCAGTCGAGACATCGGCGATTTCACCCACCAGCGAAACCGAAATCGATTCCTGCTTTTTGATGGTGTCTGCGGATGCCAAAAGACCCAGGCCAAACGCGCCCAGCAATATGACATGGCCGCCAATCGCAGCGCCCAGTCCGACTTTCTCGACCCGATCCATCGCCATATCGTTAGTTTTCGCCAGATGAACCAGTGGTGACCAAGCTCACGCTATTCAGTCCAGCACGGTTCAACTCGCCCATCACGCGCATGATTTGGCCGTAGCTGATCGACGTATCCCCGCGCAGCATGATCTGGCGTGGCTTTGCCGCGTCTTGCGCGCCGGCAATTTCTTCAAGCCGCGCGGGCAGTTCACTGGGTGCCACTTGCGTGCCATCGATAAAGGTTGTGCCGGATTGATCGATGGCAATTTCGATGGGCTCCTGCGGCTGCTCAAGCGCATTGGCGCGGCTTTCGGGAAGCTCAACCGGAACGCCGGTGACGAGCAAGGGCGCAGTGACCATGAAGATGATCAACAGAACGAGCATGACATCGACAAAGGGCGTGACGTTGATGTCGGCCATGGGCGCGCGTTGTCCGCCGCGACGCCTGCCGCGGCCACCACTGCGACCCGAAGACGTATTCATGGCCATCGTTAAACCTCATGCTCCAGCTCACGCGATAGCGTGCCGTGGAAGCCATCGGCAAAGCGGCCCATGCGGGCTTCATATTGGTTCAGCCGGTGCGAAAAGCGGTTATAGGCGATGACCGCCGGAATGGCCGCGAACAGGCCAATGGCGGTCGCGAAAAGCGCCTCTGCAATGCCGGGCGCGACGACGGCGAGGCTTGAATTCTGTTCGGCGGCAATCGCGGCAAAGCTGCGCATGATGCCCCAGACGGTTCCGAACAGGCCAACGAAGGGCGCGACCGATCCCGTAGTCGCAAGAAAGTTCAAACGGTTGGCCAAACGGTCGGTTTCTGCCGCAATCATTGCGTCCATCGCAGTCGACAGCCGCTCGCGCGTCCCGGCACGGTCAATTGTTTTGCCGTTGGTCGAACGCCGCCATTCCGTCATGCCTGCGGCAAATACCTTGGCGACGGGCAACGTGCTTTGGCTGTGTGTTTTGGCGAAAGCAGCAATGTCATTGCTTTCCCAAAATTCGCGTTCAAACGTCTCGCTTTGGCGGTTGATACCCGACATTTTGATCGTGAAGCTGACGATGATTGTCCACGCCCAAATGCTTGCCAGCGCAAGGCCGATGATGACCGCCTTGACCACAAGATCAGCGTCGAGAAACAATTTAATCGGTGAAAAACCCACATTTTGGGTCGCGATGAGCAGGTCCATTATCTTCCTATTCTGCGTGTCGG
>JBEDET010000039.1:0-21108 GCA_041175505.1 Pseudomonadota bacterium
TTAAGCCAGCTATTGTTCGATAGGTGCGCACGCTATACGGCGCTGTTAAAGGCACCTATTCAGCGGGGCGTGCACGTGCACGGCTTGTCGCAAGATATGAGGACGGAACAGAGCAAATCATGCCCTTATTGGCTGACGAATCGGTAGCCCCAGCAGGCTTTTACACGCGCGCCATTACAGCCAAGCGGCCATTGGTGGTCGCATGACCGCGCGTGGCCGTTTTTTGTCGATTGAAGGCGGGGAGGGCGTAGGCAAGTCTACGCAGATCAACGCGCTTGCCGACATGATCCGAAGCCATGGGCATGAAGTGATTTTAACGCGCGAACCCGGCGGAACAGAGGGTGCGGAGGTCATCCGGCAACTGTTGCTGGGCGGAAGCGCAGAACGCTGGGCCCCGCGCGCAGAAGCGTTGTTATTTGCCGCAGCACGCAGCGACCATGTCGAACGGTTGATCGAACCCGCCTTGGCAAGCGGCAAATGGGTCATTGCGGATCGCTTCATCGACAGCAGCCGTGCCTATCAAGGTGCAGGCTCGGGCTTGTCGGATAATGACATCATGACGCTGCATGGCATCGGCAGTCGCGGCCTTTTGCCCGACCGCACATTGGTGTTGCGTCTTGATCCGAAAGAAGCCTCACAGCGCGCAGCGACGAGGGACCAGAATCGTCCCGACCGTATTCAGGGCCGGGCAGAGGATTTCCATTCGGACGTTGATATTGCGTTCGTAGGCTATGCCGAGTGCGAACCCAGAGTGCGGCTGGTGGACGCGTCAGGAACGGCTGAGGACGTAACGGCGCGGCTTGTGGCGCAGATATCAGACTTATTGGCGGAGCCAGCCTGATGGACTATGTCGGCCATGACAAGGCATGGCGCCAGTTTTCCAAAGCCTGCGACAGCGGAAAAACGCACCATGGCTGGATATTGGCCGGGGCGAGGGGCCTTGGCAAATCTGCATTCGCCCTGAAAGCGGCGTCGGCGCTTGTGGACCCAACGAATGTGCATGCAAATCTCATTGCCCGCGGTTCCCATCCCGATATTTTGTGGGTGAAGCGGCTTCCGAAGGATGCACCAAAGGACGATGACGACGTCACCGATGAAACCGAGCTCAAACGCAGCATAACGGTCGATCAGATCCGCAGCGTTCAGCAGGCGCTAACATCGCGTCCGGGGCTCAGCGATAAACGCGCCATCATCATTGATTCTGCGGACGATCTTGAACGCGGCGGTGCCAACGCGTTGTTGAAATCTTTGGAAGAGCCGCCCGTCGGGACCTATTTCTTTTTGGTCAGCCATGCCAGTGACCGGTTGCTTCCGACCATCCGCTCCCGCTGCCAGATATTGCGCTTTGAACCATTGTGTGACGCAGATATGGCCGAGGCACTACATCGCGCCGCGCCCGAGGCGAGCCAGCCCGATATCGATGCGCTGGTCCGCTTGGGCAACGGGGCACCCGGCCAAGCGCTTGATTTCCTTGGGTTAAGGCTTAACGAGTTGGAAGACGCTATGACGTCCATTTTGCGTTCAGGCGATCGGGATAATGCCATTCGCGTCGCTTTGGCCGAAAAACTATCGCTCAAGGCCGCGCAGCCCCGATATGAAGCCTTTCTGCGCCGCGCGCCTGCACTGATCGCGGAGCATACGCGCATGCTCGGCGTCGGTCAGCTACGCGCCGGGATTGATGCGTGGGAGGCCGCAAGCGGGCTGGCCGCACGCGCCATCGCGTTAAGTTTGGACAAGCAGAGCGTCGTCTTTCAAATGGGAAGCTTGCTGGCATCGGTTCAAGCGCATAAGGCGAGCTAATTCGCCAAAAAATACAAGAGTCCCCATGTCTGAACCTTTTTATATTACCACCGCCATAGCCTATCCAAATGGCAAGCCGCATATCGGTCACGCCTATGAAGCGATCGCAACCGACGCGATTGCCCGGTTTCAGCGGTTGATGGGCCGTGATGTGCGCTTTGTCACTGGCACCGATGAGCATGGCCTGAAAATGGACCAGACGGCACGCGCAGCGGGCAAAGCAACGCGCGACCTCGCCGATGAAATGTCATCTTATTTCAAGGAAATGTGCAGCACTCTTGATATTTCCTTTGATCATTTTTGCCGTACAACGTCGGACCATCATCACAAGGCCAGCCAAGCGATTTGGAAACGGCTGGAAGCCGCTGGCGACCTATATCTTGACCGGTATGAAGGATGGTATTCGGTCCGCGACGAAGCTTATTATGACGAAACCGAGCTAACTGAGGGCGAGGGGGGCCAGAAGCTGTCGCCGCAGGGCACGCCCGTTGAATGGACGGTTGAAGAAAGCTGGTTTTTCCGGCTTTCAAAATATGAACAGCCATTGCTCGAATATTATGCCGCACATCCTGACTTTATCCGCCCCGATAGCCGGAAAAATGAAACGGTAAAGTTTGTTGAAGGCGGCCTGAAAGACCTGTCCGTTTCGCGCACCAGTTTCGATTGGGGCGTCAAAGTTCCCGGCAGCGAAAATCATGTCATGTATGTCTGGTTGGACGCGCTAACCACTTATATCTCCGCGATTGGCTTTCCCGACGATACCGAGGAATGGCGCAAATTTTGGCCAGCCAACGTGCATATCATTGGCAAGGACATTGTCCGCTTTCATACCGTATATTGGCCCGCATTTTTGATGTCGGCTGGCTTGCCATTGCCTAAACAGGTGTTTGGACATGGATTCCTGCTGTCCCGTGGCGAGAAAATGTCGAAGTCCTTGGGCAATGTTGTTGACCCGATGCAGCTTGCGGAATTGTTTGGCGTCGATGCGTTGCGCTATTTCCTGCTGCGTGAAGTTAGCTTCGGTCAGGATGGCAGCTATAGCCCCGAAGCGATTGTCACCCGCGTGAATGCTGATCTCGCCAACAGCTTCGGCAATTTGGCGCAGCGGACATTGTCTCTGATCTTCAAAAATTGCGAAGGCTATCTGCCCGCCATTCGCGGCCATAATGACGATGACAAAGCACTGTTGGATTTGGTGGGGGCAACCGTATCGCAGCATATTCCGGCGCATTACGAAGATTTGGCGATGTCACAGGGTCTAGAAAGCTGGATGCAGGCGGTATTTGCCTGCAACGCCTATGTCGATGTGCAGGCGCCGTGGGCGCTCAAGAAAACCGATCCAGAACGTATGGAAACCGTGCTTGCCACGCTGTTCATCTGTATCGCGCAATTGGCCATAGCTGCTTTGCCAATCATTCCTAGGTCAGCGACCAAACTTCTCGACCAAATGGGCGTTCCGCTTGATGTACGGAACTTCCATGCGGCAGGATCGCATTGGTATTCACCTTTGGCCGAGAGCAATTACCAAATTGCCCAGCCCGTCGGGCTATTCCCCCGATTGGAAATGCCGGCGGAGGAGGGGACTGCGGCCTGATGTTCGTCGATTCCCACTGCCACCTGAATTATAAGGGCTTAGTCGAGCAGCAAGGCGAGATTCTTGCGCGTGCGCGCGGCAGCGGTGTGTCTGCCATGCTCAACATTTCGACGCGCGAACGCGAGTGGGATGAGGTTATCGGCCTTGCGGAACAGGAACCCGACGTGTGGGCATCTGTCGGCATTCACCCGCATGAGGCGGACCAGCATATAGGCATGGATGCTGAGAAGCTTATCGAGCGTGCGGCGCACCCACGTGTTGTTGCCATTGGCGAAACGGGGCTCGATTTTTACTACGACCACAGCGACCGCGCGCAGCAAGGCCTGTCCTTTCGCGAACACATAACGGCGTCACGGGACACCGGGCTTCCCATCATCATTCACACACGTGATGCAGAGGCGGAAACGGCCGAGATATTGCGCGACGAAATGTCCAAGGGTGCATTCACCGGCGTCATTCATTGCTTCACCGCAAGCGCAGATTTTGCGCGGACGGCATTGGACCTTGGCCTGTATATTTCGCTGTCGGGTATCGTAACGTTCAAAAATGCCCAAGATCTTCAGTCAGTCGCGAAATGGCTGCCGTCGGACCGGCTGCTTGTGGAAACCGATGCACCGTTTTTGGCGCCAATTCCGCATCGCGGAAAGACCGGCGAGCCTGCATTTGTCGCGGATACCGCGCGTTATGTGGCGCAATTGCGCGGTGTTGACGCGGACATTCTGGCTAAAGAGACTTCAGACAATTTCTACAGTCTGTTTTCCAAGGCCGTACGATGAACATCATGGAAGACGGCCCATCGCTTATTTGGGGCGTCGTTTGCATATTGTTGTTATTAAGCTCGCTTGCGGCGCGGCGTTTGCCTTTGGGATATGTGGCGAAGGCGGCATTTGCGTGGATAGCGATATTCGCGGCGTTGTTCGCAATATTCAGCTTCCGGTTCGAATTTAAGGCCGTTTGGGAGCGCGTGAAAGCCGACATTTCCGGCACCGCTGGCCAGAGCGTGAGCGGCGAAGACATCACCATCAGGCGGCAGGATGACGGCCATTACTGGCTTCAGCTTGGTGTAAATGGCAAGCCGGTGCGCTTCATGATCGATAGCGGCGCGACGACCACAGCCGTAAACGCCGACACGGCGCGTGAAACGGGTATAGAGGTTGATACGACTGGATATCCGGTATTCCTGAATACAGCGAATGGCCGCGTAACGGCGCAGCGCGGTGTCATTCAATCGTTGAAGATTGGAACGCACGAAATCGGGCAGCACAATGTTGTGGTGTCGGAGAATTTCGGCGACACGAACGTTCTGGGCATGAACTTTCTCGACAGCATGCAAAGCTGGAAGGTTGAGGCAAATGTCATGACGTTGAAGCAATGATAATGGGTCGATACGACGTGCTTAAACCGACGTCATTCAATTTTACTTAACATAATATATATTATCGAACTTATTTATGGCTGGACCGATGCAGGCTGATATTACCCCCCTCACAGATATTATGGCGCGATTGCGCGATCCGCAGACCGGATGCCCTTGGGATCTGGAGCAAGATTTCTCGACCATTGCGCCATATACGATCGAGGAAGCCTATGAAGTCGCGGACGCCATCGAGAACAACGATCTCGATGCGTTAAAAGACGAATTGGGCGACCTGCTCCTCCAAGTCGTATTCCACAGCCAGATGGCGTCTGAAATCGGCCAGTTCGACTTTAACGACGTCGTCAGCAGCATTTGCGATAAAATGGTCCGCCGTCATCCACATGTGTTCGGCGAACAAGATGCACCAACCAAAAGCATTCCCGACAATTGGGAAACGATCAAAGCCAGCGAACGCGAGGCGGGATCGGACAGCAGCGCCTTAGCAGGCGTAGCCCGCGCCCTCCCCGCATTGTTACGTGCGCAAAAAATTCAAAAGCGCGCCGCCAGAACCGGATTTGATTGGCCCGACCAGTCCGGTGCGCGTAACAAAATTATTGAGGAATTAGAGGAAGTCGCAACCGCAACTTCAGAAGAACATGTTGCCGAAGAAATCGGTGATTTGTTGTTCGCCGTTGTCAATTTCGCCCGGTTTCATGACGTTGACGCCGAAACCGCGCTGAAATCCGCAAGTGCAAAGTTCGAACGCCGCTTTCGCGATATGGAAGATTCCGCTGGCGATCGGTTCACAGCGTTATCGCTCGATGAAAAAGAAGATCTTTGGCAGCAGGCGAAGTCCAAGGAAGCGAAATAATCAGCCCTCTATTTGGGCGAATTGCTTATCGAACTGGCCCCATAATTGGCGGCTGAGTGAGGCTTCGACAGTGACGAGGTCTTCATCGACAATCTGGCTGTTGATTGTTCCGCGCGCGTGAAGCCATGCGAGCGCAGCGCCATCGCTGGCCTTTAAACGAACCGCCCGCACAAGATTGCCCTTGGCAATGAGCGCGGACAGATGCGCCTTAAAGGCATCAACGCCCTCGCCCGTCTGCGCTGAGATCATCAGCACATCATCGTTACGCTGAACAAGCGCCGACATATCCTCACGCTTTTCGGCATCGAGCAGGTCAATCTTGTTCCAGACCTCCAACATCCGCGGTTGGTTTGCGGCATCTTCATCGTCCAAAACGCCCAAATCGCGCAGGATTTGCAGAACATCGTCACGTTGCGCATCGGTTTCGCTATGCGAAATATCGCGGACATGCACAATGATATCCGCGGAGATCACTTCTTCGAGCGTGGCGCGGAACGCGGCAACCAATTGCGTTGGCAGGTCGGAAACAAATCCCACCGTGTCCGACAAAATTGCCTTTTCCACCCCCGGCAAGGAAATTTCCCGCATGGTAGGGTCCAGCGTCGCAAAAAGCATATCTTCAGCCAACACAGTCGCGCGGGTCAGGCTGTTGAACAGGGTCGACTTGCCGGCGTTGGTATAGCCAACCAAAGCGATCACTGGCCAAGGCGCCCTTTTGCGGCGCGCACGGTGCAGCGAACGCGTCCGTTTCACCTCCTCAAGCTCCCGGCGCAAACGCGCCATACGGTCGCGGATCATCCGGCGGTCGGCCTCAATCTGCGTTTCGCCCGGGCCGCCCAAGAAACCGAAACCGCCGCGCTGCCGTTCCAAGTGGGTCCAGCTGCGCACCAAGCGACCGGCCTGATAATCCAAATGGGCCAGCTCAACCTGCAACCGTCCTTCGGCTGTTGCTGCACGCTCGCCAAAAATTTCGAGGATGAGCCCGGTACGGTCAATGGTTTTCAATCCGGTGCGTTCTTCCAGATTGCGCTGCTGAATGGCGGTCAAAGACGCATCGACGATCAACAGGTCGATTTCCAAGTCCTTGCCTATCTGCGCAATTTCTTCGACCTGCCCGCCACCAAGCAAGGTAACCGCGCGCGGCGAACGCACGCGGAAATGCTTTTTCTGGACGACATTCAGGCCAATGGCCAAGGCAAGGCCCTCGGCCTCGGCAAGCCGCGCCTCTGGGCCTACCGAAGCCCGTCCGGGCAATTCGGGGTAAATAACCAACGCACGCGCACCGCGCGCAAATTCGTCGGTTTCGCTACGTTGAAAAACGCTCAAATATCATCCTCATCCACGCCCTGATTATATTCGGCGAGATTTACGGGATGTTCAGGCTGAATAGTCGATATGGCATGCTTATACACCAGCTGCGTCGTGCCATCGCGTTCCAGCAGAACCGAAAACAGGTCATAGGCCGCAATACCACCCTGAAGCATCACACCATTGACGAGGAACGTCGTGACAGGCTCCTTCTTGTCGCACATGGCATGCAAAAAAACATCCTGCAGCATGCCTGCACGGTGGCTGGTACGGCTCATCATGTCATCAAACACCGACCGATCGGGCGAGACAGATGGCATAATCGTAGAAATGCTATGCTTATAGACCAGCTGGGACATGCCATCACGGCGCAACAGCACGGAGAAGTTGTCAAACCAGGTGACTACGCCCTGAAGCTTTACACCTTTGACCAAAAACATGGTCACCGGTGTTTTTGATTTTCTCAGCGAGTTCAGAAACAGATCTTGCAGTCCGTTATTTTTTTCAGTCATTATTATTATCCGATTATATTTTTGTTGTGCTCGGCTTAACGGGAGACCCTAAAAGGGAGTGAGCCGGGGCAAAAGCGCGTATACACGAGGAGTGCAGACGGCGCAATTGGACTCATGAGTCGCTGTCTTCTTCAAGCTCCAGACCGTTTTTCCGCACGGAAATGCCAAGTAGCTTGAGCTTACGATGCAGCGCAGAACGCTCCATCCCGACAAAGGCCGCCGTCTTGGAAATATTGCCGGAAAAGCGCTTAATCTGAACGCGCAGATATTCGCGCTCAAACGCCTCACGCGCCTCACGCAAGGGCGCGCCCATCAGCGACGTGACATTATGCTCCGTGCCTTCATAGCTGTTGATGACTTCCGAGGGCAGCATGTCCGCGTCAATCGTGTGGACCCGGTTTGCTGGCGCCAATATAATCGTCCGCTCAATAATATTGCGCAACTGGCGGACATTTCCCGGCCATTCACACGCCTGAAGCGCGGCCATGGCGTCATCGGAAAAATAAGGCGGTGGAATGCGATGTTCCGAAGCAAAACGCGCCGCATAATGATTGGCGAGGTCCGGAATATCCTCGCGACGGCCAGACAATGGCGGAATTTCAACGGGCACGACATTTAAGCGGTAGAAGAGATCTTCGCGAAAGCGCCCCTCCGCAATCTCAATCGCCAAATCACGCGCAGTGGCCGAGACAAAGCGAACATCGACACGAATTTGCCGGTCGCCCCCTACCCGCACAAAGCTTTGGTCGGTTAAAACACGCAAAATCTTACCCTGCGTGGTCCACGGCATGTCGGCAACTTCGTCGAGAAACAACGTGCCGCCATGCGCTTTTTCCAACATGCCAGCCTGCACAAGCCGGCCATCTTTTTCGATACCGAACAGCTCTTCATCAAAGCGCTCTGGGGACAAGCGGGCTGCACTCACCGATACAAAGGCGGAGTCTGAACGCGGGCTCCAGCTATGGAGCAAGCGGGCAGCAACCTCTTTGCCAACGCCAGCGGGACCCGTGATCAGCATCCGGCTGCCTGTACCGGCCACTTTCTTCAGCGTGGCACGCACGGCGTTGATCGCGGCCGACGATCCGGTGAGTTCTTCCGAATGTCCTACCCGCGCCTTTAGCGCCGCGTTTTCAGCGCGAAGGCGTTCGGTCTCGGTCGCTTTCGAAACCAAGTGCAAAAGCTTGCTGGCTTCGAATGGCTTTTCAATAAAGTCGGCCGCACCATGGCCAATGGCGGCAACCGCGGTGTCGATATTGCCATGCCCCGAAAAGACGATAACGGGAATCTGCGGATCGCGTAGCTTGATAGCGCGCAGCAGCTCAATGCCGTCCATGGACGACCCGCGCAGCCATACGTCCAGAAGGATAAGCGACGGCAACCGCTCGTCCAATGCCGCCAAGGCCTCGTCGGCCGACGCGGCGGTCCTTGTGCCATATCCCTCATCGTCAAGGACGCCGGAGACCAAGTCCCGAATGTCTTGCTCGTCGTCTACAATCAGTATGTCGAGTGCCATATTAGCCCATGTCCTCATCTGAATTGACTGCTGGCGGGGCCGCGTTCAACTTGCCTACCCGCAATGCTACGATTTCCGGATTGAACTTCAACGTCACAACCGCGCCTTCTGGTTGGTTGTCTGACAGAGAAATCTCTCCAAAATGTTCTTCAATAATTTTCTTAACGATCGCGAGGCCAAGCCCCGAACCGGTTGCACGGTTGGTGATATAGGGCTCCATAATCCGCTGACGGTCCGGTGGCAGGCCAATGCCATTGTCCGCAATGCGGATGATCAACCCATCGCCTTCGACGACTAGATCGATGACTATCGCGCCATCGACTTCCACCGTTTTCTTTTTCTCTTGTATCGATTCAACGGCATTTTTCAGGATGTTCGTAATCGCCTGCCCCAATTGGCGTCGGTCGGAAATCAATGTCGGGAACGAGCCATCTTGATTATAACGGAAGCTGATGTCGGGATGTGCAACCTCAAACATGAACACAGCATGCCCCACAATGTCGTGAACATTTTCGGAACGGAACAAAGGTTTTGGCATCCGCGCGAACGATGAAAATTCATCGACGATATTTCGCAAGTCCCCGACTTGACGCACGATGGTGCTGGTCAGCTGCGCGAATATCGCTTCATCTTGGGCAATGTGCTTGCCGAAGCGACGCTGAAGCCGCTCTGCCGCCAATTGGATGGGCGTCAGCGGGTTTTTAATTTCGTGCGCGATCCGGCGAGCCACATCAGACCATGCAGCGCGGCGTTGATCGGCAAGCTGCTGGCTGATGTCCTCGAAGGTGACCACACTGCCCTGCTCGCGTGGAGACACGGTAACAGCGACCGTCAGCGGCTCTGGTCCATCACCAAGCTGCACAACGCCCCGCGGGCTTTCGCTCGCCAAAGCGGCGAGCGCGGGCGCGACCACTTCGAACTTTTGGCCGACAATAGAATCGGACTCATGCTTCAGCAGCTTTTCTGCGGTGGAATTCGCCAGCTGGACCACGCCATTGCCATCAACCGAAACCACACCTGCCGACACCGATTCCAGCACGGCCTCGATAAACAAACGCCGCTCACCCAACTGATGGTTGGTGGCCAGCAATGCGCCCGTTTGCTGCTGTAGTCGCTCGGTCATGCGGTTGAATGATTGCGACAGGAAGCCAACCTCGTCATCGCGGAATTGATCTTCGGTGACCCGCGCCGATAGGTCGCCGTCTGCAATTCTTTGTGCGGCATCCACCAGATTGTTGACCGGCCTTACCAAGCGGTCCGCGACGCGCAGCGCAATCCAAAGCGTGATGCCAATAATCATCAGCGACACAAAATAGAGCGCGAGATTGAACTGGATCTGCAACGCCCGCGACCGCGCGACCATTTTGTCATAGTCTTGCAAAACGGACTGGGCCTTTTCGCCAAGCGCGAATGAAGGCACGGACAAAGCCCGACTGGTATAGAGATAACTGCGGGGTGTATCGAACAAGACGGTGACGGCTTCGATCCGGTCTGACCGATTGGCGATAACAACGCCCTCACCTGCGTTCAACTTGGCGAGTATGTCTCGCGCAATCCAGTCTTGCTTTCGGTCGTCATTTTCAGTTGCGACCGCTTCAGTCCGCTGAACCCCGTCGGCGCCAACTGAAACGATAGCAGACTCGCTTAATCGGCGCCTGAAGACCTGTTCGAGATAGTAACTGAGGAAGGCGGGATCATCTGGATTGGTCTGGCCCAAAGCGTTCCGGAAATCCCCTGCCATCGTAAGGGTTTCGTCGCCGACATCCTTGGCATTTACTTCATAATATCCCTTGGCGAGCTCGCCCGCATTTTCGAGCATGCCGCGTGCCGAACCCGAGAACCAGAATTGCACACCGCTTTGGAACAGCAATGAGGCAAAGATAACCAACAGCACAGTCGGGACCGCCGTAATCGCCGAAAATATCGCGACCAAACGGACGTGCAGCAATTGCTTGCTGCCAATGTTGCTATTCTCCGCCCGCTTGAGGGCCACACGCCGCCCGAAGAGAACAAGCAGCAATGTCGCTGGCAACAGGTTACTGACCAACATGGTTGCGGAGGCAGCCGGTGCCAAAGGCTCCGATTGCGGCCCTTGGTCGATAAGCAATATTGCGGTCACAACCCCTGCAACGACGAGCATTACACCACTGGCGATTTCCAGAAATTTGATCGATTGGCTGTTGCCGAGCAGGTCGGCAAACCATTCAAAAAGACGACGAGCAGCGGACGGTGAACCTGTTTCCTCCGCTAATCCGATTGTTGCCATAAAGACACTGTGGCACTCATTGCGTTACCTGAAAAGCACAAAATTGCCCTTCAAACGCTATGTATCTTGGCTAAACACCGTTCTAGCGTCCCCCAGCGGGACCAATGCCATAATCGGTCAGTTTTTTGCGTAGCGTGTTGCGGTTGATACCAAGCAAAGCTGCGGCTTTAAGCTGGTTCCCCTTCACTTGCTTCATCACATGCTGCAGCAATGGAATCTCGAACTGGGCCAAGGCGCGTGGATATAGCTTTTCGCGCAAATGCCCGCGCTGCTTTTGATCTCGCAGGAACTGCGCAACAGCCGCTTCGAAGCTCGCGCCTTGAATCTGCGGGTCAGCATCATGCGCAGGTTCCACAAACTGGTGGATCGTGCTTTCTGTGATCGTATCTTCGCGGCACAACAATGCCAGGCGATAAATAAGGTTCTTCAACTCGCGGATATTTCCGCGCCAGGGCATCGCCATTAATTGACCGACAGCCCCATCGTCAATTTTGCGCATGGGCAGGCCGTCCTTGGCCGCCATCATCAGGAAATGCTGTGCAAGCAGGCCAATGTCTTCCGTGCGATCGCGCAGCGGGGGCATCTCGATGGGCACGACGTTCAGGCGGTAGAACAGATCCTCCCGAAACCCGCCCTTTTCAATCAAAGCGGCCAAATTCTGGTTGGTCGCCGCGACGATGCGGACATCAAGGCGAATGCTCGCTTTTCCGCCAATGCGGCTGATGACGCCGCTCTGCAGCGCGCGCAAAAGCCGCGTCTGTGCGTGCATCGGCATGTCGCCAATTTCGTCGAGGAATAATGTGCCGCCTTGGGCCTGTTCAAACCGGCCAATGGATTGGCCAACTGCCCCGGTAAACGCGCCTTTTTCGTGTCCGAACAGCTCCGCCTCAATCAATTCGCTCGGGATCGCCGCCATGTTGACCGCGACAAATGGCCCGGTTTTGCGGTGCCCCAGATTGTGGATCGCTTCAGCCACCAGTTCCTTGCCCGTCCCGCTTTCCCCTGAAATCAGGACCGACAGGTCATTCCGCAACAGCCGCGCCACCATGCGGTACACATCCTGCATCGCGGCACTGCGTCCAATCATCGGCAGATTGGCTTCGCTTAAGGCTTCAAAAGGGTCAGAGGCGGTCGAGCGGCGTTTTTCGATGCCTTGCTTTACCGCCAAGACAAGGTCGTTGAGATCAAACGGCTTTGGGAAATATTCAAACGCATCAATCTCGCTGGCACGCACGGCGGTCTCCAGCGTGTTTTGTGCAGACATGATGATGACGGGCATATCGGGCGTTTTGGCCAATATCTCTTTCAGCGTCGACAGGCCGTCGCTGTCTTTCAACACGACGTCGGTCAGCATCAGGTCGAAATGGCCATTGGCAAGCGCAGCATCGCGCGCGGCAACGGTATCGCAAATTTGCGTTTCGATATTCTCCGCCTCAAGCGCGGCGCATACGACGAGACCGATGGACGCGTCATCTTCGACAATAAGAACCTTAGCTGGCTTCATTCGCTTGCCTTCCCTGAAGCTACCGGAAGCAAAAGCCGGAATGTGGTTTGCCCAAGGGCATGATCGCGCTCGAACAAGACCCTGCTGTTCATTTGCTGCACCAGCTTGCGCACAATGGCGAGGCCAAGCCCCTGCCCGTCACGCTTTGTCGTCACGAATGGCGAAAACAGTTCGTCGGCAATATGATCAGGCACGCCCGCGCCATTGTCGGATATCGCGATTTCAACCGGCAATTTAATGGCGCGCCGGTCAATGTCGGTGTCGCGCAGCGCGCCGCTCATCACATAGCGCGTCGAAATGCCAATCACGCCGTCAAGACGCCCGTTCAGCGCATCGATCGCGTTTTGCAGGAGGTTGATGAGCACCTGAACCATCCCGTCGGCATCGATATACACATCGGGCAGCGACGGGTCATAATTGATGGAAATTTCGGGCATGGCACGGTTCGCCGCGCGCAGGGAACGAATGGCGCGCTCAATCAATAAATGGATATTCGCCGGTGCCAATTCGGGCCGCTCCGACCGCCCCAGCTTTTGCATTTGGTCAAGCAAGCGGGCGATGCGGTCAACTTCGTTAACAATAAGCTCGGTCAACGCGCGGCTTTTTTCATCGACCTGACGTGCCAGCAATTGTGCCGCGCCCTTTATGCCCGCCAAGGGGTTTTTGATTTCATGCCCCAATATCGCAGGGGCACCCATCGCCTGTTGCTGACCCGCGTCGCGCTGGTCCCCAATATGTTCGCGGCCACCATTACGCGGGGATATGACCGCGATGCGCCAATCGGGTTCTTTGGCCACGGCGGATATGTTAATATCGACCATGATCACCCCATAAGGCGTTTTTAGCTCCATATCCTGCGCAGAAATGTCGCCTTCACGCGCGAGCAGAGCCGCATTCATCCGATCGCTTTCAAATATGAGCGCTTCGTCGATGCGGTGCCCCTCAAGCCGCCTGCGGCTTCGGCCAAAAAAGGCTTCGCTCGCATCGTTCGCATAACTGATGAGGTGGTCAGGAGAGATCAACAGCACCGGCACCGCAATACTCGCCAGCATTTGGCTATATTCGGGGCGATGTGTGATCTGGGACATCAATCAGGCGGCCGACCGCGTCAGGAACGGTTCGTAAAAGCGTGTCAGCTCGTCGATGACAACATCGGGATCATCAATGCGGTTTACGAAATTGCGGAACTCGGCGGAACCATTCAGCCCCTTGGTATACCAACCAATATGTTTGCGCGCGATGCGCAGGCCAACTTCGCCG
Source organism: Pseudomonadota bacterium (assembly GCA_041175505.1). Classification (GTDB taxonomy): domain Bacteria; phylum Pseudomonadota; class Alphaproteobacteria; order Sphingomonadales; family Sphingomonadaceae; genus Sphingorhabdus_B. The sequence continues at coordinate 13,986 of JBEDET010000039.1, forward strand.
CCATAATGATCAAGCATGGCGCGATAATGGTCCATGATCAGGTGGAACTGGGCATCGATGTCCGGATCGGCAATGGTCTGCCCTGTCCGGAACCAGTGCATCATCTGACCCAAGAGCCACGGCTTCCCATATGCGCCGCGGCCGACCATCACGCCATCGGCACCACTTTGTTCCAACGCATTGCGGGCATCTTCGATGGTGCAAATGTCGCCATTGACGATGACCGGAAGCGATACCGCGTCTTTCACCTTGCGCACAAACGCCCAGTCGGCTGAACCCTTATACATCTGGTTGCGGGTGCGGCCGTGGACGGTGATCATCTTGGCGCCAAGGTCTTCGGCGATACGGGCGAGTTCAGGCGCGTTCAGGCTACCATGGTCCCAGCCCATCCGCATCTTGACGGTAACGGGCACGGACACGGCCTTCACCGTCGCCTCGATCAGGCTGGCCGCCAGCGGCAGGTCGCGCATCAATGCAGAGCCTGCATCGCCGTTCACCACCTTTTTCACGGGGCAACCCATGTTGATATCGATAATCGCCGCGCCGCGGTCTTCGTTCAGCTTCGCCGCCTCACCCATTTCATATGGTGCGCAGCCAGCTAACTGCATCGACACAGGCTCTTCAATCGCGTCCCACTCGCATTTTTGGATGCTCTGGCGCGTTTCGCGGATCATCGCTTGGCTGGCAATCATCTCGGTTACGTTCAAGCCAGAGCCAAATTGCCGGACGATTTTGCGGAACGGCATATCGGTGACGCCAGTCATCGGCGCCAAAATGACGGGACAATTGATTTCAATATTGCCGATTTGGATAGGTTTCAGCTGCATTTTCAAAACTTGCCTAAAATTTAGGCAGGCCGTTACCCGCTTTCGGCTTGGCGGGCAAGTGCGCTGTCGCTAGAGCGCGGCTATGGTATCTGCTCCCATCACCGTTGCGCTCATTGTTGCCGCTGGCTCTGGAAGTCGCGCGGGCGGAGATATCCCGAAACAATATCGTCCGGTACGCGGCAAGCCCATGCTGCGGCACAGCTATGAAGCGCTGTCCGCGCATCCATCGATTTCGAAGGTCTATGTTGCGATTGGCGCAGGCCAAGAGGCCGAGGCTTCGGTAGCACTGCGCGGCCTGCCCGAGGCGATCTTTGTTCAGGGCGGCGCGACACGGCGGGAAAGCGTGCATTTGGGGTTGAAGGCGATTGCAGCCGATGGCGGCGCAAACCGAATTCTCATCCATGACGCCGCACGACCATTTCTGCCCGGCACGGTCATTGATGACCTGATCCACGCATTGGACGAAGCGCCCGGGGCTGTTCCTGCCCTACCCGTTGTGGACAGTCTCTCCAGAGGCGATCAAAATCTGTCCGAAACCGTCGACCGCGAACATTTGTGGCGCATTCAAACACCGCAGGCCTTCGCCTTCGCCGATATATTTGCCGCGCACAACGAATGGACCGGCGACGAACCTACGGATGATGCCCGCATGCTGATGGCCAGTGGTGGGCAGGTCCGCATTGTTCCAGGATCAGAAACGCTCAACAAATTCACCTTTTCAACCGATTTTGCAGGATCGACTATGCCGTCATTTCGAAGTGGCAATGGATTTGACGTGCATCGCCTTGTGCCCGATGCCGAACTTTGGCTGTGCGGCATCCTTATTCCGCATGACAAAGGTCTTGCGGGGCACAGCGATGCGGACGTGGCCATGCATGCGCTCACCGATGCGATCTTGGGTGCTATAGCCAAGGGCGACATTGGCGACCATTTTCCGCCGACGGACCCGCAATGGCGCGGCGCATCATCAGACAGGTTTCTGGCCTATGCGATGCAGCTCGCGCGCGACGAGGGCTATGCACTCGCCAATGCCGATGTGACCATCATTTGCGAGCGCCCTAAAGTTGGTCCCTTCCGGGGGCAGATGCGGCAACGGCTGGCCGAAATAATGGCTGTTGATGTTGATTGTATATCGGTAAAGGCAACAACCACCGAGATGCTGGGTTTTACAGGCCGCGGTGAAGGCATCGCTGCGCAGGCCACCGCTACTTTTGAGAAACATTGATTATGGACACCGTTTTACCCGCCGATATCGCGCAAATGGCCGCGCGTGTAGTTGCCGAAAACAAGGCCGCTGGCCGCACTGTCGCTGTCGCTGAAAGCTGCACGGGCGGGCTGGTGACTGCCGCAATCACCGAAGTCCCCGGCAGCAGCGCCATATTGGGATCGGGCTATGTGACATATAGCAACGAAGCCAAGATGACGATGCTGGGGGTCAATGAAGATATTATCGACACCTTTGGCGCTGTGTCGGTCGCCGTCGCCTGGGCGATGGCGCAGGGCGCGTTAAAGAAAAGTGGCGCAGACATTGCCGTGGCGATCAGCGGCGTGGCTGGCCCTGATGGCGGAACAGCGAACAAGCCCGTGGGCACAGTTGTCTTTGCAGTCGCGCTGAAAGGGCAAAATCCCGAAGACGTGGTCGGTGATAAGAAAGCATTTGGTGAAGATAAAAGCCGCGCCGATATCCGCGCCTTTGCAACGCTTTATGCGCTTGAGCTTTTGCTGCCGCCTGCCCCGTAAAGTGCGTCCGCACGGTCGATAAAGGCCGTCGTCATTTTGCGCAGGGCTGAATCAAAAAACTGCCCGGCCAGTGCCTCAAACACACGGTTGCGGAATGAAAAATCGACCGTGAAATCGACAATCGATCCGCCGCCCGCGACATCTTCAAATGTCCAAGCGTTGTGTAAATGCTTCATGGGGCCATCGAGATAATCGACGACAATCGACGAACGCGGCGTTTTAACGACCCGGCTGCTGAAGGTTTCCCGAAGCGATTTGAAGCCGACAATCATGTCCGCCAGCATTTCGTCCTCTTCATCCTTGCGAATGCGGATGGCACTGACCCACGGTAAAAATTCGGGATAGCGCGCAACATCGGCCACCAGATTGTACATTTGTTCCGCACTGTGCGGCAAATGACGGCGTTCGTGATGATGCGGCATCGGGGCTGTTACCGAGCCTTGGCCAATTGCGCCGCGCGCGCGTCGCGCATTTTCGCAAAATCATCGCCCGCGTGATAGCTCGACCGTGTGAGCGGCGAAGCTGCAACAAGCAAGAAACCCTTCGCACGGGCAATCGCCGCATACGCGTCAAATGCCGCTGGCGTCACAAAGTCCATCACCTTTGTGTGCTTGGGCGTTGGCTGCAAATATTGCCCCATCGTCAGAAAATCGATGTCCGCGCTGCGCATGTCATCCATCACCTGATGCACTTCCATGCGCTCTTCACCCAAACCAAGCATGACGCCCGACTTGGTGAAAATCGATGGGTCGTGGCGTTTTACGGTCTCCAGCAAGCGAAGCGATGCGTAATAACGCGCGCCGGGCCGGATAGTTGGATAAAGCCGCGGAACAGTCTCCAGATTGTGGTTGTACACATCAGGCCGCGCCGTAACGATGGCCTCAACCGCCGCTTGTGCCTTGTTCCGGAAATCCGGCGTCAGGATTTCAATCGTGGTGTTCGGTGTGTTGCGACGCAACGCTTCGATCACCTTCACAAATTGGCTGGCGCCACCATCGGGCAAATCATCGCGATCAACCGAAGTAATGACGATATGTTCAAGGCCCATTTTCGCCGCAGCAATCGCCACATGCTCCGGCTCTAACGGATCGACAGCGCGTGGCATTCCGGTTTTGACGTTACAAAAGGCACATGCCCGGGTGCACACATCGCCAAGGATCATCACCGTTGCGTGCTTTTTGGTCCAACATTCGCCGATATTTGGGCAAGCCGCCTCTTCGCACACGGTGTTCAAATTCAAGTCCCGCATCAATTTGCGGGTCTCGTTGAAACCAGCACCAGTAGGTGCCTTGACGCGGATCCAATCCGGCTTGCGTTCGCGCACGGGGCGCTCGGGTATCGATATCGGAACGTTCATGCTGTTCGAATAGCCGCCGCACCCCAACTTGCCAACTGCAACTTGCCTGCTATGGGTTGCAAAATTCGCAAAGAGGTTATGATGATAATCGACACACTGACGTCGCCGGTAATTCTCTTTTTCGTCCTCGGCTTCATTGCTGCCGCACTTAAGTCCGACCTCAGCATTCCCGAAGCCTTCGCCAAAGCCATGTCGATCTATCTGATGGCTGCCATTGGTTTAAAGGGCGGCGTTGAGGTGGCGAACAGCGGGGTCACTGCAGAAGTGGCCGCTGCCGCGTTGGCAGGCCTTGCCCTCAGCTTTCTTTTGCCGGTCATCGCATTCGCCTTGCTTCGGCAATTTGGCGGGCTTTCGAAAGTAGATGCTGGCGCGGTCGCCGCTCATTATGGCTCGGTCAGCGTGGTTACGTTTGTTACCGCAAAGGAAATTCTCACCGGCCAAGGTCTCGGCCCAGCAGGCTATATGGTCGCCGTTCTTGCATTGATGGAAACGCCAGCCATTATCTCGGGCCTCATGCTCGCGCGGCGCGGCGACAAAGACGCGGGCGAAAAATCCTCCACGCCATGGCACGAAGTTCTGACCAACGCGTCGGTTATGATTTTGGTCGGCAGCTTTATCATTGGTATCGTCGCCGGCAGCGATGGCTTCGCGCCAATCAAACCATTGTTCGACACCGGATTCCGCGGTGTGCTTTGCTTGTTCCTGCTGGATATGGGGCTGATCGCAGCACGGCGGCTTATCCAGTCGCGCAAGATGAACCTCCGCTTGTTTAGCCTCGCAATTGTCATACCTTTGTTAAACGGCGCAATTGGTACCATTGTCGGAACATTGGTCGGTCTTGACGTGGCGTCTGCCGCTACGCTTGGCATCTTGGCGGCAAGTGCCTCGTACATCGCCGTTCCGGCTGCGATGCGGCTTGCCCTGCCGAAAGCTGACCCCGGCATTTACCTCAGCATGTCACTTGGCGTTACCTTTCCTTTCAACATCATCTTTGGCATCAGCATTTTTGCGGCATTCGCCAAAGCAATAGGATGATTTATGATTCAAACTGTCAGCCGTAAGCGGATCGAAATTCTGTTGGATACGCCGCTCGTGCCGCGTGTTGTCGCGCAATTGAAAGCGGTCGATATATCTGGCTGGAGCGTGGTTCACGTCGATTCTGGCGGTGGCCGCGCTGGTGCATGGCAAGATGACGATGTCACGGGAGCAAGCGCCAAAACCATCGTGCTGGCTATCGCATCCGAGGCCAAGACGTCTGGCTTGATTGAGGCGATTGCGCCATTGCTCGACAGCTATGGGATGTTGCTCACCATCGGCGATGTGCAGGTTGTGCGCGGAGAAAGATTTTAATGTCTGAATTTGACCAACTGGTAGACGGATACCGCCGCTTCAAATCTGACGCTTATGTCCGTCAGAAAGCTCGCTATGACGAACTCGCCAGTGATGGTCAGGCCCCGCCAATCATGATTATCTCGTGCAGCGACAGCCGGGTCGACCCAGCAACGGTGTTTGACACAACGCCCGGTCAGGTTTTTGCGTTGCGCAATGTGGCAAGCCTCGTTCCGCCTTATGAAATCGGCGGCGGGTTGCATGGTGTGTCTGCGGCCATTGAATTTGGCGTAATGGGGTTGGAAGTGCGGCACATCGTTGTGCTCGGCCACGCCCAGTGCGGCGGCATTAAAGCTTCGTTGGAAGGTGCAAATCTGGGCCACGGTGGCCACAGTTTCATCGATGGCTGGGTAGATATTGTGCGCCCTGCCCGTGACAAGATTTTAGCATCAGCCTCTGACGACCCACAACATGATTTGGAACTCGACGCCATAAGGGTGAGTTTGAAAAACCTGCGCACATTTCCATTCATTGCAGAGCGCGAACAATCCGGGCAGCTGAAGCTACATGGTGCCTATTTCGGCATCGCCGACGGCATCCTACACGTGCTCAACGACCAAAGCGACGAGTTTGAGGCTCAATGACCAATCAGGTCGCCTTGCCAACCTATTATAACGACCTTGATGCGAGTTTAGCAGAGGCATGGAATGTCGTTGAAGCGGGTGTAAAAGACCGAAACAGCCCCGCGCACACACCGACCGTCGGTACCGTTGATAAAGACGGCACGCCGCAACTGCGCATCATGATCCTGCGCGCGGTGTCGCGTGATAGCCGAAGCTTGCGCTTTCATACCGACGCACGGTCCGACAAAACCGCGCAACTGCAAAGCGGCGCGGCGGCCAGTGTTTTGTTTTATGACCCAGCGGCAAAAGCGCAGATCCGGCTGTCCGGTCGCGCCCACATTGCCGTCGACGGCGATGTTGCAGATACGGCATGGTCCGGTTCAACGCCATTTGCCCGCCGTTGTTACATGGCCGAAGCGGCACCCGGCACGCCGATTGCGCAACCGTCATCAGGATTGCCCGAATGGATTGAAGGCAAACAACCGGCCGAAGAACAATTGGCCGATTACCGGGGCAATTTTGCGGCTTTGATGTTTCAAGTCGACAGCATCGAATGGCTGTATTTGGCCAATGCAGGGCACCGGCGCGCACGATGGCAGTGGGATGAAGCGCAAAATCTATGGCTTGGGCGCTGGCTGGTTCCCTAAACCGCGTCACATTATCCTAATGGCCGAAGCGCCCTCCTCTAATGCATCCGCGTTGCCGCGGTTGACGAGGAGGGTTCGCTTCATGTCACCATTAACGCGTCATCTTCTTATAGGTTGCACGATGCGGACGGGTCGCTTCGTCGCCAAGGCGCGCGATTTTGTCTTCTTCGTATGATTCAAAGTTGCCTTCAAACCATTCGACATGGCTGTCGCCTTCAAACGCGAGGATATGCGTTGCAAGACGGTCAAGGAAGAAGCGGTCATGGCTGATGACCACCGCGCAACCTGCGAAGCTTTCCAACGCTTCTTCAAGCGCCGACAATGTTTCAACGTCCAAGTCGTTGGTAGGTTCGTCGAGCAGAAGCACGTTGCCGCCTTCTTTCAACATCTTCGCCATGTGCACGCGGTTGCGTTCACCACCGGACAATAAACCAACCTTTTTCTGCTGGTCGGTGCCCTTGAAATTGAACGCACCAACATAGGCGCGGGTCGGCGTTTCATGCTTGCCCAATTTCATAAAGTCGGCGCCGCCGGAAATTTCTTCCCACACATTTTTGTTGGGGTCGAGATCATCGCGGCTTTGGTCGACAAAGCCCAAAC